>NZ_JBLVYK010000004.1:0-368673 GCF_048284255.1 Enterobacter cloacae complex sp.6700776 | reverse complement strand
AAACCTAACGCCAACAGCCGTCCGACGGGTGACACCACCGGCTACCTGGCAAACCCGAAGGAGGTGTGAGATGGGAAGTGGATGGCATGAATGGCCGCTGGTGATCTTCACCGTTTTCGGGCAGTGCGTGGCTGGCGCATTAATCGTGATGGGCTTCGCCTGGCTGAATGAAGGTGATGACAAGGCCAGAATACGCATCGTGCGCAGCCAGTTTTTTCTCTGGCTGGTAATGGGTATTGGGTTTATGGCCTCGGTACTGCATCTTGGCTCCCCGCTGCGCGCCTTCAACTCGCTTAACCGCGTGGGAGCGTCAGCGCTGAGTAATGAGATCGCGGCGGGTTCGATCTTCTTTGCCGTGGGCGGTTTCTGGTGGCTGGTGTCGGTTATCGGTAAAATGCCCCCAGCTTTAGGCAAAATCTGGATGGTTGTCAGCCAGCTCCTGGGTGTCGTTTTTGTCTGGGCGATGACCCGGGTCTATCAGATCGATACCGTTCCGACCTGGTATACGGGCTACACCACGTTGGCCTTCTTCCTGACGATGGCTCTTACTGGCCCGATGCTGGCCGCGCTGCTTCTGCGGGTCGCAAACGTGACATACAAAGGTACCCTTGCCGCGTCTGTCAGCGTACTGGCACTCATCGCCTGCGTGGCGGTCGTCGTGTTGCAAAGCAATACGCTGGGGACGATCCAGAGTTCTATCCAGCAGGCTAACGCCCTGCTGCCGGATTATGGTTCGCTTCAGGTATGGCGCATCGCGCTGCTGGCGGCGGGTTTAGGCTGCTGGATCTGTCCGCTTATTCGTCGTCAGGAACCGAAAACGCTCGGCCTGTTTGCAGGTTTCGTGCTGGTGGCGGTGGGTGAACTGATTGGCCGTGGGCTATTTTATGGTTTGCATATGACCGCAGGGTTAGCAATTGCAGGTTAACACAGGTGCGCGGGCTACCCCCGCGCACAAGTAAGGAAAGTTGTAATGAATGACGTCTCACACCGCGAAACGTTCGCGTTCAGCGCCCGGGTACTGGGCGCGCTGTTTTATTTTGCCCCTGACAGCGAGCAGACCGCACCGCTGGTGAGTGCCCTGACCGCAGGTGACTGGGTGCAGGACTGGCCGCTGGCGCAGGAAAGCCTGCAGCCCGTGGCCAGTATGTTTAAGAACCCGTCGGACGAAGCGTTGAAAGACGCCTGGCAGCGTCTGTTTATTGGCCCGTATGCCCTGCCCGCCCCCCCGTGGGGCTCCGTCTGGCTCGATCGCGAGTCCGTGCTGTTTGGCGATTCGACCCTTGCATTGCGCCAGTGGATGCGTGAAAACCATATCGCCTTTGAGATGCAGCAGAATGAGCCGGAAGATCACTTCGGAACGTTGCTGATGCTGGCGGCATGGCTTGCCGAGAACGGTCGCGACACAGAACGCGACCAGCTTATGGCCTGGCATCTGCTGCCGTGGAGCACGCGTTTCCTTAGCGTATTCGTTGAAAACGCGGCCCATCCGTTCTACACGGCGCTGGGTAAACTTGCCCAGCTGATGCTGGCAGAATGGCAGTCCACTTTGCTGATCCCGATTGCAGAAAAAACGCTGTACCGATAACAGCTCCTGGCTTGTACATCCGTTGTGTAAGCCAGGTTCGGACATTTTTGCTGCAACGCAGATCCGGAGCTGCTATACTGTATATAATTACAGTACTGGAGGTGCAAAATGGCTGTTGAAACAAAATTCGTGGTCGTAAGAAAAGGTGAAGAGAAAATGACTTTTGCCAGTAAGAAAGAGGCTGACGCTCACGACAAACTGCTCGACATGGCAGAAGCGTTCACCGACTGGCTGCTGCAAAGCGGAATGCAGATGGATGAAACGCAGGCGGAAAACCTTGGTCTGTATCTTGCCGAGCAGAAAGAGTCCGTGCAGCATATCCTGCGTACCAGCAAGCTTCCCGAGCTCAATACTGCAACGGATAAAACAGCGCCAGAGGAGGCGGATAGCAGCAAAAAAATCCGGGCCGTCAAAGCCGCCTGATCGTCAGAACGACTCATCACCTGTCCTGCTGCCGCGGGCCGGAAACGGCTCGCGGCTTAATAGTGCGGTAAATTATCACACAACTCTTGCAACTCGTTGATTAGTCTGGCCACATGGAAACCATCACAGACAGAATGATGAACCTGAACGGCGAAAGGCAACAAGACTTTTCCATCCTGGTTAAAGTATTTTCCAAACGTGAACATGGGCGCAAAAAAGTTCTGCATGTTAGCCACGTTGATATTAAAACTGGTAAAACTGACCCACGGAATATCCGATATGAAGAATATATTTTCCCGGTACTCTTCTTTGGGCCAGTAGGCAAGATTATCACCATAGCGAGAAACGTCTTCTGCATAAACGTTCTGAAAGTGATGAATATTCCCGTCGAAGTGACTCCATAATGATGAAAACGTCTCCGTCTCTTTATGGAAAAGGGTATAGCTGGGATGCACCTCATTCCATATTACAAGCTCATTATCCTTCATAGCCATACGGAACTCAGAATGGCGGTTAACGACTGTCGAAATAAGGGAAATAATCGAAGGATAAAATTTCCAGCCAACCTGTTTGATATGTTTCAGCAGCGCAGTGATATCCAGCTGAACCGTTTGGTTAATCGTGCATTGAGCAAAGCTCTGAAAGACTTCAAAATGTTCTTTCCTTGCCCAACTCGATAAGTCTACAGCCGTATATTCTGGCGTTATTTTTGTCATTTCTTTGCCTTAATTAAGCAGCGCTATATAAAATAGTAGCGTACCACAAACCCAGGAGCTGTATAGACCGTCGAGCAGAGGCTGCCTTAAATTTTCAACGTATCAATAACCGCTCTCAGCGCCGGGGACACGTTGCGGTGCGGATAATAGAGGTAAAGCCCTTCCATCCGCAGGCTGTAGCGCTGTAAGACGCGTATAAGCGTGCCACGCTCCAGATCGTCAGACACCAGCTCAACCGGGACATAGGCCAGCCCGAGTTCCAGCCGGGCCGCTTCGGCCTCCATGTAGCTGTCGGAAAAGGCCCATTGCCCCTCAGGCCGGTGCGTAACTCGTTTCCCGTCCTGAACAAGCTCCCATTGATAGTGGTTACCGTCGGCAAACTGGTAGGCAATGCAGGGATGAGCGTCCAGATCGGCGGGCGTCTGCGGGAAACCATAGCGCCGAAAATGCGCCGGGGCGGCAACCACAGCCATCTCCATATCGGGCGTGATGCGCACCGCAATCATTCCTTGTCCCACCTCTGGTCCCAGCCGGACGCCCGCGTCGAATCGCTCGGCAATGATATCCACGAACCGGCTCTCATTCATCAATTCCAGACGGATATCCGGGTAACGCTGTTTGAAGATAGCGAGCTTTGGCAGCAGACATTTCTCGATGGCGTGCTGGCTGGCATTAATGCGCACCGTGCCGGACGGCGTCTGACGGTAATGCGCCAGTCTGGTCAACCCGGTATCAAGCGCATCAAAGGCGGAGCCAGCGGTCTGGTAAAGATGTTCCCCGGCGTGTGTCAGCGACAGCTTGCGCGTAGTGCGCACCAGAAGCTGAACGCCCAGCCGCTCCTCCAGCTCGCGAACCGATCGGCTGATCCCGGATTGCGCCAGCCCGAGCCGCTGTGCGGCTGCCGTGAAGCTTCCCTCCCGCACCACCTGGATAAAGAGATACAGTTCATTATAGTTTTCCCGCTTCGCCATCATGCCTCGTCAATTCATAACAAAATGATATTAATCCTAGCAGCTTTTGGCCTCTAATCAGCACTATTTCTGCTAACTATAATGGCCTCATTACAACAACACACGGTACCTCTTATGAAAACATTCACCCAAAAACTGTCCGTTGCGCTGCTGTTATGCGCATCATTAAGTGGAGTGACAACAATGAGTTATGCAGAAACGCTAAATCCCAACGCCCCCGTTTCGATGGTGACAACCTGGGATAAAACCTTCGCCGAGAGCAATAAAGTCAACCACCGCAAAGTGACGTTCCAGAACCGGTACGGGATCACTCTGGTGGGCGATCTGTACATTCCCAGGAACCACGGCGACCAGAAACTGGCGGCGATAGCCGTCAGTGGGCCGTTCGGTGCGGTTAAAGAACAATCCAGCGGTCTGTACGCCCAGACTCTGGCTGAGCAGGGGTTCGTGGCCCTGGCCTTCGACCCATCCTACACGGGGGAAAGTGGCGGCCAGCCGCGTAACGTTGCCTCCCCTGACATCAACACCGAAGACTTTAGCGCCGCTGTGGATTTCCTGGGGTTACAGAAAGAAGTCGACCGTAACCGTATCGGCATTCTTGGTATCTGCGGCTGGGGCGGTATGGCGCTGAACGCGGCATCCATGGATACCCGCGTGAAGGCGGTCGCCACCAGCGTAATGTACGATATGAGCCGCGCGATGGGTCACGGCGTGGGCAACGGGAAAGATCGCTATTCAGCGGCCGATCGTCGGGCCGTATTGCAGTATCTGAACGCGCAGCGCTGGAAAGATGCTGAAAGCGGCACTTTCGCCCATGGCGGCCACGATATTAATGTCGATGAGAATGGCAAGGTGACGGCGGCCGAGCGCATTCTGCCGGAAGCACTGCCCACCGATCCGCATCCGGTACTGAAAGAGTTCTATGATTACTACCGTATGCCGCGCGGTTTCCATGCCCGTTCCGTAAACTCCACCGGCGCGTGGACTGCGACCATGCCGTTATCCTTTATGAATATGCCGCTGCTGAGCTATGCCGGGGAGATCACTATCCCAACGCTGATTGTGACCGGTGAAAACGCACACTCTCGTTATTTTGCGGAGGATGCGTTCAAGGCCGTCGGCAGCAAAGAGAAAGAGCTGGTGATTGTTCCCGGTGCAAACCATGTTGATCTCTACGATAACGTCGCAGGAAAAATCCCGTTCGCGCAGTTTGAGCAGTTCTTCAAAACCAGTCTGAAATAACACTCTAAGCCCCCGGAAATCACGGGGGCATCTCTTCTCATCGTCGTGAATGACACCTATGTCTACACTGAATCAAATCCCATCCCGCTACAGCGGGCGTGCACATTGGGACGGTATTTTTGCCCGTCAGTCTGCTCGTGGCATCTACAATAAGGCATTATATTAACAGGGTTATTTTATTTAATTACAAAACCTCGAATATCTCCCGTTGAAATAATAATTAAGCAATATCCTGGTCAGTCGGCGACATCGCTTTGTTAGCTTGAGAAGTCAGGCAAAGCTCAAACTGGAGGTATTCTTTGCTGATTAAATTAAAGAAAGAACGAACGCATCAGGAGGATCGTCGTCTTGCACTCTGGCTGGCGACCTCCGCGGGACTGCTGAATGCCATTGCGCTGGGCGCGTTCGGCTTTTTCCCCTCTCATATGACGGGTAATACATCGCAGTTATCCAGCGAAGTTTCCTCCACCGATCTCAGTGATATTCTTTTTTTTGGCGCCATTATTCTGTCGTTTGTCACTGGCGCCATTGTTGCGCGGATTATTGTTATCTGGGGAATTATCCATAACGTCAGGCTGATATTCAGCCAGGTTTTATTTGTTGAAGGGCTATTACTTGCCGGGGTATCCCTTTATGAAATGTATTTTCACTCCTTCGCCACGAATCAGGAGATTATTCTTTTCCTGTGCGGTTTGATGGGAATTCATAACTCCACCTCAACTCAGCTTTCCGGCGGTCGGGTGAGATCCACGCACATTACCGGCACGCTGACCGATGCCGGCATTTCGCTGGCCTCCGTTATGGTCGCCATGCTGCGCCGGGATTATTCCAAAGACACGGCCGCGCAAAAGAGCCAGCTCAAAACCCATTTAACCACCCTTTTCTCGTTTATTACCGGCGGGATTGCGGGGCTGATCCTCTTCAGAGAGTTTGGATTCCACGCGATGCTGGCACTGGGCCTGATGCTGGTGTTTATCGCCGCCTTTTCAATCGTTCGTATCTCGTGGCGCGTTCGAAAGGTACGCGCCGCGCTTAGTCGATAGGGTGATCAGCACGCCTCAAGTGACGTTGTCACTTGAGGCGTGCTTCTTTAAGACTATTCTGCCTTCCCACTGACAGCCCTTACGCCATAAGGCTTAACTCAGGTTGTCACTAATTTCATAGGGTTACTGTTTTACCCCCTTTGCTGGAACCCTTCCGTTTCGCTTGCTATAGGTGAAGTACCCCTGCCGAAACATGGCATAACAACAGGCAACCGCAACAGGTGGTTGCTATAACGCATGCGCACAGGGAGACACACCGCAATGCACCCATTACTTAAACGTTCGCTGCTTTTTGTCGGCGCGATTATCGTGGTCCTCGCTCTCCTCACCTGGGGAATTGGACTGGAGACGATTAAGGCGCGCCAGGTTGACCTGCTCTACCTCGGTCAACAGCACCTGATTCTGGTCTTTTCATCAATGTTCTTTGCCCTGCTGGTGGGCATTCCAAGCGGTATTCTGCTGAGCCGTCCGGCGGCACGGGGTATCGCCGAATACGTGATGCAAATCTTTAACGTGGGCAACACCCTGCCGCCGCTGGCCGTTCTGGCGCTGGCGATGGTGGTGATTGGCATCGGTGATAAACCGGCCATTATCGCCCTCTTTCTCGCTTCTTTGCTGCCAATTGTGCGTAACACCTATGCCGGGCTGTGCTCTGTTCCCGCGTCGTTGCTGGAAGCGGCAAACGGCATCGGCATGACCAAATGGCAGCGCCTGCATCAGGTCGAAATTCCTAACGCCTGGCCGGTGATGCTTTCCGGTATTCGCATTGCCACTGCGATTAACGTCGGTACCGCACCGCTGGCATTCCTGATTGGCGCCAGCAGCTACGGCGAGCTGATTTTCCCGGGGATCTATCTGAATGACTTCCCGACGCTGATCCTGGGCGCGGCGGCCACCGCCCTGTTCGCCCTGATTCTGGATACGCTGCTGGCGGCACTGGGTCGACTACTGAGCCCGCATCTCGCGCGATAATTATAACAAGGAGCTTCTATGAGACTGTTTTCCGGCCTGACGGCGCTGTGCGCCGCCGCGCTCTTCACCAGCCAGGCGCTCGCCGCGCCGCTGATCCTGGCAACAAAGAGCTTTACCGAGCAGCACATTCTCTCGGCCATGACCGTACAGTATCTGCAAAAGAAAGGATTTCAGGTGCAGCCGCAGACTAATATTGCGACGGTGATTTCCCGTAACGCGATGATTAACAAGCAGATTGATATGACCTGGGAGTACACCGGCACGTCGCTGATCATCTTCAACCATATCAACAAACGCATGTCGCCGCAGGAGTCATACGAGACGGTGAAACGCCTCGACGCAAAGCACGGTCTGGTGTGGCTTAAACCTGCCGATATGAACAATACCTATGCCTTTGCCATGCAGCGCAAGCGCGCCGAGGCTGAACATATCAATACCATGTCTGAGATGGTGGCAAAGATTGAGCAGATCCGTAAAACCGATCCAGATAACAACTGGCTGCTGGGCCTTGACCTGGAATTTGCCGGGCGTAGCGACGGGATGAAACCGTTGCAGGCGGCCTACAACATGGAGCTGGACCGCCCGCAGATCCGCCAGATGGATCCGGGGCTGGTCTATAACGCGGTGCGCGACGGGTTTGTCGATGCCGGGCTGATCTACACCACCGATGGGCGCGTGAAGGGCTTCGATCTTAAAGTGCTGGAAGACGATAAAGGCTTCTTCCCGAGTTACGCCGTGACGCCAGTTGTTCGAAAAGACACGCTGGAGGCTAACCCGGGGCTGGAGGAGGCGCTGAACACCCTCTCAGCCCAGCTCAACAACGACGTTATCACCGAACTGAATAAAAAGGTAGATATCGACCATCAGTCACCGCAGCAGGTCGCCCGTGATTTCCTGCGTAGCAAACAGTTGCTGTAGGAGGCGCTATGGAGACGATTCACTATATTCTCGACAATTGGGACTATCTCTTAACCCTGACGCTGCAACACCTCTGGCTGGTGGCACTCGCCGTGGGCATGGCGATTGTTATTGGCGTGCCGCTGGGTATTTTAATTGTCCGCCATAAATGGCTGGCAACGCCGGTGCTGGGGATTGCCACCATTGTGCTCACCATCCCGTCAATTGCGCTTTTCGGCCTGATGATCCCGCTCTTTTCGCTGATCGGTCAGGGCATTGGCGCCCTGCCCGCGATTACGGCGGTGTTCCTCTATTCACTGCTGCCGATTGTGCGCAACACCCACACGGCGCTCGACAGCCTGCCACCCGGCCTGCGCGAAGCGGGACGCGGCATCGGCATGACCTTCTGGCAGCGTCTGCGCTGGGTGGAAATCCCAATGGCGCTGCCGGTCATTTTTGGCGGCATCCGCACCGCCGTGGTGATGAACATCGGCGTCATGGCGATTGCTGCCGTGATTGGCGCGGGCGGTCTGGGCCTGCTGCTGCTTAACGGTATTGGCGGGAGTGATATTCGTATGTTAATTGCGGGCGCGCTGATGATTTGTCTTTTAGCGATTGTGCTCGACTGGTTGCTGCACCGTTTGCAGGTGGTACTGACTCCGAAGGGGATTCGATAATGATAAAACTGGAAAACCTCACCAAACAATTTTCACAGAAGCACGGCCAGACGTTTAAGGCCGTCGACAACGTCAATCTGAACGTGCCTGAAGGGGAAATGTGCGTGCTGCTCGGCCCGTCCGGCTGCGGAAAAACCACTACCCTGAAGATGATTAACCGTCTCATTACGCCAAGCAGCGGGACGATCCTGATTAACGGCGAAGACACCAGCGGGATGGACACCGTGACCCTGCGCCGCAACATTGGCTACGTGATCCAGCAGATTGGCCTGTTCCCGAACATGACTATCGAAGAGAACATTACCGTCGTGCCGCGCATGCTGGGCTGGGACAAAGCGCGCTGTAAATCCCGTGCCGAGGAGCTGATGGATATGGTGGCAATGGATCCACATAAATTCCTTCACCGCTATCCGCGCGAAATGTCCGGCGGTCAGCAGCAGCGTATCGGCGTCATCCGCGCGCTGGCAGCGGATCCTCCGGTCCTGCTGATGGATGAACCATTCGGCGCGGTTGACCCGATTAACCGTGAGGTGATCCAGAACCAGTTCCTGGAGATGCAGCGCAAGCTGAAAAAGACCGTGATGCTGGTGAGCCACGATATTGACGAAGCGCTGAAGCTGGGCGACCGTATTGCCGTCTTCCGTCAGGGGCGTATTGTTCAGTGCGCCAGCCCGGACGAGCTGCTGGCGAAACCCGCCAATGAGTTTGTCGGCTCGTTTGTTGGTCAGGACCGGACGTTGAAACGCCTGCTGCTGGTATCCGCGGGCGACGTCACCGACCAGCAGCCGACGATTACGGTACGCGAATCGACGCCGCTGCCAGAGGCCTTCGCCACCATGGATGACAACGATATTCGCGCCATTACCGTGGTTGATGATCTCGGCAAACCGCTGGGCTTTGTGAAGCGCCGCGAAGCGCGTAATGCCAGCGGCAGCTGCGGTGATATTCTGCATCCGTTCCGCATGACAGGTAAGGCCGAGGATAACCTGCGCGTGGTGCTTTCTCGCCTGTATGAGAGCAACACCAGCTGGATGCCGATTGTGGACGAGGACGGACGCTATAACGGCGAGATATCCCAGGATTATATTGCGGAGTATTTGAGCTCAGGGCGTACGCGCCGGGCGTTGAATATTCATAGCGAGAGTTAAGCATTCAGGCCGGGTACTGCCCGGCCTTTTTCCGCACGCATACCTTTTGCTAACCTCACGTTTTCCCGCCACAATATCGTATCGTCCCCGTTAATCACGACTTCATGCAACGTCTTCACGCTTACCCCGACATCCGCGCGATGTTTCGCCGTCTCCTGATTGCTACTGTCACCGGCGTGCTGGCAGCGCTGGCCGTTGCGGTGTTCCGCCACAGCATGTATCTGCTGGAGTGGTTGTTTCTCAGCAACGAAAGCGGAAGCCTGGTGAACGCCGCTGCCGCGTTATCGCCCTGGCGGCGGGCGCTCACGCCTGCGCTGGGTGGTCTGGCCGCGGGAGTGCTACTGTGGGGATGGCAGCGCATGACGGCACAACGTCCCCAAGCCCCGACCGATTATATGGAGGCGCTGGAGACGGGTGATGGCCAGTTTGATTACGGCGCCAGCCTGGTGAAATCCCTCGCCTCGTTGCTGGTGGTCGCCAGCGGCAGCGCCATCGGCCGGGAAGGCGCCATGATCCTGCTTGCCGCCCTCGCTGCCTCCTTTTTTGCACAACGTTGTACGCCGAAATCCGAATGGAAACTGTGGATCGCCTGCGGTGCCGCCGCCGGGATGGCCAGCGCCTATCATGCGCCGCTGGCGGGCAGCCTGTTTATCGCAGAGATCCTGTTTGGCACGCTGATGCTGGCCTCCCTCGGCCCGGTGGTGATTGCCGCTGTGGTGGCCCTGCTAACCACGCGCCTGTTAAGTCCCGGCGCGAATACACTTTATGATGTCCATCTCAGCGAGATGCTTACGGCGGTGGATTATTTCCTGATCGTTGGCGTGGGTCTGCTGGCTGGGCTGTGCGGCCCGCTTTTGATGTGGCTAATGGCTTTCAGCCATTCTCTGTTTCTGCGTCTCAAACTCTCACCGCCGTGGCAGCTGGCACTGGGGGGTCTGATCGTCGGGCTGCTGTCGCTGCTGACGCCGAAGGTATGGGGGAATGGCTATAGCGTGGTTCAGGCGTTTTTGCAATCGCCGCCGCTGCTGTCGGTAATTGCCGGCGTCTTTATCTGCAAGCTCCTGGCGGTGCTGGCAAGCAGCGGGTCCGGCGCACCGGGAGGCGTGTTTACGCCAACCTTGTTCGTTGGTATGGCAACGGGAATGCTGTTTGCGCAGATCTTTGCGCTGTGGTTTCCTGGCTCTGAGACGGCGATCCTGCTTGGGCTGGCGGGTATGGCGACGCTGCTCGCCGCCACAACGCATGCGCCAATCATGTCGGCCTTGATGGTATGTGAGATGACCGGGCAGTATTTTTTACTTCCCGGTTTGCTGGTTGCCTGTGTTGTGGCGTCGGTATTGTCGAGAACGCTACGCCACGACTCGATCTACGGCCAGCATACCGCCGAAAGCCGAGAGATCGATATAGTGCGCTAATTCGCGCTGCTCGGCGCGGGGCAGATAAGGCAGTTCGCCTACCAACGGGCCAGGCAGCTTTTTGCTCAGCACGTCGATGATTTCTGCGTAGTGCGCAAGGCCCGGGTTAATACGGTTCGCCACCCAACCAATCAGTGGCAGGCCGTCATTAGCGATAGCCTGCGCCGTCAGCAAGGCATGGTTGATGCACCCTTCCTGAATGCCCACGACCATAATCACCGGCAGCTGCTCCTGCACCACCCACTCGGAAAGGGGACGTAAATCGTTCATCAGGCTGCGCCAGCCACCGGTCCCTTCAACGACAACGTGGTCAACCTTTTCACTCAGATTTGCCAGGCCATCAGAGAGCAGACTGTAGTTGATAAGCCCGCTGTGAGCGACGCTGCTTTCCTCTTCGCTTAACGCGATAGGATTGACGGCATCATAAGGCAGTTCCAGAGACGAGACGCTTTGCAGAACCAGGGCGTCCTTATTGCGCAGCCCTTCTGGCGTCTCTTTACTGCCTTTTGCTACCGGCTTGTATCCTGCAACGCGTTTACCGCTTGCCGCCAGGGCCTGAAGTAACGCGCGGGATACGACGGTCTTCCCGACAGACGTATCCGTACCAGTAATAAAGAAACGCTTAAGCATGACTCATTCCACCTCTTGGGTATGCTTCAAAAAATATAAACCAGGTAAATAATTCAGTGGGGAAAGTCTACGGGAAGCGTGCGCTACCCGGCTTGAGATAGCGCAATTTTTCGTACATCTATGGAAAAGAGTTAGCCCTGAAGCAAACGAATCAGTAACGAGCCGTTGTACATCGCATCTTTTACCAGCGCGGCGCCAGCCATCGTACCCTGGTTGGAAAATTGCGTACTTTCCACCACGATGTTTTTACTGTACGCGGGAAGCGCCTGCTGGTTGATGCAGGCGGAAATCGCCGGAAAGAGGATATCCGCCGCCTGGCTGAGCGGGGAGCCAATCAGTATTTTTTGCGGGTTAAACAGGTTCACCATAATGGCCAGAATGCGCCCGACATTATTGCCCACGCCGGTAATGATGTCCTTCGCCAGCAGATCGCCCTGCCTTGCCGCAGTGCATAATGCCTCGACGCTCAACGGTTGACCGTGCAGCGTGGAGCTCATTGACTGGCTGAGCCGCACCTGCGCCAGCTCCAGCACGCTTTCGACGCTGGCAATCGTCTCCAGACAACCATGATTACCGCAGTAGCAGCGTTTTCCGTACGGATCGACCTGCGTATGGCCAATCTCCACCAGGCTACTGCTGCCAGCATGCAACAGACGCCCGTCGGTGATCACACCTGCGCCAACGTTGTGATCAATCACCACCTGAATTACGTCGCGCGCGCCCCGGGAAGCGCCAAATAACGCCTCCGCCATCGTCCAGGCGCTGATATCATGCTGAATGTAGACCGGCACACCGGTGTGGTTTTCCAGCACGTCGCCCAGCGGCATCTCTTTGACGTTTTCATAAAACGGCATGCGGTGCACAATGCCATTTTCGGTATCAATAATTCCCGGCAGGGTGATCGCAATCGCCGTTAAACGTTCAAGGCGCTGCTGGTGACGAATAAAGAACTGGTCGATGTGGGTCAGAATGGCATCGAGAAGTGGTTGCTCTGCATCGAGCGGGAGTTCCAGCCGGTCTTCCACCACCAGCTTGCTGCTTAGGTCGCGCAGCGCGAGGAAGATTTCCCCGCGGCTAATTCGCAGCGACAGGTAGTGCCAGGCTTCCGTTTCCACCACCAGCCCTACCGCCGGACGGCCACGGCTGCCCGGCTCCTGAATTTCTGTCTCCTGAACCAGATGGGCTTCCAGCATTTCGCGGACAATCTTGGTAATACTGGCGGGTGCCAGTTGTGCCAGGCGCGAAAGATCGATACGCGAAACCGGACCCAGCTGATCAATCAGGCGATAAACGGCGCCCGCGTTGGTCTGCTTGATCTGATCGATATGCCCTGGCTGACTATCAGCAACCACCTCGTACTCCCTTATTTTCGAGCTTCGAAATAAACTGAGGGCTATGGTGAAGCACTTCAATGGCTGACGTCAAATTTTTACTTAGCCATGTGATTTACTGCACATTTTCACCCGCTTTTCCCTATAAATAACGCCCGTGAGAAGCGGTAATTAATTGTTCTTTGAAACGCTGTGCCGCATGGCTCTGTTCATGATGTTTAGACCACACCAGCCACATCTCCGAGACCGCATCCTGCTCAGCAATATTCACCCAGCGCATTTCCGGCAATTGTACCCGTTTAAACGAGGCCGGAAGAATCGACACGCCAAGTCCTGCGGCAACGAGACCAATGATCGTCATGGCTTCCCCCACTTCCTGCGCGATAGTCGGGACAAAGCCATATCGCCGCATCAGACCAAGAATATCGTCATACAATCCGGTACCCACCTGTGGGTCAAAAAAGACAAAGGGTTCTTTCGCCAGTTCAGCCAGCGTGACGCTATGCTGCGCGGCGAGCGGGTGATCCCGGGGGATCATCGCCATCAGCGGTTCGCGGAGGATCACCTGCCACGCCAGGGTATCAGGCAACTGCGTGTTACGCATTAGCCCCAGGTCGAGCGATCCTTCATTAAGCGGCGATATTTGCTCCCGGGTATTTATTTCGCGCGTCTGAATATGCACATCCGGAAAGTTACTGCGAAACGAGGATAGCGTTTGTGAAACAGCGCTGATGAAGGGGGCCGACGAGGTAAACCCGATGCGCAGCTCTCCCGTCTCCCCGAGATGAAGCCGTTCCGCTCTGGCGGCGGCGTCCACCACCATACTCAGGATCTGTCGGCTATCGGCGAGAAACTGTTTTCCCGCCGCCGTCAGGCTCACGCTGCGGTTGGTTCGCGCCAGCAGACGCGCCCCAACCTGCTGCTCAAGGATCTGGATCTGTTGGCTCAGCGGTGGCTGGGAGATATTCAGCCTTGCCGCAGCACGACCAAAATGGAGCTCTTCAGCGACGGCGACAAAATAGCGCAGATGGCGCAGCTCGATATTCATATTTTTAAAGTATCATTTGAGATTATTAATATATTAGACAGAATATTTACATTTTCCTACCCTAATCTTGTGGTCATACCCGTCACCAGAAACCACGGGGAAGTTTAAGCAAGGATTATGTGTGAGCCGTACAACGACCGTTGATATCGCGCCGGCCAGCGACATTGATGATTTACCCGCAGTACCGCAGCCGGTTCAGTTTATAAAACGTGGTACCCCCCAGTTTATGCGCGTCACGCTGGCGCTCTTTTCAGCGGGTCTCGCCACTTTCGCCCTGCTCTACTGCGTTCAGCCGATCCTGCCGGTCCTGTCGCATGAATTTGGCGTGTCGCCAGCCAGCAGCAGTATTTCGCTCTCCATTTCAACCGGGATGCTGGCGATCGGTCTGCTGTTCACCGGGCCACTTTCAGATGCCATCGGGCGTAAGCAGGTCATGGTAACGGCGTTAATGCTGGCCTCCGTGTGTACCTTGCTGTCCACCATGATGACCAGCTGGCACGGCATTCTGGTCATGCGCGCGCTGATTGGGTTATCCCTCAGCGGCGTGGCGGCGGTCGGGATGACCTATCTCAGCGAGGAGATCCACCCGAGTTTCGTGGCCTTCTCCATGGGGCTGTACATTAGCGGGAACTCTATCGGCGGGATGAGCGGACGCCTGCTCAGCGGTGTGTTTACCGATTTCTTTAACTGGCGCATTGCGCTGGCCGTAATCGGCTGCTTCGCCCTCGCTTCGGCGCTGATGTTCTGGAAAATCCTGCCGGAATCGCGCCATTTCCGCCCGACTTCTCTGCGTCCGAAAACACTGTTTATCAACTTCCGTCTGCACTGGCGCGACAAAGGTTTGCCGCGATTGTTTCTGATGGGATTCCTGCTGATGGGGTCATTTGTCACGCTGTTTAACTATATTGGCTACCGGCTGATGCTCTCGCCGTGGCATCTTAGCCAGGCATTGGTGGGTTTGCTCTCTGTGGCGTATCTCACCGGGACGTGGAGTTCACCAAAAGCGGGCGCCATGACCGCGCGCTTCGGCCGTGGTCCGGTGATGCTGGTGTCCACAGCCGTGATGTTGTTCGGACTGCTGATGACGCTTGTCTCTTCCCTGTGGCTGATTTTTGCCGGAATGCTGCTCTTCTCTGCGGGATTCTTTGCCGCGCATTCTGTTGCCAGCAGCTGGATTGGCCCACGCGCGCGCCGCGCCAAAGGTCAGGCTTCGTCTCTGTATCTGTTCAGTTACTATCTTGGTTCCAGCATAGCCGGTACGCTCGGCGGGGTGTTCTGGCATAACTACGGCTGGAACGGCGTGGGCGGATTTATCGCGCTGATGCTGTGCGCGGCACTGCTGGTGGGCGCGAGCCTGCATAAACGACTGCATTAACATTCAGCCCTCTTCGTGTTTAAATCGAGCCGATGCTAATTTTTGTCATCGGCTGATTCAGACACGAGGACTTCATGAAAAACAATAACTATCAACAACTCACCCGCACCTTCCAGCGTCTCTCCCGCTTCTCTCACCTCTCCTCCATCGCCAGCTGGGACATGTTTACCATGATGCCGCCCGGCGGCAGCGCCGCGCGCGGTGAAGCGCTGGCGGAGATGAGCGTCCTGCAACATCAGATCCTGACCGATAAAAAAGTGGGTGAATGGCTGGCGGCGGCGGCAGAAGAAGATCTGAACGACGTTGAGCAGGCCAACCTGCGTGAAATGACGCGCCACTACCAGCAGGCCACTTTACTGCCGGAATCGCTGGTAGAGGCCAAATCGCTGGCGGGCAGCAGGTGTGAACACGCCTGGCGTACTCAGCGTCCGGCCAACGACTGGCAGGGCTTTTCAGCCAACCTGAAAGAGGTGGTGAAGCTCAGTCGTGAAGAGGCCCGCCTGCGCGCCGAGGCTAAAGGCTGCACGCCTTACGACGCGCTGCTGGATATCTTTGAACCCGACATGACAAGCGCTCGCCTGGACGTGCTGTTCGGCGATCTGAAGTCCTGGCTGCCGGAGCTGCTGGCAAAGGTTGTGGAAAAACAGGCTCAACGATCGTTCGTTCCGCCACAGGGTCCCTTCCCGACCGCCACGCAGCGCGAGCTGGGCCTGGAAGCGATGAAAATGCTTGGCTTCGATTTTAACGGCGGTCGTCTGGACGTTAGCGCCCACCCGTTCTGCGGCGGCGTTCCGGAAGATGTGCGTATCACCACGCGTTACGATGAAGACGAGTTGCTCAGCGCGCTTTTCGGCGTGATCCACGAAACCGGACATGCCCGCTACGAGCAAAACCTTCCGCGAGCGTGGGACGGCCAGCCCGTTGCGCTGGCGCGCTCTACGGCGATCCATGAATCCCAGAGCTTGTTCTTTGAAATGCAGCTGGGCCGCAGTGAGGCTTTCCTGAAGCATTTGCTTCCGGCGGTCCATGCCCGTTTCGGCAGCCAGGCGGCATTCAGTGAAGAGAATTTTATTGCCTGGAATCAGCGCGTGAAACCGGGCTACATCCGCGTTGACGCAGATGAAGTGAGCTATCCGGCGCATGTGGTATTGCGCTATGAGATTGAGCGCGCGCTGATCAATGGCGAAATCGAAGTGGATGATATCCCCGCGTTATGGGATGAGAAAATGCAGGCCTGGCTTGGATTATCCACCAAAGATAACTACCGCAACGGCTGTATGCAGGACATCCACTGGACCGACGGCGGTTTTGGCTACTTCCCGTCTTACACGCTGGGGGCAATGTATGCGGCACAGCTGTTCCATGCCGCCAAAACTGCGCTGCCCGGGTTGCAGGCATCCATTGCCGGGGGCGATTTCTCGGCGCTGTTTGACTGGCTGCGTCAGAATATCTGGCAGCACGGCAGCCGTTTCAGCACGTCGCAGCTCATCACCCAGGCCACGGGTGAAGATCTGAATATCCGCTACTTCCGCGAACACCTGACGTCCCGCTACCTGTAAACGAACGCGCCGGGGGCCACCCCGGCGTTGTACATATGGTTACACGCCGATACCAATCACTCACGGAAACCCCGAATTTACAGGGATATAGTTATTTCAACGGCCCCGCAGTGGGGTTAAATGAAAAACCAAATTCGAGGGTATGAAAATGAAAAAAGTATTAGCTCTGGTTGTTGCCGCTGCTATGGGTCTTTCTTCCGCTGCATTCGCGGCTGAAACTACCGCCACCGCAGCGCCTGCGGCATCCACCGCTGCTCCGGCCAAAACGGTTCACCATAAAAAACATCACAAAGCGGCTAAACCAGCGGCAGCACAGAAAGCGCAGGCCGCGAAAAAGCACCACAAAAAAGCGACAAAACCTGCGGTAGAGCAGAAAGCCCAGGCGGCTAAAAAGCATCACAAAAAAGCGGCAAAACACGAAGCGGCTAAACCTGCTGCACAGCCAGCAGCGTAAGAGTACAAGCTTAACCGTGCCCTTCGGGGCACGTTGGTAAACCGGCGCTGAACGGGATTGCGGTCAGCGCCGTTTTTTTATCCGGAGGGCGTATGCTGCGGCGCTATCGGTTTGAGTTCATTCTTATCCTGCTAATTTTATGCGCGCTCATCGCCAGCCACTTTTATCTTTCCTGAATGTAGCACGCTGATTTTACTCCCACTTTCTCGCCGTCGCGTCTATAGTATTTTCATAGGGTTCACTTTTAATAATCATAATTACCCCCACCAGAGTGTGATATGCGTAAATCTGTTGTGTTGTTACTGGGAACGTTTAGCCTTTTTGCAGGCTTTTCACATGCGGATGAGGGCGACGATGACGCCATCAGCGCCAAAGAGGTAAAGACGCTGTTTTTTGGTCATGACGATCGTACGCGTGTCACCGATCCTACCGAAGCGCCCTGGGATGCCATCGGGCAACTGGAAACCGCCAGCGGCAATCTATGTACCGCAACTCTCATAACGCCACGCCTTGCGCTGACGGCGGGTCATTGCCTGTTAATGCCGCCCGAAGGCAAACCGGATAAAGCGATCGCCCTGCGCTTTGTCTCGCAGAAAGGGATTTGGCGCTACGAAATTCACGGTATTGAGGGGCGGGTGGATCCGTCGCTCGGGAAACGCCTGAAACCGGATGGCGATGGCTGGATTGTGCCGCCCGGGGCGGCATCCTGGGATTTCGGTCTGATCGTTTTACGTTATCCGCCGTCCGGGATCGCTCCGCTACCGCTCTTTGATGGTGACAAAGACGCGCTCACCGCCGCCCTGAAAGCCGCCGATCGAAAAGTGACGCAGTCAGGCTACCCTGTTGATCACCTCGATTCGCTGTACACCCATACGGACTGCGTGGTGACGGGCTGGGCGCAAAACAGCGTGCTTTCGCATCAGTGCGATACGCTACCGGGTGATAGCGGATCGCCCCTGATGTTAAAAACCGTTAACGGCTGGCAACTGATTGGCGTTCAGAGTTCTGCTCCGGCAGCGAAAGACCGCTGGCGCGCCGATAACCGAGCGTTGGCGGTGACCGGTTTTCGCGACCGGCTGGAAGCCCTGGCGCAGCAGTAGGTCACTCAGGCCAGTTTAATCATGATCATGCCAGCGAGCAGTAATACCAGCCCTATCCAGCCTTTATGGTTTAAACGCTGCCCGAACATAATCCAGCCTGCCGCCAGGGTGGCGGCAATACCGAAGCCGCCCCACAGCGCGTAGGCCACGGACAGATCGATGCCTTTCACCGCCTGCGACAGGGCGCTAAACGCCCCCAGAACCGCGGCAATCGATAACAGGCCGTAGGCTTTGCGACGAAAGCCGTCGGAGAACTTCAGAAAGACGTTCGCAATAATTTCCAGAACGATGGCGAAAGCCAGCCAGGCCGCGTGGATCCATTCAAACTGCTGCATGGGTCTGCTCCTTCTGCTGTTTGGCTGGTTTGCGCGTACCCGATTTAATCAGCACGATACCTGCGACCAGGGTCGTCAGCCCGGCAATTTTCATTGTCGTCAGGGTTTCATCAAATATCATGACGCTGAACAGCGTAATCAATAAAATACCAACACCTTCCCACAAAGCGTATGCCACGCCCAGCGCGATTTTTTTAACCGCGAAAGAGAGGAATATATAGGAAAGCGTAATCATGACCAGCATCAAAATAAATCCGGTGCTGCCGTCACTCACGCTCGCCCATTTCATCGACAAGGTGCCGGTAATTTCAGCAACGATAGCCAGAGCTAATAAAATCCAGTAAAACATGTTTTTTCTCCTGCTTGAGAATATAATCCATCGAGGCTCGCTGCGAACAGCAAACCAAAAAATTGGGAATTAAATCCGTTAGCTAAGCGCATAGCGCCAGCTCAGGCAGAAGACGTGACTATAGCGCGGAACGCCAGTGTTGTTCACCGGAAAGCGTGCAGAGGGAGGTAGAAAACAGAGCAGAGTTGTTTGAAAAATACGTCCTGAACAAATTGTCCATAAAATTACAATTATCCGCGGTGTTGCTTCTCGTCTTTGCGGATGAAAATTGTCCTCAGTAGTTGAACACGCCTGATTTGTATCATAAGCCAGGAATTTACTCAAAGCCTTTTCATTTCTTTACCCAGTCTGTTTGATTTTGGTTAGTTTTTTTAATCTGCTTTCCCCTCTATTATAAATAAAAAACTGTTCAGGAACGTCCATGGCCAAACCCATTATCACCCTCAACGGGCTTAAGATCGTCATCATGCTGGGCATGCTGGTGATCATTCTGACCGGCGTTCGTTTTGCGGCCGATATCATCGTGCCCTTTATCCTGGCGCTTTTTATCGCGGTGATCCTCAATCCACTGGTGCAGCGAATGGTGCGGCTGCGCATCCCGCGTGTGCTGGCGATAAGCCTGCTTATCAGTATTATTATCGTTGCGATGGTGCTGTTAGTCGCCTATCTGGGAACCTCCCTGAACGAGCTGGCGCGGACGCTGCCGACATACCGCTCTTCCCTGGCGACTCCGCTGCTGCAAATTGAACCCTGGCTGCAACGCGCGGGTATCGAAGTCTCGGTTGAGGAACTGCTTAAATACATCGATCCGAATGCCGCCATGACGATTGTCACCAGCCTGCTGGCACAGCTCTCCAACGCCATGACCTCGATTTTCCTGCTGTTCCTGACGGTTGTGTTTATGATGCTGGAAGTTCCACAGCTGCCTGCAAAACTCCAGCACATCATGGTGCGTCCGGTAGAGGGAATGGGTGCTATTCAGCGCGCGCTCGACAGCGTTTCACGCTATCTGGTGCTGAAAACGGCCATCAGCCTCGTGACGGGATTAGTGGTCTGGGGGATGCTCGCCGCGCTGGATGTGCGTTTTGCCTTCGTCTGGGGGCTGCTGGCCTTTGCGCTCAACTATATTCCTAACATTGGCTCCGTGCTGGCGGCGATCCCCCCTATCCTTCAGGTGCTGGTTTTCAGCGGTTTGTATGATGCCCTGATTCTGCTGGCAGGCTATCTGGTGATTAACCTTGTCTTCGGGAACATTCTCGAACCACGGATAATGGGACGCGGGCTGGGGCTTTCAACTCTTGTTGTGTTCCTGTCCCTGATTTTCTGGGGCTGGCTGCTCGGGCCTGTCGGCATGCTGCTCTCCGTTCCGCTGACAATTATTGTCAAAATTGGCCTGGAGCAGACCGCCGGTGGACAAAGTATCGCTGTACTGCTGAGCGACATGAGCCATAAGGCCGATTAATTGTCCATCGACAGCATAGGCTTGCCCGTTCTTCCCGCTTCGCGGTAGTTGCCCACTGCCCGCTGCCATTCCGACAGCGGGTAGAGGGTAGCATCGCTGCACTGGCTGGCGCGCAGTTTAGGCCAGATGCGCCGAAACTCCGCCTGCCACGCCTCAGCGCTCAGCGCGTCCAGATAGTTACGAATGTGAAACCACGCCACGCGCGGCAACGGCCGCTGCTGCCGGAAGGTCTGCCCGGAGAGTAGCCCGTAGCAGACAAAGGTACCGGTTTCGGGCATCACGCTCAGGATCGCCTCCGCCAGGCTGCCGCCCGTGGCGTCGTACACCACCTCCGCTTGCGCGGCGGCAGCGTTGACGGCGGCCGTATCATCTTGCGCAATCGGGACGATCCCCATTTCAGCCAGACGTTGAGCGTGCACGGGCGAGCGATGGATCCCGTAAACCGCCTCTGCACCCGCCTGGCGTGCCCATTGCCCGAGCAGAACGGCGCAGTCAGAACCGGCAGCGGTGAGCAGCACCGTTTTCCCGACCGGAGGATAACGGTCCAGCATCATCTGAGCGGCAAGCGGGTTGATATACGCCCGCGCGGCAAGAAGCGAGTCGACGTCGTCCGGGACGGGAACCGCATACGCCACTGGGCAGTCGACATAGCGCTGCCAGGTTCCCTGCCCCCGTAACGGCAGGACCCGCTTGCCCAGCAGCGCCGGGTAAGCGGCGGGCGTTTCGGTCACTATTCCGACCCCTTCATAACCGGCTATTGCGGGCAGCGGCGTGCGATGGCGATATGCCCCGGTGATGGGGATGAGATCGGAGGCGTTCACCGGAGAAAAAAGCATGCGCACACGTATCTCTCCCGGCTGTCGCGGTGACAATGGTGTGGTTTCCGCTTGCAGTACCGATTCAGGCTCACCAAACCGGCGATACCAGAGGGCCAGATTACGCATTGCGATCGCGCCATCCCATTTCCGGTGCGACATGTTTCAGGATGGACTCGATCACATGTGCGTTGTATTCCACGCCCAGCTGATTCGGCACGGTAAGCAACAGCGTATCCGCTTCCGCGATCGCTTCATCCTTTCTCAACTGTTCAATCAGCTTGTCTGGCTCTGCGGCATAGCTGCGTCCGAAAATGGCCCGCGTTTTCTCATCCAGATAGCCAACGCTGTCGCTCTCATTGCGGCTTGAACCGAAATACATCCGGTCGCGATCGTCCATCAGGGCAAAAATACTGCGGCTGACCGAAACGCGTGGCTGACGGGTATGCCCTGCCTCGGCCCAGGCCTGTCGGTAGGCACGGATCTGTTTTGCCTGCTGAATATGGAACGGCTCGCCGGTTTCATCATCTTTCAGCGTTGAGCTTTGCAGGTTCATCCCCAGTTTTGCCGCCCATACTGCCGTTGCATTGGAGCCAGCCCCCCACCAGATACGATCGCGTAAGCCCTCTGAATGCGGCTCCAGACGCAACAATCCCGGCGGGTTTGGGAACATCGGCTGTGGGTTAGGCTTCGCAAACCCTTCACCGCGTAATACATCAAGCAGTACCTCAGTGTGACGGCGCGCCATATCAGATTCGTTTTCCCCGTCCTGCGGCACGTAACCAAAATAACGCCAACCATCAATCACCTGCTCCGGGGAGCCCCGGCTGATACCAAGCTGTAATCGCCCGCCGGAGATGAGATCTGCCGCGCCAGCATCTTCCGCCATATACAGCGGATTCTCGTACCGCATGTCGATCACGCCCGTCCCGATTTCGATGCGTTTGGTTTTCGCGCCTATCGCAGCCAGCAAGGGGAATGGCGAACTGAGCTGGCGGGCAAAGTGGTGCACGCGGAAATAAGCACCGTCCGCGCCCAGCTCTTCAGCGGCGACAGCCAGATCGATGGACTGTAGCAGCGTGTCAGCTGCGGTTTGCGTGCCGGACTGGGAAGACGGCGTCCAGTGACCAAACGACAAAAATCCGATCTTTTTCATAGTGGAGTATCCTGATAAAGCATTGCGTTATCCCTACTCTACGCATTAACCGATGAGAATAAATGGTGATTATTTAACGGAATGCTTCAAATAAACTGACAGAAATACGCAAATCGCACGCTGCCTTCCCGCAGAGGAGGCATTCTCCTGGCATCTCAAAATGGGATATAGTGTGAACTATTCTCTTTTTTAACAGGTAACATCAGCAATGGCTCTGATCCCCAAAAACTACGCACGGCTGGAAAGCGGCTACCGTGAAAAAGCGCTAAAAATTTACCCGTGGGTCTGTGGACGCTGCTCGCGGGAGTTTGTGTATTCGAATCTTCGTGAACTCACGGTCCACCATATCGACCACGATCACACCAATAATCCGGAAGATGGCAGTAACTGGGAGTTGTTGTGCCTGTTTTGCCATGACCACGAACACTCAAAGTACACCGAAGCGGATCAGTATGGCACCACCGTTGTCGCAGGTGAGGATGCGCAAAAAGACGTGGGTGTCGCCACGTTTAACCCCTTTGCCGATCTCAAGGCGATGATGAACAAGAAGAAGTAATATCGGCGGCTTTACTGCCCATACCTGCCGTATGGGCAGTCAGAAAGATAAAGGTAATGTATTCCAGTCACAGATTGAACAAGGAGACGGCCTTAATATCGGCTTCAGGATTCACGCGTTTTACAGCCTCTAAAAACGCAGCAAAGTTTTGATTAAACACCGTCAGATTATTATAAAACTGCACCTGTTTTTCACGGGTTCCCTCAAGATAGCTCACAGACCAGATCCGCCTGTTATTTACCACTGTCGAGCCCGGCTTAATTTTTACGATAGCCGCCAGCTCAATTTTACGGGTGACGCTATTTATGACCTCGTATAAATACTGCTCATCATAAAAGTAGGTTTTACCTGACGATCCGCCAAACCAGGAAGGATGGGTAGAGATTTTTTTCATTCCCCGGCTGTCGGCAACGATGCGCTTTGGATGCCGAATACGCCTGATGAAAAAGCGCATCACCATAATCAGTGCCGTGAAAGACAGCACCACGAAAATAAAATTAATGCTCTCCCGCATATTTCGTTACCTGCCACGCATAACTCAAAGTGGCGAAGTATAGCGTAGCCCGGTAGCTCAGGGAACGTACGCGATGCAATCGCAGATGGAACGGGAAATGCTCTTATCTCGCCACGCAATATGATGTGCGGATCTCCTCAGGGTTAAGCGTTATTAACAATTGCTGCTAAGTTGTAAGTTTCTCCTTGCCGGACAGGACAAATCAGTTATCGTGCCAGGCAACTTTTTCAGCAATAAAAAACAGTGGGATGCGCTATGGCGATTTTTGATGGTCACAATGACCTGTTGCTTAATTTATGGCTTCACCATCGCCAGGATCCGGTAACGGCCTTCTTCTCCGGCATTGAGAACGGACACCTCGATTATCCGCGCATGCAGCAAGGCGGATTTTCCGGCGGGCTGTTCGCGCTGTTCGTGCCGCCGCAGGAGTATATCGCCCGCATGGCGCCGCACTACGCCAGCGAGCCGTGGCAACCGATCGACATTCTCTGGCAGCAGTTGACGATCCTCAAGCAGCTTGTCGCACACTCCGATGGACGGGCGCGATTGTGCCTGAGCGCGGCAGATATCGAACGCTGCCGTCAGGATAAGGTGCTGGCGATGGTGGCGCATATTGAGGGTGCGGGCGGTTTTGACGGCGAGGGTGGCGATCTACAGGCTTTCTATGCCGCTGGCGTGCGCAGCATTGGGCCTTTCTGGAACATTGCTAACCGTTTTGGCACCGGCGTTAACGGGGCGTTTCCCGGCAGCCCGGACAGCGGCCCAGGGCTTACCGCAGAGGGTATCGCCCTTATTAAGCACGCTAACGCCCTGAACATGCTGATTGACGTTTCTCATATGAATGAAAAGGCGTTCTGGGATACTGCTCGTCATTCCTCTTCACCGCTGGTCGCCACCCATTCCAACGCCCATACGCTGTGCCCGCAACCGCGTAATCTGACCGATCGGCAACTGCTGGCTATCCGCGACAGCGGCGGCGTGGCAGGGGTCAATTTCGGCAACGCCTTTCTGCGCGCCGACGGTAAACGCGATAGCGATACCCCGCTGAGCACAATCGTTCGCCATATCGACTATCTTATTAACATCATGGGCGAAGATCATGTTGCGCTGGGCTCCGATTTTGACGGCATCACGTTACCTGATGATTTGCATGATGTGAGTGGTTTACCGCGGCTAATCAGCGCGTTGCGTGACAGCGGCTATGATCAATTTGTGCTGAATAAGCTGCTGTGGGGCAACTGGCAAAAGGTATTGCAAAATGTTTGGCAACAATAGGTTACGTTGTAAACATTACGTTAATTCCTTACATCTTTCGGGTTGAGCTTTGCCCCACTGTGACGCATTATTTGATGACCATCACAAAACTGGCACAAACAATGGTGTTGGTGCTGCATTTTTAAAGAGGAAAAAACGATGTGGAAGAAACCTGCTTTTATTGATTTACGTCTTGGCCTGGAAGTGACGCTGTACATTTCCAACCGCTAATCGCTCAGCCCGCCATCCGTGCGGGCATTTCTGTTTTACTACCTGGCCTATCTTCATGTTTATTAAAGTCCTCGGTTCCGCCGCCGGCGGCGGTTTCCCTCAGTGGAACTGTAATTGCGCCAACTGTCAGGGTTTGCGCAACGGTACCCTTCAGGCGACCCCCCGCACCCAGTCGTCGATCATCGTCAGCGATAACGGCGAAGAGTGGATACTGTGTAACGCCTCGCCCGATATCAGCCAGCAGATTGCCCATACGCCAGAACTGAATAAGAAAGAGGTTCTGCGCGGCACGCATATTGGCGGCATTATTCTCACCGACAGCCAGATTGACCACACCACCGGGCTGCTCAGCCTGCGCGAAGGGTGTCCGCATCAGGTATGGTGTACGCCGGAGGTGCATGAAGATCTTTCCAGCGGATTCCCGATTTTTACCATGCTCCGGCACTGGAACGGCGGCCTGATTCATCATCCGATCGCACCGCTCGCCGCCTTTAGCGTGGAAGCCTGCCCTGATTTGCAGTTTACCGCTGTCCCCATCGCCAGTAACGCACCGCCCTATTCGCCGTGGCGCGACCGCCCGCTGCCGGGGCATAACGTGGCGCTGTTTATCGAAAACCGCCGCAACGGTCAGACGCTGTTCTACGCGCCGGGTCTCGGTGAACCCGATGCCGCCATCCTGCCGTGGCTTAAAAAAGCGGACTGTCTGCTGATTGACGGCACAGTCTGGCAGGACGATGAACTGCAGGCCGCTGGCGTCGGGCGCAATACCGGCCGCGATATGGGCCATCTGGCGCTCGGCGATGAACACGGCATGATGGCGCTGCTGGCCTCACTGCCGGCAAAGCGCAAGATTCTGATTCACATTAATAACACTAACCCGATCCTTAACGAGCAGTCGCCGCAGCGTCACGCCCTCACGCAGCAGGGAATTGAAGTGAGCTGGGACGGGATGACCATCACGCTTCAGGACTAACTATGCACATTCGTGAAACGCTCTCGCCGCAAGAGTTTGAACACGCCCTCCGGGCGAAAGGCGCCTACTATCATATTCACCATCCGTACCATATCGCGATGCATAACGGCGAGGCCAGCCGCGAGCAGATCCAGGGCTGGGTGGCGAACCGGTTTTACTACCAGACGACGATCCCGCTGAAAGATGCGGCCATTATGGCGAACTGCCCGGATCCGCACACGCGTCGCAAATGGGTGCAGCGGATCCTCGATCACGACGGCAGCAACGGTCATGACGGCGGGATCGAAGCCTGGCTACAGCTGGGCGAAGCCGTAGGGCTTAGCCGCGACGACTTAATCAGCGAACGCCACGTGCTGCCCGGCGTCCGTTTCGCCGTGGACGCTTACGTTAACTTCGCCCGCCGCGCCAACTGGCAGGAGGCGGCATGCAGTTCGCTCACCGAACTGTTTGCCCCGCAAATTCATCAGTCGCGTCTCGACAGCTGGCCGCAGCACTATCCGTGGATCAAAGAGGAAGGCTATTTTTATTTCCGCAGCCGCCTCAGCCAGGCCAGCCGCGACGTTGAACACGGTCTGGAGCTGGCGAAGAGTTACTGCGATAGCGCAGAAAAGCAGAATCGGATGCTGGAGATCCTTCAGTTCAAACTCGATATCCTGTGGTCGATGCTCGACGCGATGACCATGGCCTACGCGCTACAGCGTCCGCCTTATCACACGGTCACCGACAAAGCGGCCTGGCACACAACCCGACTGGTATAAGCATGCAAAAAAACTCCATCGTCGCCTTTCGTCGCGGCTATCGCCTGCAATGGGAAGCCGCTCAGGACAGCCATGTCATCCTTTATCCGGAAGGCATGGCTAAACTCAATGAGACCGCCGCCGCAATCCTCGAACTGGTCGATGGCCAACGCGACGCGGCGGCCATCATTGCCATACTCAACGAACGGTTCCCGGAAGCCGGCGGCGTGGATGACGACGTCGTAGAATTCCTGCAAATCGCTTATCAACAGAAGTGGATTATTTTCCGTGAGCCAGAATAAACCCACCGTCAATCCACCGCTGTGGCTGCTGGCGGAGCTGACCTATCGCTGTCCGCTACAGTGTCCTTACTGCTCTAACCCGCTGGACTTTGCCCGGCAGGATCAGGAGCTGACCACTGAACAGTGGATTGAGGTTTTCCGCCAGGCGCGGGCGATGGGCAGCGTGCAGATAGGTTTTTCCGGCGGCGAACCGTTGACGCGTAAAGATCTGCCGGAGCTGATCCGCGCCGCCCGCGATCTCGGTTTTTATACCAACCTGATCACCTCGGGAATTGGCCTGACGGAAAGCAAGCTCGACGCGTTCAGCGAGGCCGGTCTGGACCATATCCAGATTAGCTTCCAGGCCAGCGATGAAGTGCTCAACGCTGCGCTGGCGGGGAATAAAAAAGCCTTCCAGCAGAAGCTGGCGATGGCCAAAGCGGTCAAAGCGCGCGATTACCCGATGGTGCTGAATTTCGTCCTGCACCGGCACAACATCGACCAGATCGATAAAATCATCGAGCTGTGCATTGAACTGGACGCCGACGACGTCGAACTTGCCACCTGCCAGTTCTACGGTTGGGCGTTCCTTAATCGTCAGGGCCTTTTGCCGACGCGAGAACAGATCGCCCGCGCGGAACGCGTGGTTGCCGACTATCGGCAAAAAATGGCCGCCAGCGGCAATCTGACCAACCTGCTGTTCGTCACCCCTGATTATTACGAAGAGCGACCAAAAGGCTGTATGGGCGGCTGGGGGTCGATTTTCCTCAGCGTGACCCCGGAAGGCACGGCGCTGCCCTGCCACAGCGCGCGCCAGCTGCCGGTGGAGTTCCCCTCGGTGCTTGAGCAGAGTCTGGAATCCATCTGGTATGACTCTTTCGGCTTCAATCGCTATCGCGGGTTTGACTGGATGCCGGAGCCGTGCCGCTCCTGCGATGAAAAGGAGAAGGACTTCGGCGGCTGCCGCTGCCAGGCCTTTATGCTCACCGGGAATGCTGATAACGCCGATCCGGTGTGCAGCAAATCGCCGCATCATCATAAAATTCTGGACGCGCGACGCGAAGCAGCCTGTAGCGATATGAAAATCGGCCAGCTTCAGTTCCGCAACCGTACCCGTTCTCAGCTTATCTATAAAACCCGGGAACTGTAACGATAATGACCCCCCGCATCGTGGAGCTGGCAGGCGGTTTACGCGCAACGCTGGTGCATCAGCCGCAGGCGACACGCGCGGCGGCGCTTGCGCGCGTGAGTGCCGGAAGCCATCACGAGCCACCGCGCTTCGCCGGTCTTGCGCATTTACTTGAGCACCTGCTGTTCCGCGGTAGCCAGCGCTATCAGGGCGACGATCGACTCATGGCCTGGGTCCAGCGTCAGGGCGGTAGCGTCAATGCCACCACGCTGGCTCGCCACAGCGCATTTTTCTTCGATGTGGCCGCCGATAACCTGTCCGACGGCATCGCACGACTGCGGGATATGTTGCAGGCGCCGCTGCTTTCATGCGATGACATACAGCGCGAAGTGGCGGTCATTGATGCGGAAAACCGGCTCATCCAGCAGCATGATTCCGCCAAGCGCGAAGCGGCGGCACGCCACGCGATGGAAGAACCCACAGTTTTTCGCCGTTTTCAGGTAGGTAGCCAGGATTCTCTGGGGCAGGACACGGGATCGCTGCAAACCGCGTTGCGCGACTTTCATCGGCGCTATTATGTGGCCGGACACCTGCAATTGTGGCTGCAAGGGCCGCAAACGCTGGATGCGCTGGCCGAGCTTGCCCATACGTTTGCGTCCGGTTTTGCTTCTGGTGGCATGCCTGAAACCGCTCCCCCGTTGCGTCTTAGCGCTGAGGGAGATTTTCAGCTGGCAGTGACGGAGCGACCCGCACTGTGGCGTTGTCCGTTAATTCGAAAAAGTGACAACGTCACCTTATTTCGGGAGTTTTTACTGGACGACGCCCCCGGAAGCCTGATTGCCGGGCTGCGGGACCGCGGGCTGGCAGAAGATGTCGCCCTGAACTGGCTTTATCAGGATAACGATAACGGCTGGCTGGCGCTAACGGTTGATAGCGAACGACCCGAGGAGGTTGACCCGCATATTACCCACTGGCTACGGGCGCTACAGCAAACGACGGATGAGCAGCAGCGGCATTATTATCGGCTGGCACAGCAGCGTTTCAGCGCCCTGCCGACGCTGGAGCAGCTGCGCCAGCGGGCGTTCGGTTTTGCGCCCGGTGCGGCGCCCGTAAGTTTTTCTGCCTTTTGTGCCGATTTACTGGCGGCGCCCACCTCGTATCTGGCCTGCAAAAAAATTGAAACCGCTGAAATTATCGCCAGTCAGGGGTTTGCTCTGCCGCTTAGCCATTGGCGTCGCCAGCCGGTTGCAGATGATAGCCCCATCGCGTTTTCCTTCTACCCGCAGACTGCCAGGTATGTTACGCCAGCCCCGACGTCAGAAGCCGCTCCGCTGCTGCATTTGTCGGCGCAGACACAACCGCCAACGCTGATCCTGCGCAGGCCTTTTTATTCGTGCCTGGAACGGGCGCAGGGGGTGGCGATGGGCAAACAGTTACGCCCTCTTCTTGCTGAACTGCGCCATATTGACGGTAGCGGCGAGTGGCAAACGGTTGACGGTAGCTGGCAGCTCACCCTGCGGCTTCCTGACGCCGTAGCTACGGCGGAACACATCATCGGGGCGATAATCGAACGCCTCTCCCACCCCGCCCCGGCTCTTACGCCAGTGCCAGAAGGCATTGCCATCCGTGAGTTGCTTCAGCTGTTGCCTGAACGTCTGGCATCGGATCCGCCACGGGACGGCTGGCTGGCGGCGCTAGTTGGCGGCAGCGTCGCACACGCGCACGGGTTAGCCCGGCAGCTTGGCCTGCTCCGGGCGCCGGTTAACGCTAAGCCGACGCCATTAAGCGGTTGTCCCAGCGGGATCGAACACATTCCGCACGCCAGCGCGGATTCGGCGCTGCTGGTGTTTATTCCCCTGCCGCCGGGCGCGTCGCTCGCCGCGCTGCGGCTGCTGGCATTATGCTGCGAACCGCAATTTTTCCAGCGCCTGCGCGTGGAACAGCAGATTGGCTACGTGGTCAGCTGTCGTTATCAGCGTATTGCCGATCGCGATGGCCTGCTGCTGGCGTTACAGTCGCCTGACCGCTCTCCCGTGAACCTGTTGGGTTGCTGCAAACAATTTTTGCGTGAGCTGACGCTGTGCGATGAGACGGCGTTCAGCGTATTGCGACAGCAGCTGGCGATGCAAATCCGGTCACCGATGAATGCCAGCGCCACGGCAGTAGCCGCCCTGCGCCAGCGCTATGGTTTACCGGTGTTAACGCCGCAGGCTGTTGATGCCCTGCAACATGACGAGATAATCGCACTATGGCGCAAGATGACTCGCCATCGCCGTCGCTGGCGGGTGCTTTTCACGGGCTGACCGGACCCACCGCTTTCTTCATATCCGTGGTTTTTAGTCAAAAAAAAGCCCCGTACTGCGACGGGGCCAGGTTGCTTATTTCGCTGTTATTTATCCAGCGCGTAGGCAATCACGTAGTCACCACGATCCGGCGACTGGCGTGCACCGCCAGCAGAGATCAGAATGTACTGTTTGCCGGTTTTCGGTGATACATAGCTGATAGGTCCGCCCTGGCTACCCACCGGAAGACGCGCTTTCCACACTTCTTCCCCCGTAGAGGAATCAAAGGCGCGCAGGTAGTAATCCTGGGTTCCCGCAATGAAGACCAGACCGCCCTGCGTGGCCAGCGTACCGCCCAGCGTCGGCATACCGACAGGCATTGGCATACGCATTTTTACCCCAAACGGACCGGTATCCTGTACGGTACCGACCGGCACCTGCCAGACGATTTTCTGCGTTTTCAGGTCAATGGCGGAGAGAGAGCCAAACGGTGGTTTCTGGCACGGAATGCCCAGCGGTGACATGAAACGGTTTTTGTTGACCGAATACGGCGTTCCTTTCATCGGAACGGCGCCCATCCCGGCGTTCACGGCTTCACCACCCGTATTTGCCACCGCGCTCTGCGGATCTTGCTTAATCAGCTGAACCCACAGGCCCAGACGCATGTCATTGACGAAGATATACTGGTTGTTCGGATCGGTGGACAAACTGCCCCAGTTCATTCCCCCCAGCGAGCCCGGGAAGCTCAGGGAAATATCGGTTCCCGGCATCGTGTACAGACCGTCATAACGCATTGATTTGAAGCTGATACGACAGGCCAGCTGGTCAAACGGCGTCGCCCCCCACATATCCGATTCTTTCAGGGTTTCTGCGCCAATCTGCGGCATCCCCACAGAGCGAGGCTGCGTTGCCGGGTACTGTTCACGTGGAATATCCGCTGGTTTTACCGGAACCTCTTTCACTTCAGTGAGCGGTTTACCCGTCAGGCGATCGAGAACGTAAATTTGCCCCGCTTTAGTGCCCACTACCACCGCGGGCTTGCTGCCCTCTTTCGTTGGGAAATCAACCAGGCTCGGCTGCATCGGGATATCGAAATCCCAGAGGTCGTTATGCACGGTCTGGTATACCCACTTCTCTTTCCCTGTAGTCGCATCCAGCGCGAGGATTGAGGTGGCGTATTTGTGATCTTCCGGAATACGGTCAGCGCCCCACAGGTCGACAGAGGAACTTCCCATCGGGATAAACACGGTATTCATCGACGCATCCCAGGACATAGGGGCCCAGGAGTTTGCGGAGCTGCGTTTGTAGTGTTCGCCCGGCTTCAGAACGTAGTTCGGATCCGGATTACGTGGATCGAACGCCCAGCGCAGCTGGCCGGTGATCACGTCATAACCACGTATTACGCCGCCCGGCATATCGGTGCTGACGTTATCCGCAACGCGGCCGCCAACCACGACCGTGGTACCCGCCAGCGTCGGGGCCGACGTCAACACATAGGTTGGATCTGACGCGTCGCCCATTCCTTCATGCAGGTTAACGCTGCCGTTAGTACCGAAGTCCGGGCAGAATTTGCCGTTATCGGCGTCTAACGCGATCAGCTTACCGTCAATGGTATTCATCAGGATACGGCGCTGGCATGCCGCGCCCGGTGCGACCTGCGCTGGCAGAACCGGTGTGGAGCCGGCTACCGTTGGCTGTGCCAGCGGTTTGGTGGCATCAAAGTACGCCAGGCCACGGCAGCGCATCCAGATTGCAGACTTAGCGTTGATTTCCGCTTTCCAGATCTCTTTCCCACTATCGGCATCAACGGCAATCACGTTGTTATGCGGCGTACAGAGGAAGACACGATCGCCTACCTGTAGCGGCGTTTGCTGATCTTCTGCGCCATTGCCATCCGGACTTTGCGGAATATCACCGGTATGGTAGGTCCAGACCGGTTTCAGGTTTTTCACGTTGTCACGGGTTATCTGGTCCAGCGCCACAAAGCGACTACCGCCAGCCGTATTACCGTAGTGATCCCAGTTCTGCTGTTTCGCCTCTTCTTTTACCGGCACCAGCGGGCGCTTTTCGCCGCTAAACGGCACGGTCGGATGGGGTTGAAACATCTGAACAAAGGTGACGCCCATGCCGATAATAAGGACCGCGCAGACCGCTATCGCCCCTTTCGTGGAGGACGGTTTTCCTTCACGCTTACGCAATGCAGGCCAGGTGGCTGCTGCCAGCACCATCAGCCCGGCGGGTACCATTAATCGGGAAACCAGGGGCCAGAAGTCGAGTCCGGCATCGAAAAATGCCCAAATCAGGGTGCCAAGAAACACCAGAGCAAACAGCCCTACGGCAGAGGACTTGCGGCGGAAAAACTGAATAGCAGAGAGCAGCGTGAAAACCCCGGCAATGAGAAAGTACCAACTCCCCCCCAGGGAAGCCAGTTTAAAACCGCCGATGGCAAAAAACAGCCCCGTCACAAGAAGTACCACACCCACCAGCAGGCACCACGGGCCTAACCAGCCCAATGGGCGGGGATTATTGTCTGACATAAAAATGAATCTCCTGATTACTTTATATAAAGCAGGGTTTTATTAACTGCCACGATGTTAAAACCCTGCACAACGCTAATTGTTCGTATGCGAAGCATAAATTAAAAAGAGACCGTAGACAAAATCTATTATGTCGGAAGAAATGAAAACCAGCGAAATTACATGGATTTAACAGGGTTAAAATAGCGAATATCGCTAACTACGTCACCTATGCTGGAATATATGACCAGCCGGAAGTTGCTTAAAGGATTAATATCAGGATTCCCCCAAGGCCGGTCTTATAGCGTCAGATTTTTACAGCTGAGCCTTCAAACAGAAGATTTAATTAAGCAATAACCATGAATAAGCACAGGGATAAACCTGAGTTAAGTTTCAGGAAGAAATTATCAATAATTTTAGAGCGTCTGGTGCGTTGAACATTCCGTCATTATCAGCACTGAAAATGTGACTTTCCGCATCAAAGCGGACTCACAGCGTGGCAATACAAACACTATTAAATCACTTAATGAAGTCTTGAATCACAGAAAATCCAAACAGTAGTTCACTGCGCCTTCACTAGCCATTGACTTTACACCAAGACTAGCGCATATTTTACAGCACAAATTAACAAGACAATTTTTGGAGGACGTTTTCTATGCCAGCCCGTGATTATCCCGACAAGCGTGTTGCTCGCGGTGTAGCAAAGGAGGCCGATCTCAGGATGTTAAGTGCGCGCATCGATCCAGCGCTGATGGAGTACATCCGCATTACTGCGTATGAAACACGGAAAAGTAAGCAGGAAATCGTGGCGGAAGCGTTAGCACTTCACCGCCAAAGGAATCAGATTGCGTCATAAACACCAAAAGCCCGAAAAATCCCCCGGGCTTTTGCTGCTGTCTGGATTACTCCACCAGCGTATTTAACGTCTCCAGCGCCTCAGGCGGCAATACCAGATCGGCTGCCGCCAGGTTTTCACGCAGATGCGCCACCGAAGAAGTACCCGGGATCAAGAGGATATTTGGCGAGCGTTGCAGCAGCCATGCCAGCGCCACCTGCATAGGCGTCGCATCCAGTGAATCCGCCACCGCCTGTAGCCCGGAAGATTGCAGTGGCGTGAAACCACCCAGTGGGAAGAACGGCACCCAGGCAATCCCCTGCTGCGCCAGCGAATCTACCAGCGCATCGTCACCGCGATTCACCACGTTGTACATGTTCTGTACGCATACCACGGAAACCATCTTCTGCGCTTCAGCCACCTGCGAAGCAGTGACGTTGCTCAGCCCAATATGGCGAACCAGCCCCTGTTGTTGCAGCTCCGCGAGGGTGCTTAGCGGCGCGGCAATCGAGCCTTCCGCTGGTCCGTGGGCGCTAAACATGATCCGCAGGTTAACCACGTCCAGCACATCTCGCTTCAGGTTGCGCAGGTTGTCATGCACCGCCTGCGTCAGCTCCTGGGCGGAAAACGCCGGCAGCCAGGAGGCGTCCTCGCCGCGTCGGGCTCCGATCTTGGTCACAATCGTAAGGTCGTCCCGGTAGGGATGAAGCGCCTCGCAAATAAGCTGGTTGGTCACATGGGGGCCGTAAAAATCGCTGGTATCAATGTGATTTACCCCCGACTCTACCGCTTCACGCAACACCGCCAGCGCCGCATTTTTGTCTTTTGGCGGACCAAAAACGCCAGGTCCGGCAAGCTGCATCGCGCCATAGCCATACCGTTTAACCGTACGCGTTCCGAGCGTGAATGTTCCGCATTTATCTATGCTGCTCATGCTGACCTTCCTCATTAAAATGATCCGGGTTTACAACAGGTTCCGCAACGAAACCATTAGTTAAGCAATAGTAAAATTAAAGTTTAAATTCGCTACGACGATAGTATTGATGTAACCCTGCCTCTTCTATTACGGATGACCGCCATGCTGAAAAATCTGCACGTGATTACCGGTATTATCTTTGCCCTCACCATATTCTGTCTGCTGCAAGTTGTCACGGGAGGGTTGTTCTACTCTGCCGTTAACAACGATCGTCACAACTTTCAGAACTCCGGGTTGCTCAATGCCCAGCAGGAGAGCCTGAGCGACAGTGTGAACACCCTGGTGAAAACGCGCGTTACCGTCACCCGCGTGGCGATCCGCTACCTGAAAAACCAGCGCGACCCGGCCTCTCTCGCGGCAATCAATACGCTGCTGGGCACCGCGAACGGTTCGCTGGCCAAAGCCGAAGACTATTACAAAAACTGGCAGGCGATTCCGCAGGTGAAGGGGCAAAATGCCGCGCTCACCGAAGAGATGCAGAAAGCCTGGAAGAACATGCACGAGGTAATGCGCTTGTCCATTGCGTACTTGCGCGCCGATAACTATCAGGCCTATGGCGACCTGGACGCCCAGCAGGCGCAGGATGAGATGGAGGCGGTCTATACCCGCTGGCGCGCGGAAAACAACGTGCTGCTGAAAGCCGCCGCCGAAGAGAACCAGAACAGCTTTACCCAGATGCAGTGGACGCTGGCGGCGATCTTCCTGACCGTTATCGCCGTGCTGGTGGTGATCTGGCAGGGTTTACAGCACCTGCTCCTGAGACCGCTCAACGCCATCATGAACCATATTCGCACCATCGCGAGCGGCGATCTGACGCAAAACGTCGCGATTACCGGGCGCAACGAAATGGGCCAGCTGGCCGCCGGTCTGCATGAGATGCAACAGTCGCTGGTCAGCACCGTCAGCGCCGTGCGCGGCAGCACAGATTCTATCTACACGGGCGCAGGAGAAATTGCCGCCGGGAGTAACGACCTTTCGGCCCGAACCGAGCAGCAGGCAGCCTCGCTGGAAGAGACCGCCGCCAGCATGGAAGAGCTGACGGCCACGGTGAAACAGAACTCGGATAACGCTCGTCAGGCGACGCTGCTGGCAAAGAATGCGTCTGAAACCGCCGCACGCGGCGGCCAGGTGGTGAATAATGTAGTGCGTACCATGAATGACATTGCCGACAGTTCTCAGCAAATTGCTCATATCACCGGCGTTATCGATAGCATTGCCTTCCAGACCAACATTCTGGCGCTCAACGCGGCGGTTGAAGCCGCCCGTGCCGGCGAACAAGGCCGCGGCTTTGCGGTGGTGGCAGGCGAAGTACGGACGCTGGCCAGCCGCAGCGCGCAGGCGGCAAAAGAGATCAAAGGGCTTATTGAAAACTCCGTCAGCCGGGTGAATACCGGCTCGGAACAGGTGAGCGAGGCGGGTGCGACCATGAAAGAGATCGTCGCGGCCGTGACACGCGTAACCGATATTATGGCTGAAATCTCGTCGGCGTCTGACGAGCAAAGCCGCGGTATTGAACAGGTCAGCCTGGCGGTCTCGCAGATGGACAGCGTAACGCAGCAAAACGCCGCGCTGGTACAGGAGTCGGCAACGGCGGCGGCGGCGCTGGAAGATCAGTCTGAACAGCTGCGCCAGGCCGTGGCGGCTTTCCGGCTGAACATGCAGGAAAACACCGCTCCGCGGCCAAAAAATACAAAAGCACCGCAACTGTTGCGTCCCGCCACGGTCAGTGCCTCAGGTGACACAAACTGGGAGACGTTCTAGGCCTTACTGTTAACGGCTGCGCTTGGCGTGACGTTCCCAGTTTTCCTGTTTCGCCTCATCGGATTTTCGGAGTGAAACATAACATGCCCCGCTGCCGCCGTGATGCGGCAGCGCCACGCAGAAAGCCTGCACGTCCTCGAACTCAGTTAACCAGCGGGCAAGATAACTGCGCACCACGTTCGGGTGCGAATTCTGCTCGCGGCCCTTCCCGTGAATGATAATCAGGTTACGTAAACCGTCGCGGCTGGCCTGGCGAATGAAGGCGTACAGCATCTGGCGGCAGCGTTCGGCGGGCTGACGCAACAGATTTAAGCTGGCCTGTCGGGCGTATTTACCCGAGCGCAGCTTGTCAATAACGCCCTGCTGAACGCCCTCGCGCTGGAACATCAGCGGCTCTTCAAGCGGCAAGAGTTCCAGGAAACCCAGTGTGAGAAAGTTGTCGAGCTGCTCGGTATCGATCTCCTGGCGAACCCGGGTATTACGGCTTTGCTGCCAGTGGATATCGGTGCAGCGTTTCAGGGGCTGGACATCCTCCATGGCGTCAAGAAAAAGTGATTTGTCGTCAGGGTTCATGGAAATCCTCCGGGCACATCGGGGCTTGTACTATACCTGCACCGGGCAGGGGCCTCAATAACCCTTACCGCAAGGGGCAAGATAAATATTAATCTGATGAATATATATAGCTACCATTAAAGTTATTTAAATATTACTTAACTAAAACTACAGCAGAGTTAAAATAAGTGATTTGCGTTGAAATTTTGTAAAACCAATGACGTGCCGCCTTTCTTTTTTCAGGAAAGATGTTATACCTAAATATACCTGCCTCATGGATATAATACCCAGGATTTGCGAAAGGACGCACTGCTGTGTGTACTGTAGGGTCTGTCTGATGTCGGACAGGCTCTATTTTTTCTTTGGCAATTTCACGATAAAACTATTTTTCTCGCTTCCCTTCTGAATTGTGTAATTAATGATTCAGCCAGAGGCGTCTGGCGTGCATCACGGCGCTGAATTAAATAATAGGCCGCTCTGGGAAGTGTTTCCACAACCGGCAGCATGACCAGCCGGTGCGCCAGCAGCGGGTCGCAGCCCAGCTCCTGCGGCAGCACGCTCAGGAAGTCACTTTGTGCGACAAGGCTAATACAGGACGAAAAGGTTTCGCAAACGACGCCAATACGCGGTATCTGCGAGCGATGATGAAATATATCCTCAAGCTGCTTATAATAACTTCCCCGCGGCGTTGGCATTGTCCAGTTATAATGAAGAAGTTCATTAATAGAGGTAGCCCCCAACGCCGGATGTCCTTCCCGACAAAATACCGCAAAAGGTTTCTCAAAGAGTTTTTCAAACGTAAATTCGTGATCGTAAGGCCCCTGATAATAGGTATTGATGGTAAAGTCCAGCTCACCCTGGCGTAATTCATTGATCATTGATACCAGCTGACCTTCCATAATCCGCACCTTGATCTGAGGATGCTGCGCATGAAAACGGGAGATAACGGCGGGCATCAGGCTGCGCGCCACGCTGGCACCCATCCCAATATTGATCTGCCCGGTCAGCTCCCCCTGACGCTGACGGATATCATCCTGCGCTGCGCGAAGCTCTTCCAGAATCAAATTAGCGCGGTGATAAAACCCTTCCCCGCACTCGGTCAGGGCGACACCTTTACTCCGGCGCACAAACAGCTGTGCCGCCATGCCCTCTTCCAGCTCTTTAATGGATTTAGTCAGCGCGGGCTGCGAAAGATTCAGCACCCGGCTGGCTCCGCGAATACTGCCCTGACGCGCCACTTCGACAAAAGCCCGAATTTGATGAAATTTAATCTGAAATGACATAGCCCGACCGATAACCGTTGTTTATCAGAGTAAAGAAACTGTCATCTACTTTAATGGAATCGGATGTGCGAGGGTAATTCCTGAACGGTTAAAACTGTGAAAAATCGCTTAGTGATAAGTAAAAACTATCACAGCGTGAAGCAGTTCACATATTTTAATGATGACAGGAAAAGATATGAACGCACTGGCGCAGTACATCCACACATTATCCCCCCAACTGAGCGCATGGCGTCGCGATTTTCACCATTTCGCGGAATCCGGCTGGGTGGAGTTTCGCACAGCCGCGAAAGTCTCGGAGATCCTGGACTCGCTGGGTTACGAGCTGGCGATGGGTCGCGATGTCGTGGATGCCGAAAGCCGGATGGGGTTGCCCGATGACGCAACCCTGGCGCGGGAATTTGCCCGCGCCCGCGCGCAAGGCGCACCGGAGAAATGGCTCGCGCCGTTCGAAGGCGGGTTCACCGGCATTGTCGCGACCCTGAATACTGGTCGCCCCGGCCCGACGCTGGCCTTTCGCGTGGACATGGATGCGCTTGATCTGAGCGAAGCGCATGACGACAGCCACCGGCCGTACCGCGACGGTTTTGCCTCCTGCAACCCGGGCATGATGCACGCCTGCGCGCATGACGGCCACACCACCATTGGTCTGGGGCTGGCGCAGGTGCTTAAGCAGCATGAAGCCCAGCTCAACGGCACCATCAAACTGATCTTCCAGCCTGCCGAAGAGGGTACGCGCGGCGCCCGCGCTATGGTCGCTGCAGGGGCGCTGGACGACGTGGACTACTTTACCGCCATTCATATTGGAACTGGCGTTCCGGAAGGGACGGTGATCTGCGGCAGCGATAACTTCATGGCGACCACCAAATTTGACGTGCGCTTTACCGGCGTTGCCGCACACGCTGGCGGTAAACCGGAAGAGGGCCGTAACGCCCTGCTCGCGGCGGCCCAGGCCGCAATCGCGCTGCATGGCATCGCGCCACACAGCGAAGGCGCGTCCCGGGTTAACGTCGGAGTCATGCAGGCGGGCAGCGGACGCAACGTGGTTCCGGCTGATGCGTTGCTTAAGGTTGAAACCCGCGGTGAAAGCGAGGCGATTAATCAGTATGTCTTTGAGCGCGCGCAGGCGGTGATTACCGGCGCGGCAGCACTCTACGGCGTAACAGCCGGGATAAACCTGATGGGGGCGGCGACCTCCAGTGCCCCCTCCCCGGCCTGGGTCGATTATCTGCGCGAACAGGCAAGCCAGGTGCCCGGCGTGACTCATGCCATTAATAAGGTCAAAGCGCCTGCGGGCTCCGAAGATGCCACGCTAATGATGGCCCGCGTGCAGCAGAACGGCGGCATGGCCTCGTATATGGTCTTCGGCACCGAACTGAGCGCCGGACATCACAACGAAAAATTCGATTTTGATGAGCAGGTGATGAACGTTGCCATCGAAACACTGGCGCGAACTGCGCTTAATTTCCCGTGGACGCGAGGTGTGTAATGCAGGAGAACTACGCTTTTATCGCTGATGCCATCGACACGCGATGTCAGACGTTTACCGATATTGCTGACGACATCTGGGATCATCCCGAAACGCGCTTTGAAGAGTTCTGGTCCGCCGAACGGCTCGCCAGCGCGCTGGAAGCCGAGGGCTTTACCCTGATGCGGGAAGCCGGAGGCATTCCCAACGCCTTTATTGCCAGCTACGGCAGCGGCAAGCCCGTTATCGCCCTTCTGGGCGAATACGACGCCCTGGCCGGGTTGAGCCAGCAGGCGCACTGCGCGACGGCGCAATCCGCCACCCCGGGGGCTAACGGCCATGGCTGCGGGCATAACCTGTTGGGTACTGCTGCCTTTGCCGGTGCGGTGGCGGTGAAAAGCTGGCTGGAACAGCACGGCGGCAGCGGAACGGTACGATTTTACGGCTGCCCCGGCGAGGAAGGCGGCTCTGGTAAAACCTTTATGGTGCGTGAAGGATTATTTGACGACGTGGACGCTGCCGTGACCTGGCATCCGGAAGCCTTTGCCGGAATGTTTAACGTCAGCACGCTGGCCAATATTCAGGCCGCCTGGCGGTTTAAGGGGATCGCCGCCCACGCCGCAAACTCCCCACATCTGGGACGTAGCGCGCTGGATGCCGTGACGTTGATGACCACCGGCACAAACTTCCTCAACGAACACATCATTGAAAAAGCGCGCGTTCATTACGCCATCACCGATACCGGCGGAATTTCGCCTAACGTGGTGCAGGCTCAGGCAGAAGTGCTGTACCTGATCCGCGCTCCGGAGATGGCCGATGCGCAGCAGATCTACGCGCGCATCGAGAAAATCGCCCAGGGCGCGGCGATGATGACCGAAACCACTGTCGAGTGTCGCTTTGATAAAGCCTGCTCCAGCTATCTGCCGAACCGTACGCTCGAAGGGGCCATGTACCGCGCATTGCAGCATTACGGCACGCCGGACTGGACGGAAGAAGAACGCGAATTTGCCCGTGAAATCCGCGCCACGCTCACGGCAAACGACCTGCAAAACAGCCTGAAAAACATAGCCGCAACGGGGGCCGAAGAGGGAAAAGCCTTTGCCCGACGCCATCACGAAACGCTACTGGTGGATGAAGTTGCCCCTTACGCCATCACCGATAACGTGCTGGCAGGCTCCACCGACGTGGGGGATGTCAGCTGGAAGATGCCTGTCGCACAGTGCTTTAGCCCCTGTTTTACCGTCGGCACCCCGCTGCATACCTGGCAATTGGTGGCGCAGGGGCGTACCTCTATTGCCCATAAAGGCATGCTGCTGGCCGGAAAAGTGATGGGCGCGACCGCGCTGCATCTGCTTCAGGATGCCGACCTGCTGCGAAAATGTCGGGAAGAATTCGAACAACACATAACACAAAAACCGTACGAGTGTCCGATCCCGCAGGACGTGACACCGTCACCTTTAAAATAAAAAAACACAACACAACACAACAACAGTCCCGAGGAACGCCCATGAGTATGTCTTCCATACCTTCGCATTCCCCATCCGGTAAGCTCTATGGCTGGGTTGAAAGGATCGGCAATAAAGTGCCGCACCCTTTCCTGCTTTTTATCTATTTAATTGTCATCCTGATGGTCGCGACAGCCGTGCTGTCCGCCTTTGATGTGAGCGTGCGCAGCCCGGCCGACGGCAGCATGGTGGCCGTAAAAAATCTGCTCAGCGTGGAGGGGTTGCACTGGTTTTTGCCGAACGTGATTAAAAACTTCAGCGGTTTTGCGCCGCTGGGCGCCATCCTGGCGCTGGTGTTAGGCGCGGGTCTGGCCGAACGTGTGGGTCTGCTGCCCGCGCTGATGGTGAAAATGGCCTCGCACGTCAGCGCGCGTTATGCCAGCTATATGGTGCTGTTTATTGCCTTCTTCAGCCATATCTCGTCCGACGCGGCGCTGGTGATCATGCCGCCGATGGGGGCGCTGATTTTCCTCGCCGTTGGCCGTCATCCTGTTGCGGGCCTGCTGTCGGCGATCGCAGGCGTCGGCTGTGGGTTTACCGCTAACCTGCTTATCGTGACCACCGATGTGCTGCTCTCCGGCATCAGCACGGAGGCTGCCAGCACCATCGATGCGGCCATGCACGTCAGCGTGATCGACAACTGGTACTTTATGGCCAGTTCGGTGATTGTCCTGACGATTGTCGGGGGGCTGATTACCGATAAGATCGTTGAGCCGCGCCTGGGTAAATGGGAAGGCCGGAGCGATGAAAAGCTGGAGACGCTGAGCAAAGAGCAGCAATTCGGCCTGCGCGTCGCCGGGATCGTCTCGCTGGCGTTCATTGCGGCTGTGGCGCTGATGGTGGTGCCGGAGAATGGCGTGTTGCGCGATCCGATCAAACACACCGTACTTCCCTCGCCGTTTATTCAGGGTATTGTGCCGCTGATAATTCTCTTCTTCTTCGTCGTTTCGCTCGCCTACGGCATCGCTACCGGTAAAATCCGCCGTCAGGGAGATCTGCCGCACCTGATGATCGAGCCGATGAAGGAGATGGCGGGTTTTATCGTGATGGTGTTCCCGCTGGCGCAGTTTGTGGCCATGTTTAACTGGAGCAACATGGGCAAGTTTATGGCCGTGAGCCTGACGGACGCGCTGGAGGCGGCGGGGTTGAGCGGGGTTCCGGCGTTTGTCGGCCTGGCGCTGCTGTCGTCCCTGCTGTGCATGTTTATTGCCAGCGGGTCGGCCATCTGGTCGATTCTGGCCCCCATCTTTGTCCCCATGTTTATGATGCTCGGCTTTCATCCGGCGTTCGCCCAGATCCTGTTCCGTGTCGCCGATTCTTCGGTGATCCCGCTGGCGCCCGTGTCACCCTTCGTTCCGCTGTTTTTAGGCTTCCTGCAACGCTACAGACCGGAGGCTAAGCTGGGTACCTACTATTCGCTGGTCTTGCCCTATCCGCTTATCTTCTTAGGGGTATGGCTGGTGATGCTGGTGGCGTGGTATCTTGTCGGCCTGCCGATTGGACCGGGTATTTACCCGAGGCTGAACTAAGGAATACTGATGCTGAGATTACTCGAAGACAAGATTGCGACACCGCTGGGGCCGCTGTGGGTTATCGCGGATGAAGCGTTCAATCTTCGCGCTGTTGAGTGGGAAGAGCACAGCGACCGGATGGTTGAGCTGCTCAACATTCATTATCGCGCCGAGGGTTACGAGCGTATTACAGCCCGTAATCCTGGCGGGCTGAGCGATAAACTGGCGGCCTACTTCGAGGGCGATCTCAGCATTATTAATACCCTGCCAACCGCCACGGCGGGTACCCCTTTTCAGCGCGAGGTGTGGCAGGCGCTACGTAACATTCCCTGCGGGCAGGTGATGCACTACGGTCAGCTGGCAGAGCAGCTTGGCCGTACCGGCGCGGCGCGCGCAGTCGGTGCGGCGAATGGCTCAAATCCCGTCAGCATTGTGGTGCCTTGCCATCGCGTGATCGGGCGCAACGGCACCCTCACCGGCTATGCTGGGGGCGTACAGCGTAAAGAGTGGCTGCTGCGTCACGAAGGGTATTTTCTGCTGTAATTCCCAGGCTTTTTGTGCTTAATTTTCTTCCTGTTAGGCTAATAATCCTTAATCATTCTGTGGAATTTCAAGGAGATGGCAACTCGCTGCCGTCTCTTGTCTTTATTGGGGGTTTGCCAGACTTACGTCCTTACCAAAAAGATGTTAAAATTGACCAATATCAATTAAGGCTTGAGCAAACCTATGATCCCGGAAAAGCGAATTATACGACGCATTCAGTCTGGCGGTTGTGCTATCCATTGCCAGGATTGCAGCATCAGCCAGCTCTGTATCCCGTTTACTCTGAATGAGCATGAACTCGATCAGCTTGACAATATCATCGAGCGCAAAAAGCCTATTCAGAAAGGGCAGACGCTGTTTAAAGCGGGAGACGAACTGAAATCGCTCTATGCTATCCGTTCTGGCACCATCAAAAGCTACACCATTACCGAACAGGGCGACGAGCAGATCACTGGCTTCCATCTGGCGGGCGATTTAGTCGGCTTTGACGCCATCGGCAGTGGCCATCACCCGAGCTTTGCTCAGGCGCTGGAAACCTCTATGGTTTGTGAAATCCCGTTTGAAACGCTGGACGATCTGTCCGGTAAGATGCCGAACCTGCGTCAGCAGATGATGCGTCTGATGAGCGGTGAGATCAAAGGCGATCAGGATATGATCCTGCTGCTTTCCAAAAAGAATGCCGAAGAGCGTCTGGCCGCCTTTATCTATAACCTCTCCCGCCGTTTCGCGGAACGTGGCTTCTCCCCACGCGAATTCCGTCTGACCATGACGCGTGGCGATATTGGTAACTATCTGGGCCTGACCGTGGAAACCATCAGCCGTCTGCTGGGTCGTTTCCAGAAGAGCGGAATGCTGGCGGTTAAAGGTAAGTACATCACCATTGAAAACGGTGAAGCCCTGGCCATTCTGGCGGGTCACTCACGTAACGTGGCATAACTCTCCCGGATATCTTATGCCAGGTCGATAAATTTTCATGATTATTGATCTGGCAAAAACTTCCCCCCTGTTTCATTCAAGATATATAGGTTACTCTTTTACTTACAGACTGTGGTGACAGTAGTAAGGAGACCTGTATGGCAAAGTATCAAAATATGCTGGTGGCTATCGATCCGAATCAGGACGATCAGCCAGCATTACGACGTGCTGTGTATTTACATCAACGGATTGGTGGCAAAATTAAAGCCTTTTTGCCGATTTATGACTTCTCATACGAGATGACCACCCTTCTGTCGCCTGACGAGCGCACCGCTATGCGTCAGGGAGTGATCAGCCAGCGTACCGCGTGGATCCGCGAGCAGGCGAAGTATTATCTGGAAGCGGGCGTACCTATCGATATCAAGGTGGTCTGGCACAACCGTCCTTTCGAAGCCATTATTCAGGAAGTGGTGGCCGGTGGGCATGACCTGCTGCTGAAAATGGCGCACCAGCATGACAAACTGGAATCCGTGATTTTCACCCCGACCGACTGGCACCTGCTGCGCAAATGCCCTTGTCCGGTATGGATGGTGAAAGATCAGCCGTGGCCTGAGGGCGGGAAAGCCGTCGTGGCGGTCAATCTGGCCAGCGAAGAGGATTATCACAATTCGCTGAACGAGAAGCTGGTGAAGGAGACCCTTCAGCTTGCCGACCAGGTTAACCACACTGAAGTCCATCTGGTGGGTGCCTATCCGGTTACGCCAATCAATATCGCCATCGAACTGCCTGAATTTGACCCGAGCGTGTATAACGACGCGATTCGCGGTCAGCATCTGCTGGCCATGAAAGCGCTGCGCCAGAAATTCAGTATCGATGAGAACATGACCCACGTAGAAAAAGGGTTACCGGAAGAGGTTATTCCGGATCTGGCGGAGCATTTGCAGGCCGGGATTGTGGTGCTGGGCACCATTGGCCGGACCGGTATTTCTGCCGCGTTCCTGGGTAATACCGCCGAGCAGGTGATCGACCATCTTCGCTGCGACCTTCTGGTTATCAAGCCGGATCAGTATCAGACGCCGGTTGAACTGGACGATGAGGAAGACGATTGACCCCAAAATGAAAGCCCGCCGGTAACGGCGGGCTTTTTTTATTGCGCTTCGCTCAACCGTTGCGCCGGTGCCTCGTCGCCAGCATTCATCCAGGGCGCGTGCAGAACCATGCTCGGCAGCGCCAGCTTGATCTCTTGCTGGTTCAGCCCCTCCAGAATACGAATATTGATCTCCTGCTGAATATCCATGTACTTGTTGTAATCAGCCGTATTAACAATATGGACCACCTCGAAGGTCAGGCGATCGCGATCGAAGCCCAGGAAATGGGCGCGGTCAAACTTCGTTTCCCCGACGTCGGTAATGATCTGTTTGACCATATCACCCACTGAACGCAGTTTTTCCGGCGCCGTGTCGCTGGCGACCCCGAAGGTAAAGACGATCCGGCGCGTTTGCATCCGCTTGTAGTTATGCAGCGTCTGTTGCAGCAGGATGGCGTTCCCGCAGACAATCTGCTCCCCGCTCAGGCTACGGATACGGGTGGTTTTCAGGCCGATGTGCTCTACCGTCCCGGCGACATCGTTAAACACCACAAAATCGCCGATTTCGAACGGCTTATCAAAACCGATGGAGAGCGATGCAAACACGTCGCTCAGGATCGTTTGCACCGCGAGGGCGATAGCAATACCCCCTACCCCAAGGCTGGCAACCAGAGCAGTGATGTTGACGCCCGCGTTAGCAAGGATAGACAGCAGCATCACTGACCAGACAATGGCACGGAGGATAAGCCCCGTGATCACCAGCGTCACCGGGTTTTTATGGCTTCCCGGCGCCAGCATGACGTGACGAAGCCACGACACCACCCCCTGATCCATCCACAGCGCCACCTGGATAGCGAAGACCAGGAACCAGGCGTGGCTCACGGTACCAAAGAGATGATCCGGTAAGTCGACGAAACGCAGGCTGAACAGCAGCGCCACGACAAAAAGCAGGAAGCGGCTGGTGCGGTTAAGCATATCCGTCAGGATAAAACGCATCCGGTTGGTGGTGGGATGCTTGTCGCCCCAGGTGGTGATCCCTTTCTTAACAAAGGCGATCAGGCGCGTCAGCAGCCAGTACACCAGCAGAGTTACAAAGACTACCGTGGCGACGCCAATCCAGAATGATGGCGTCATCATCAGCGCGATGATGTCAAAGCGGGACAGAAATTGCATTACACCTCCTCGTATTACACAAAGGGTAAAGTATAGACAGAGGAGAATGGCTGACCGCAGAAATAAGAAAACCGCCCCCGGGGGCGGTTTGTCAGGATGAAGCGGAATTAAAGAGATTTCAGAATCGCATCCACGCTGGCCTTGGCGTCGCCAAACAGCATGTGGGTGTTATCTTTAAAGAACAGCGGGTTCTGCACGCCAGCATAGCCGGTGTTCATAGAGCGTTTGAAGACAATGACGTTCTGCGCCTTCCACACTTCGAGAACAGGCATACCCGCAATCGGGCTGCGCGGATCGTCCTGCGCCGCCGGGTTAACGGTGTCGTTGGCGCCAATCACCAGCACGGTGTCGGTGTCGGCGAAATCATCGTTGATCTCGTCCATTTCCAGCACGATGTCGTAAGGCACCTTCGCTTCCGCCAGCAGCACGTTCATGTGGCCTGGCAGACGCCCCGCCACCGGGTGAATACCAAAGCGAACCTTGATACCGCGCGCGCGCAGTTTCTCGGTGATTTCCGCCACCGGATACTGCGCCTGCGCCACCGCCATGCCATAGCCCGGGGTGATGATAACGGAATGCGAGTTTTTCAGCATCTCTGCGGTGTCTTCCGCACTGATTTCACGGTGTTCACCCACTTCCTCATCAGAACCGGTTGATGAACCGTCAGAACCGAAGCCACCCGCGATGACGCTAATAAACGAGCGGTTCATCGCCTTACACATGATGTAAGACAGGATCGCACCGGAAGAACCGACCAGCGCACCGGTGACAATCAGCAGGTCGTTGCTCAGCATGAAGCCTGCTGCCGCCGCTGCCCAACCGGAATAGGAGTTCAGCATGGAGACGACTACCGGCATATCTGCCCCGCCGATAGAAGCCACCAAATGCCAGCCGAAGGCCAGCGCGATAATGGTCATCACCAGTAACGCCAGCACCTGCAAGCCTACGCTTTCGGTACGCACGAAGACCACCAGCAGCACAAAGGAAACGACCAGCGCCGCCAGATTCAGCTTATGGCGGTTAGGCAGCATCAGCGGTTTGGAAGAGATCTTCCCGCGCAGTTTGCCGAACGCCACGATTGAGCCGGTGAAGGTCACCGCACCAATGAAGATGCCGAGGAACACTTCGGTCAGGTGGATGTTCACCAGAATCGGTTCCAGACCCGGTTCGTGGTACAGATAGCTGTTGAAGCCCACCAGCACCGCGGCCAGACCCACGAAGCTGTGCAGAATAGCAACCAGCTCCGGCATCTCGGTCATTTCAACGCGTTTCGCCAGACGAATACCAATCGCACCACCGATGATCATCGCCACCAGGATCCACGCCACGTTGCCGGTGTCCGGCCCAAAGATGGTGGCAATCAGCGCAATCGCCATCCCGGCGATACCAAAGTTATTTCCCTGCTGAGACGTTTCGTGTTTGGAAAGCCCCGCCAGACTGAAAATAAACAGGATTGCAGCAACAATGTATGCGGCTGTAACTAATCCTCCAGACATATGCTACCCCTTAGCCTTTACGAAACATTTTCAGCATGCGCTGAGTCACGGTGAAACCACCGAAAATATTGATACTGGCGATCAGCACTGCAATGAAGCTCAGGAAGCTGATCCAGCCGCCATGACCAATTTGCAGCAATGCCCCAACCACGATAATCCCGGAGATGGCATTGGTAACCGACATCAGCGGGGTATGCAGCGCATGGGAAACGTTCCACACGACGTAGTAACCCACCACGCAGGAGAGCGCGAAGACGGTGAAGTGGCCAAGGAACTCTTTTGGCGCGACGTCCGCCAGCCAGCCAAACAGGATAATGACCAGCGCCATGATGGCGTATTTGCGCCACGGCGACGCAGGTTTCGCTGGTTCTGCAGGCTCAGGCGCCGCTTTCGGCGCAGCCTGAGGCTGAGCGGAAACCTGTATCGGCGGTGCAGGCCAGGTGATTTCCCCTTCACGCACCACGGTCACGCCGCGCACCACCACATCATCAAAATCAACGGTGATGTTGCCGTCTTTCTCTTTGCAGAGCAGCTTCAGCAGATTAACGAGGTTCGTGCCGTACAGCTGAGAGGACTGGGTTGGCAGACGTCCTGGCAGGTCGGTATAACCGATCACCTTCACGCCGTTCGCGGTCGTCGTGACCTGATTTGGCACGGTATACTCACAGTTACCGCCGTTTTGCGCCGCCAGATCGACAATCACGCTGCCCGGCTGCATGGAATCCACCATCTCACGGGTGATCAGCTTCGGTGCCGGTTTACCCGGAATAAGCGCGGTGGTGACAATGATGTCCACCTCTTTTGCCTGCGCCGCAAAGAGCGCCATTTCCGCCTTAATAAAGGCTTCAGACATGACCTTCGCGTAACCATCACCGCTGCCCGCTTCTTCCTTGAAGTCCAGCTCAAGGAATTCGGCGCCCATACTCTGCACCTGCTCCTTCACTTCCGGCCGGGTATCAAACGCACGAACAATAGCGCCCAGGCTGTTTGCGGCCCCAATAGCGGCAAGACCTGCCACACCGGCACCAATTACCATCACCTTCGCGGGTGGTACTTTGCCTGCGGCCGTAATTTGACCGGTAAAGAAGCGACCAAACTCATGCGCAGCTTCGACAATGGCGCGATAGCCGGCAATGTTTGCCATAGAACTCAGCGCATCCAGAGACTGCGCGCGCGAAATACGCGGCACGGAATCCATCGCCATCACGGTGACACCGCGTGCCGCCAGCTTCTCCATCAGCTCCGGGTTTTGGGCTGGCCAGACAAAGCTCACAAGCGTCGTGCCCGCGTTCAGCAGTTCAATTTCACTCTCTTCCGGTGCGTTTACCTTCAGAATAATGGGTGATTGCCAGACCTCAGCACCGTCCACTACGTCCGCGCCAGCCTGAGTAAAGGCCTCGTCATCGAAACTCGCCAGTTTGCCCGCGCCGCTTTCAATCGCGACGGTAAAACCCAGTTTAAGCAGTTGCTCCACCGTTTTTGGTGTTGCCGCTACGCGGGTTTCATTGGCTAACCGTTCTTTTGGTACCCCAATACGCATAGTTTTCCCTTCCATCGGTTTGTGATGATGGTTTGTCGATAATTGCCCGCGGTTCGTATCAATTTTCACCATCGCGATAACGACGGAGAATGATTAACCCCGGAAAATAAAACAGTAACAAACTTTCTATAACCTACTGAAAATAGCGCCCGTGATCTACCGCCAGAAAACACTATTTCTTATTTTATCTGTGAAAAATAAGCGATCGGGGTCACTGACAGAGATATTTACCTTAAATTCGCCTTCAGGACCGATAAATCGCGCAAGCGAAGCGGTAAAAACATGATATAGCGCCATAAAAGAACAACTCATTAACATTAAATTAACTTGTAAAAGTCATATGCTTAATCAGTTTTTCTTGTGAAACGCCTGTTTTTTCCACATATCACAAAATGTTATCGAATCAGGTCCTTTGCTGAGCACAGGCTGTGAAAAATGCCGCAGACAGCGACGGGTGTTAAATGCCATAATCGGGACCGTCTCAAATTAACAACAACACCAGTACATGGTTTGCGCAAGGCGAAGGATTATTTTTATGAAGCTTAAGAACACACTCCTGGCGTCCGCACTTCTTTCCGCGACCGCCCTGTCAGCGAATGCTGCGACAGAGTTGACGCCGGAGCAAGCGGCAGCGTTAAAACCTTTTGACCATACGGTCATTGTGGGTCGGTATAATTCCATTGGCGATGCCGTCGCCGCCGCATCAAAAGCCGCCGATAAAAACGGCGCTGCCTCGTTTTACGTTGTTGACCAGTCCGATCAGGGCAACAGCGGTAACCAGCGCGTGACTGTTGCGCTGTACAAAGAGAATGCCCCAAAGGCAGATGAACAGAAAAACCGCGTGATTAACGGCATTGTTGAACTGCCGAAAGATCAGGCTGTTCAGCTGGAACCGTATGACACCGTGACCGTTCAGGGCTTCTACCGCAGCCAGCCTGAAGTTAACGATGCCATCACCAAAGCCGCGAGAGAAAAAGGCGCTTACGCGTTTTATATCGTGCGTCAGGTTGATGCCAACCAGGGCGGAAACCAGCGCATTACCGCCTTCATCTATAAGCAAGATGCGAAAAAACGCGTAGTGCAAAGCCCGGATGCGATTCCAGCGGATTCAGAAGCCGGTCGTGCTGCGTTAGCAAAAGGCGGTGAAGAAGCGAAGAAAGTTGAAATTCCGGGCGTAGCAACGTCTGCGGCACCAAGCGCAGAAGTGGGTCGTTTCTTTGAAACCCAATCCACCAAAGGCGGTCGTTATACCGTTACGTTACCAGACGGCACGAAAATTGAAGAGCTGAACAAAGCCACTGCCGCGCAGATGGTGCCGTTCGACAGCATCAAGTTTACGGGCAACTATGGCAACATGACAGAAATCTCCTATCAGGTGGCGAAGCGTGCTGCGAAGAAAGGCGCGAAGTATTACCACATCACCCGCCAGTGGCAGGAACGTGGCAACAACCTGACCATCAGTGCCGATCTGTACAAGTAACAAAACGGTTTCATAAAGGCGGCGCAGTGCCGCCTTTTTTGTTACTTTTTTTCTGATTTCTGCCCCATGTCATTGCATGCATCCGTCACACTCCGTAAAATCCCGCGCCTTAGCGTGATCCACCATTTTTATGCGCCTTAGCGAAATAATTATTCTGGATTTGGACTTTTCATAACAGGAAGCCAATGGAAAAGAAACTTGGCCTGAGTGCGTTAACTGCACTTGTATTGAGCTCAATGCTGGGCGCGGGCGTATTCAGTTTGCCGCAGAACATGGCGGCCGTCGCCAGCCCGGCCGCATTATTGATTGGCTGGGGCATCACCGGCGTCGGGATTTTGCTGCTGGCGTTCGCCATGCTGCTGCTGACGCGTATCCGACCGGATCTGGACGGCGGAATATTCACTTACGCCCGTGAAGGTTTTGGCGAGCTGATTGGCTTCTGCTCCGCCTGGGGCTACTGGCTGTGCGCGGTGATCGCCAACGTCTCCTATCTGGTTATCGTCTTCTCGGCGCTCAGTTTCTTTACCGATACGCCCGAACTGCGCCTGTTTGGTGACGGCAATACCTGGCAGTCCATCGTCGGCGCCTCGGTGCTGCTGTGGATTGTTCACTGGTTGATTTTGCGCGGTGTTCAGACCGCGGCCAGCATTAACCTGGTGGCGACGCTGGCCAAGCTGGTGCCGCTTGGCCTGTTCGTCGTGCTGGCCTTCCTCGCCTTCCGTCTCGATGTCTTTACGCTCGATTTCAGCGGTATTGCGTTGGGCGTTCCCGTCTGGGAGCAGGTGAAAAATACCATGCTGATTACCCTGTGGGTGTTCATCGGTGTTGAAGGTGCCGTCGTGGTCTCTGCCCGCGCGCGTAACAAACGCGACGTGGGACGCGCCACACTGCTGGCCGTCCTGGCGGCGCTGGGCGTTTATCTGCTGGTGACGTTGCTGTCGCTCGGTGTGGTGGCCCGCCCTGAACTGGCGGAGATGCGTAATCCGTCCATGGCCGGGCTGATGGTGAAAATGCTCGGTCCCTGGGGTGATGTGGTTATCGCGGCAGGTTTGATTGTCTCCGTCTGCGGCGCGTACCTGAGCTGGACCATTATGGCGGCGGAAGTTCCGTTCCTGGCCGCCACGCACAAAGCGTTCCCGCGCCTGTTTGCCCGTCAGAATAAAAACAGTGCGCCATCGGCTTCTCTGTGGCTCACCAACATCAGCGTGCAGGTCTGTCTGGTGCTGATCTGGCTCACAGGTTCGGACTATAACACGCTGCTGACCATCGCCTCCGAGATGATTCTGGTACCCTATTTCTTAGTGGGCGCATATCTGTTAAAAATTGCGACCCGCCCGGCACACTATGCGGTAGGCGTAGGTGCCTGTATTTACGGTCTATGGTTATTGTATGCTTCCGGCCCGATGCATCTGCTGCTGTCCGTGGTGCTCTACGCGCCAGGCCTGCTGGTGTTTATCTACGCTCGCCGTACGCATCAGCTTGATAATGCCCTTAAGCGCCGCGAAATGGCGTTGATAGGTTTGCTGTTAGTCGCTGCCGTACCGGCAACGTGGATGTTAATGGGATAGCGCCGCCTGTCCCATTGTTGAACTGAAAAGGAGATTACGATGGGACACACGCAGCAACGCCCAATATTGATCACTGGCGCAGGCCGTCGCATCGGCCTCGCCCTCGCCCATCACTTTCTCAATCTTCGCCATCCGGTTATCGTCAGTTACCGCACGGAATATCCCTCCATTGAAGGGCTACGACATGCCGGAGCCGTCTGCATTCAGGCGGATTTCTCCACGGATGAAGGTATTCTTGCTTTCGCGGAAAAAGTGAAATCGACCACCCCCGGGCTGCGGGCGGTTATTCACAACGCCAGTACCTGGCTTCCTGAAAAAGCAGGACATTCGCTCAGCGAAACGCTCGCCTGCATGATGCAGATCCACGTTAATGCGCCTTATCTGCTCAACCATGCCCTACAGGATCTGCTACGCGGACACGGCCATGCCGCAGGCGACATTATCCATTTCACCGATTACGTGGTGGAGCGAGGCAGCGATAAACACATCGCCTACGCGGCCAGCAAAGCCGCGCTGGATAATATGACTCGCTCGTTCGCGCGCAAGCTGGCCCCCGAGGTAAAAGTCAACGCGATTGCCCCGGCGATGATTTTATTTAACGAGGGCGATGATGCCGAGTATCGTCAGCAGGCGCTTAACAAATCGTTGATGAAAATTGCGCCCGGCGAGAAAGAGGTGATCGACCTGATCGATTATCTGCTGACCAGCTGTTACGTCACGGGAAGGACGTTTGCCGTGGACGGTGGCCGCCCGCTGCGCTAGTGAAAGCGGCTCCAGAAGAAGATGAGCACCCAGGCGCTGAGGCTCCAGCAGACCACCGCCCCGCCCAGCGCCAGGGGCAGACGCAGAAAACCGGTGAAGTACCACAGCGACAGCAGATAGATGAAATACGGGATGATTGACCACATCCCGAATACAATGGTGGCACGCAGCGCCTCTATACCCCGCTCAGAGGCCACAATATAGTGCGCAATTAACGCAAAGGTGGGAAACAGCGGGATAAGCCCGGCAATGTAGTAGTTCTTCGTTTTAGCCAGCACCCCAATCAGCAGCACGACCAGCGCACCCAGCGCGGCTTTGATCAACAGCCCCATTCTTTTCCCTTAACAATCAAATAACATTCCCGTGCAGGATAACGGAACTCCGGCTAATTATGAAAGATTAATGGAAGGTTAAGGTTGTGCGGTGTATGTTGACGTTTTTCGCGATGACAGACGTAGTATGAATAAGATTGTTTATGTTGAAGATGAACCCGAAGTGGGTCAATTGATCGCCGCTTATCTGGGTAAACATGATATTGAAGTGGTTGTCGAACCTCGTGGCGATCGCGCTGAAGACGTCGTCACCCGCGAAAATCCGGACCTGGTGTTGCTGGACATTATGCTGCCCGGAAAAGATGGCATGACGCTTTGCCGGGATCTGCGCGCGAAGTGGGACGGCCCGATCGTGCTGCTGACCTCTCTCGACAGCGATATGAATCATATTCTGTCCCTTGAGATGGGCGCGAATGACTACATCCTGAAAACCACGCCGCCGGCGGTCCTGCTTGCCCGTTTGCGCCTTCATCTGCGTCAGCGTGCCAGCGCTGAGCGTGAAGCGCCTGCGCCCTCTTTAACGCCGCATAAGGCGATGCGGTTCGGCACGCTTTCTATCGACCCGGTCAACCGACAGGTTATGCTTTCCGGGGAGCTAATTGCGCTCTCAACCGCAGATTTTGACCTGCTGTGGGAGCTGGCAACTCATGCGGGGCAAATTATGGACCGGGATGCATTGCTGAAAAATCTGCGCGGCGTAAGTTACGACGGAATGGATCGTAGCGTTGATGTGGCGATTTCTCGCCTGCGAAAAAAACTGCAGGACAGCGCCACCGAGCCCTACCGCATTAAAACCGTACGTAATAAGGGCTACCTGTTTGCCCCGCACGCATGGGAAACCTGAAAAAAAACTACACAGTAAATTTCGAAAAATAAATTGCGATGCATCAGGAATGTTATCGGTATACGTCGTAAGTTTTCGATTATATGCATCGTTAGTCATGAAGTATCCCTTGATCACATTCCTCTTACCTGTTCAATTTCGATGTGCATTTTTCGCGTAAACAAAAGTAGCTCTAATGTATTTCATTGCTATAGTACAATATATATTCAGCAGTTCAGGAACCATTATCGATCAAAAATCCGTCACTTAAATGCACATTGTGTTAAAAATGAACTTTACAATTGACTAAATTATTATCTTATCCTTATGAAAACAAAGGGGATATAGTTAGCATATAAATAATATCGATCTTTTTCAATAGCTTACGCGTTTGCAGAAATCTAATTCTCATGCTAAACCTTATACTCTCTCAATTATTTAATGAACGAGGTATAGCAATGTCATGGAGAGTCATTAGCTCGGTAATTTGTCCTAACACGGGGATCGTTTATTCAAGCATCTTGGGACTCAAGTTCTTGAAACTCATCATTTGGTATGAAAGCGATGTTTATTTGTACCCCGGCGATAGGATATATCCGACAAAGAATGGCGTCTTCATTAATGGTGTTTTCAAGCCAATATCGATATACAACATCTCCCCTTACAACGAGATGTTATGGAGTGAAATTAAAAACAAGATGGCCTGCCCATACAATCGAAACCAGGAAGAGGAGATATGTACCTACGCGGTGCATTGCAACGCGCGTAAGTGTCCGCATGGGTTTGCCACGAATCCACTGATTGTCAGCACAGTCAAATCCAGACATTAACGAATGTTGGTAATGTTCAGGTTACAAAGATAAGTATCTTTGTCGCACCGTTTGCGCCGGATACCTCTCACTGGTAAACGCCATAAATAAAGCCACCCGCAGGTGGCCTTTGTCATTGTTATTCTGTTCACAAATACTCTCAATCGCAAATAAACTCGTATAGCGAAGCGTAAACGGATTACCCGGGCATTGATGGAATAAAGCGATGCCGTGTTTAATTACCTTTCGACGAATACCCCTTTTCAACGCATCATGCCTGACTTGCGCCCATAGCGACCCTGCTGGTAAAAGACGTGTAGTGAAGCCCCTGTTTCGGTGAAATTAATGAAGAAGCTGTTTGTTCAGTTTTATTTACTGCTGTTTGTCTGCTTTCTGGTGATGACCATGCTGGTCGGGCTGGTCTATAAGTTCACCGCAGAGCGTGCGGGCAGACAATCCCTGGACGATCTGATGAAAAGCTCGCTCTACCTGATGCGTAGCGAGCTGCGCGAAATTCCTCCGCATGACTGGGCACGTACGTTAAAAGAGCTGGATCTGAATCTGTCGTTTGATCTGCGTATCGAACCCCTGAAGGATTTTGATTTAGCGCCGCCGGCGATGCAGCGTTTGCGCGACGGAGACATCGTCGCACTGGACGAGAAATATACCTTCATTCAGCGTATTCCGCGCAGCCACTATGTCCTGGCCGTCGGGCCAGTGCCCTATCTCTATTACCTGCACCAGATGCGCCTGCTGGATCTCGCCCTGCTGGGCTTTATTGCCATCTCGCTCGCTTTCCCTGTGTTCATCTGGATGCGACCGCACTGGCAGGACATGCTGAAACTGGAATCCGCCGCACAGCGTTTTGGGGAGGGTCATTTAACTGAACGCATACATTTCGATAGCGGTTCCAGTTTTGACCGTCTCGGTATTGCCTTTAACCAGATGGCCGATAACATCAACGCCCTGATTGCCAGCAAGAAGCAGCTTATCGACGGCATTGCGCATGAACTGCGCACTCCGCTGGTACGCCTGCGTTATCGCCTGGAGATGAGCGAGAACCTCACCGCCGCAGAATCGCAGGCCCTCAATCGGGATATTGGCCAGCTTGAAGCGCTGATTGAAGAGCTGCTGACCTATGCCCGCCTCGATCGGCCTCAGACGGAGTTGCACCTCAGTACGCCGGATCTTCCCGTCTGGCTACAGACGCATATTAACGATGTGCAGAGCGTTAACCCTCAGCGAAAACTGCTTACAGCCATTACCCCCGGCGCGTACGGCGCGCTGGACATGCGCCTGATGGAACGCGTGCTGGATAATCTGATGAACAACGCCATGCGCTACAGCGAAACCACGCTGCGCATAGGTTTAGATTTGCAGGGGAGCCAGGCAATTCTTTGTGTGGAAGACGATGGCCCCGGTATTGAGCCAGCGGAGCGTGAAAAAGTTTTCGAGCCGTTTGTGCGCCTCGACCCCAGCCGCGACCGTGCTACCGGCGGCTGTGGTCTGGGGCTGGCTATTGTCCGTTCTATTGCCCAGGCGATGGGCGGTTCGGTTCGCTGCGAAGCGAGCGAGCTGGGCGGGGCCCGGTTCGTCTTTAGCTGGCCGATCTATCACAACATTCCTCTTCCCATACCTGCCTGAACTAAACCGCACGCTGGCCTGACCCGGCGTGTTGTGCTATATCAGTAGTATGTTGTAACTAATTAAGGGCTATTATGGCGACTTACGATCTCATCGAAAGGCTTAACACCACATTTCGGGAAATAGAGCAGGCGTTACTGACCCTGACGGCGCAACTACAGGGCTGCCGCCTGCTGGCCGCCCGCGTCTTTTCCCTGCCCGAGGTGGCGAAAGGCGCGGAACACGACCCGCTGAACACCATTGAGGTAACGCAGCATATCGGTAAAGTGGCGCTGGAACTGACGTTGCAGCACTATCGCCGCCTTTTCATCCAGCAGCAGTCCGAAAATCGCAGCAGTAAGGCCGCCGTTCGCCTGCCCGGCGTCATCTGTCTGCAGACGGATACCGCAACGCGTGAAGCCATTGAGGCGCAAATTACGCATATTAATACGCTGAAAGCCGCCTTCGAGAAAATCGTGACCGTTGAGTCCGGGCTGGCACCGGCTGCCCGTTTTGAATGGGTGCATCGCCAGCTTCCGGGGCTGATCACCCTGAATGCTTACCGCACGCTGACGGTACTGCGCCACCCCGCCACGCTGCGCTTCGGCTGGGCCAACAAGCACATCATTAAAAACTTCACGCGCGACGAGATCCTGGCTCAGCTGGAGAAAAGCCTGAAGTCGCCGCGAACGGTCGCCCCGTGGTCGCGGGAACAGTGGATTGAACGGCTTGAGCAGGAGTACCACAGCATTGCCTCCCTGCCGGCTGATACCCGTCTTAAAATAAAGCGTCCGGTGAAGGTGCAGCCTATCGCTCGTGTCTGGTATGCGGGACAGCAAAAGCAGGTGCAATACGCCTGCCCGACACCGCTGATTGCGCTCTACGATGCCGATCAGGGTGCGGTGGTGCCGGATATAGGAGAACTGCTGAACTACGATGCTGAAAACGTTCAGCATCGCTATAAACCCCAGGCACAGCCGCTACAGCTGATTATCCCGCGGCTGCACCTGTATGTGGCGCAGTGATTACCTGATGCTGCCCACCATCGCTTCCGGGCGGACCCAGGCATCAAACTCGGCGTCCGTCAGGTAGCCCAGCGCCAGCGCAGAGGCTTTCAGGGTAAGCCCCTCTTTGTGCGCTTTTTTAGCGATTTCGGCCGCTTTGTCATAACCAATATGGGTGTTTAGCGCCGTGACCAGCATCAGGGACTCATTCAGCAGCTGGCTGATTCGCTCGCGATTAGGCTCAATGCCCACCGCGCAGTGCTCGTTAAAGCTCTCCATGCCATCGGCCAGCAGACGAATCGATTGCAGTACGTTGTGGATCACCATCGGGCGATAGACGTTAAGCTCGAAGTTACCCGACGCGCCGCCCATGTTGACCGCAACGTCATTACCCATCACCTGACAGCACAGCATGGTCATGGCTTCGCACTGCGTCGGGTTTACTTTACCCGGCATAATGGAGCTACCCGGCTCGTTTTCCGGAATGCTGATTTCGCCGATGCCGCAGCGCGGGCCGGAGGCCAGCCAGCGCACGTCGTTGGCGATTTTCATCAGCGAGGCTGCCAGCCCTTTCAGCGCGCCATGGGTATGGACCAGCGCATCACAGGTCGCCAGGGCTTCGAATTTATTCGGGGCGGTAACAAACGGCTGCCCGGTGATCTTCGCCAGCTCTTCGGCCACGCGCACCGCGTACTCGGGATGGGTGTTTAACCCGGTGCCAACCGCCGTTCCGCCGAGCGCCAGCTCCGCCAGATGCGGCAGGCTGTTGTCTATATGCTTAAGATTGTGCTCCAGCATCGCCACCCAGCCGGAGATCTCCTGGCCAAGCGTCAGCGGCGTGGCGTCCTGCAGGTGCGTACGACCAATTTTTACAATGTCTCCGAAAGCCTGCGCTTTCTCGTTAAGCGTAGATTTGAGCACGTTGAGTTGCGGGATAAGCTGCTCGCGGATAGCGATGACGGCCGCCACGTGCATGGCCGTCGGGAACACGTCGTTGGAACTCTGGCTTTTATTCACGTCATCGTTCGGGTGAACCTTCCGCTCCATGCCGCGCACGCCGCCAAGGAGCTCGCTTGCGCGGTTCGCCAGCACCTCGTTCATGTTCATGTTGCTCTGGGTGCCTGAGCCGGTCTGCCAGATGGCAAGGGGGAATTCGTCGGGATGTTTGCCCGCCAGCACTTCGTCGGCGGCATTGATGATGGCGGAGGCTTTATCGGCATCCAGCAGGCCCAGATCCTGATTGACTTTGGCGGCAGCGCGTTTGGTCAACGCCAGCGCCTGGATTAGCGAGACGGGCATTTTCTCTGTCGAAATGCGGAAATGCTCCAGCGAACGCTGGGTTTGCGCGCCCCATAGCTTGTCGGCCGGGACGTCGATGGCGCCCATGGAGTCTTTCTCGCGGCGATGCATTGTCATTACTTACTCCTTGATAACAAAGATGGGATTGCTCACATGCTTAAGAGATAAGTATTGATGACTTCTGAGAAACGTTATGGCGCTTTGTGCGCTCTTTTTGATGTCGGGTGGCGGCTGCGCCTTACCCGACCTACGAGAATGTAGGCCGGGTAAGCGTCAGCGCCACCCGGCAATTTACAGAATTACTTCACACACGCCGAACACTGGGAAGACTGGATCTGTTTGAAGAAGTCGTTACCTTTGTCATCCACAAGAATGAACGCCGGGAAGTCTTCCACTTCAATTTTCCAGATCGCTTCCATACCCAGTTCCGGGTACTCCACGCACTCCAGGCTCTTGATACTGCCCTGTGCCAGCACCGCTGCCGGGCCGCCTATGCTGCCGAGGTAGAAGCCGCCGTGCTTGTGGCACGCGTCCGTCACCTGCTGGCTGCGGTTGCCTTTCGCCAGCATGATCATGCTGCCACCGTTGGCCTGCAACTGGTCGACGTAGGAGTCCATACGGCCCGCCGTCGTTGGGCCTAACGAGCCGGAAGCATACCCATCAGGCGTTTTTGCCGGGCCTGCGTAGTAGATCGGGTGATCTTTAATGTACTGCGGCAGCCCTTCACCGTTGTCCAGGCGCTCTTTCAGCTTCGCATGGGCGATGTCGCGGCCCACGATAATCGTCCCGTTCAGGGAAAGGCGCGTTGAAACCGGATACTGCGAAAGCTGCGCCAGGATCTCCTTCATTGGGCGATTCAGGTCAACGCGTACCGCTTCGCCCTCACCCGCTTTACGCAGTTCTTCAGGGATGTATTTGCCCGGGTTGTTCTCCAGCTTTTCGATCCAGATGCCGTCGCGGTTGATCTTCGCTTTGATGTTACGATCCGCAGAGCACGACACGCCCATCCCCACTGGACAGGATGCACCGTGGCGCGGGAGGCGGATCACGCGAATGTCATGCGCGAAGTATTTGCCGCCAAACTGCGCGCCCAGCCCCAGATTCTGCGCTTCGGCCAGCAATTCCTGCTCAAGCTGCACGTCGCGGAACGCCTGACCATGTTCGTTACCTTCCGTTGGCAGGCCATCGTAGTATTTGGTTGAGGCCAGCTTAACGGTTTTCAGGGTGCTTTCAGCAGACGTACCGCCAATCACAAACGCGATATGGTACGGCGGGCAGGCCGCCGTGCCGAGGGTGCGCATCTTCTCAACCAGATAGTTCTTCAGCTTGCCCGGGGTAAGCAGCGCTTTGGTTTCCTGGTAAAGATAGGTTTTGTTGGCTGAACCGCCGCCTTTGGCAATGCAGAGGAATTTGTACTCGTCACCGTCGACACTGTAGAGGTCAATCTGCGCAGGCAGGTTGGTGCCGGTGTTCACCTCTTTGTACATATCCAGCGCCGCGTTTTGCGAATAGCGCAGGTTATCTTCGGTGTAGGTATTGTAAACGCCGCGCGCCAGCGCCGCTTCGTCACCGCCGCCGGTCCAGACGCGCTGGCCTTTTTTACCGGTGATAATCGCCGTGCCGGTGTCCTGGCAGGTCGGCAGAATGCCTTTCGCCGCGATATCAGAGTTACGCAGGAATTGCAGGGCAACGTACTTGTCGTTCTCGCTGGCTTCCGGATCGCTCAAAATATCGGCAACCTGCTGCTGATGCGCCGGACGGAGCATAAAGGAAGCTTCGTGGAAGGCTTGCTGCGCCAGCAGCGTCAGCGCCTGCGGGTCAACTTTGAGGATCTCCTGCCCTTCAAACTCAGAGACAGAAACGTAATCGCGGGTTAACAGGTAATACTCGGTCCGATCCTGACTGAGGGGGAAAGGATCCTGATAATGGAAGGGTTTATTCGACATTATTCTCTCACTTACTGCTTCGGTCTGTTTATTCAGGGCAGATGTTCCGCTGCCCGGCTTAAAAGCGAGTCAGCTTATCCTACACAATTTTTTAACAAAAACTGAGACTAGTACGACTTTTTACATCCCCAGGTTACTTCCATTCGGTTTATTGCTTTAATACGCGAAGTTAATTCCACATATGAATCAGGGCTTGATAATGCAAAAACTCATCAACTCAGTGCAAAACTACGCCTGGGGAAGTAAAACTGCGTTAACGGATCTCTACGGTATCGCCAACCCGGACAACCTGCCGATGGCAGAGCTGTGGATGGGCGCGCACCCGAAGAGCAGCTCAAAAATTGAAGATGCCAGCGGCCAGGTGCGCAGCCTGCGTGATGTCATCGATGCCGACAAAGCCGCGCTGCTCGGCGATAAAGTGGCGAATCGTTTTGGTGAGCTGCCTTTTCTGTTCAAGGTATTGTGCGCCGACCAGCCGCTCTCCATTCAGGTTCACCCGAACAAAAAAGCCTCTGAGCTGGGCTTTGCCAAAGAAAATGCCGCCGGTATTCCGTTAGACGCCGCAGAGCGTAACTACAAAGATCCTAACCACAAGCCGGAACTGGTTTTCGCCCTTACCCCTTTCCTGGCGATGAATGCCTTCCGCGAGTTTTCCGAGATCATCTCCCTGCTGCAACCGGTCGCTGGGGCTCACAACGCGATCGCCCACTTCCTGGAAAACCCGAACGCAGAAGCCCTGAGCGCGCTGTTTGCCAGCCTGTTGAATATGCAGGGCGAGGAAAAATCCCACGCGCTGGCGGTGCTGAAAGCCGCGCTGAACGGCCAGCAGGGTGAGCCATGGGACACCATTCGCATAATTTCCGCGTTTTATCCGGACGACAGCGGCCTCTTCTCTCCGCTGCTGCTGAACGTGGTGAAGCTCAACCCGGGCGAAGCAATGTTCCTGTTCGCTGAAACCCCGCACGCCTACCTGAACGGCGTGGCACTGGAGGTGATGGCTAATTCCGATAACGTACTGCGCGCGGGCCTGACGCCAAAATACATCGACATCCCTGAGCTGGTTGCCAACGTGAAGTTCGTGGCGAAACCTGCTGCGGAGCTGCTTACTCAGCCGGTGAAAAACGGCGCAGAGCTGGACTTCCCGATTCCGGTTGACGATTTTGCCTTCTCCCTGCATGACCTCAGCGCAGACGAAACCGCCATTGCACAGGAGAGCGCCGCGATCCTGTTCTGTGTGGAAGGCGAAGCGACGTTGCATAACGGTAGCGAGCGTCTGCTGCTTAAACCGGGGGAGTCCGCTTTTGTCCCGGCAAACGAGTCGCCTGTCTTCGTGAGCGGCACTGGTCGCCTGGCGCGCGTTTTTAATAAGCTTTAGGGACTTACTGAATTTTTTAACAACTCTTGCTAAGCTAGTAACAGGCGTTGTAACACCAGGCGGTTTTAACCGCCTGGTTTCATTTTAGGGATAATCGCAATGAAAAAATCGGTCGTAGCGGTAGGAGTGATTGTTGCTTTAGGCGTGATCTGGACGGGTGCTTCCTGGTATACCGGGAAACAGCTGGAAAGCCGTCTGGCAGAGATGATGGCGCAGGCAAACAGCGAGATTAAGCGCAGCGCGCCTGAAGCAGGCCTGGAGCTGAGCTACCAGAACTACCAGCGTGGCGTCTTTACCAGCCATATGCAGGTGGTGGTGAAGCCGGTAGCGGGCAATCAGAACGCCTGGCTGAAACCGGGCCAGAGCGTGGTACTGGATGAAGTGGTCAGCCACGGTCCGTTCCCGCTGGCACAGTTGAAAAAGTTTAACCTGATCCCCTCTATGGCATCCGCCAGAACCGTACTGGTAAATAACGAGGTGACGAAGCCAATTTTCGATATGGCGAAAAATGAGTCGCCGTTCGAGATCAATACCCGCATCAGCTATGCCGGTGATACGCGTTCCGACATCGACCTGAAAGCGCTGAATTACGAACAAGGCACCGATAAAGTCGCCTTCAGCGGCGGTAATTTCCAGCTTGATGCCGATCGCGACGGCAAGAATGTCTCTCTGACCGGCGATGCCGCCAGCGGCCTGGTGAATTCAGTCAATGAATATAACCAGAAGGTCCAGCTTACCTTCAACAACCTGAAAGCCAGCGGCAATAGCCGTATGACCGATTTTGACGAGCGTATTGGCGATCAGAAGCTGAGCCTCGATAAGATCGCCATTGCGATTGAAGGTAAAGAGATGGCAGTGCTGGAAGGCATGGATCTGGACGGCAAGTCTGACGTTTCCAAAGACGGTAAAAGCATCAACACCCAGCTGGATTACAGCCTGAAAAGCCTGAAAGTACAGAATCAGGACCTGGGTACCGGCAAGCTGTCACTGAAAATTGGCAACATTGACGGCCAGGCATGGCACGAATTTAGCCAGAAATACAGCAAAGAGAGTCAGGCTCTGCTGACCGATGCCGCCCTGCAACAGAACCCGCAGGCGTACCAGCAGCAGGCGATGGCCGTGCTGTTTAATAACCTGCCGATCCTGCTGAAAGGCGAGCCGGTAATTACCGTTGCGCCACTGAGCTGGAAAAACGACAAAGGCGAAACCAACTTCAACCTGTCGCTGTTCCTGAAGGATCCGGCGGCCGCGACCGGCGAGCCGCAGACCCTGGCGCAGGAAGTTGACCGCAGCGTGAAATCGCTCGACAGCAAGCTGACCATCCCGATGGATATGGCAACCGAGTTCATGACGCAGATTGCGAAACTCGAAGGGTATGGTGAAGAAGATGCAGGTAAACTGGCAAACCAACAGGTGAAAGGCCTGGCGGCGATGGGCCAGATGTTCCGCATCACGAAGGTGGAAGACAACACCATTTCCACCAGCCTGCAATATGCTAATGGCCAGGTAACGCTCAACGGCGACAAAATGCCGCTGGAAGATTTTGTCGGCATGTTTGGTATGCCGACGCTGGGCATTCCGGCACCGGCTGAACCGGCAGCGCCGCCAGCAGTACCGCAGCAGTAAACGAAAAACCCCTCGCATGAGGGGTTTTTTTATTGCCAGGCGATGTGCAGCGGAGATTACTTCACCGTCACTAACCGCGCCGCCACAATCTGATGCCCGGCCTGCACGTCCGTATTTTCAATACGCTGCATAATTCGGTCTGCCAGGGTGTACCCCATTTCACGAGCCGGCGTCGTCGCCCAGACGATGGGGAGATCGTCTAGCGCATTTTCACCGACATCCGCAAATGCCCCCAGCGCCACCTGATGGCCGAAGAACGTTTCTACCCCGCCCTCACCGCTCTGGCGTCCGGCGCGGATCAAGCCGAACCACGCCCCCATCGCAATCACATCGTTATAGCAAATCACCGCGCTGATTGTCGGGCTGTTGCGAAGCAACGTGCCGATGGCTTCGGCGGCTTTTTTCTGGCTGGACTCACACTCCACCACCCATTCGCTGTGAAACGGCAGGCCGTATTTGATGAGCGTGGAGCAGTAACCGCCCACCCGCTCCGCACGCGTCAGGGACGAGCTTTTACCGCCGAGCCAGGCGATGCGCTGATGGCCGCGATGAATAAGATGCTCGGTCAGCATTTGCGCGGCCTGCATGTTATCCGGCCGAAGGGTATCGGCTTCGTCGAGATAGCTGGCGCGCGACGCAAACACCAGCGGTACGCCTTTCTGCGCCGCGCGCTCACACAATTCACTGCCCACACCGGACGCGCCGGCCACGATCACCCCATCCACCCCTTGCGTCAGCAGCATATCCAGCCTGGAGAGCAGTTGCTCCGGTTCGCGCCCACCGTGGAGCAGGAAAACCATTCGCCCCTGCGCTTCAAGCGCCTCGGTAAGCCCGGCGGTCAGTTCTGCATAAAACGGCGACGCGAGGTCGCGAACAATCAGCCCTATCACCCCGCTTTGCCCACCGCGCAGCGCCGACGCCTGGCGATTACGCACAAAGCCCAGTTGCTCAACGGCCTCGTTGACGCGCTGACCCGTAGCAGGAGAGATGCGCCCCTTCCCGCTCAATACCAGCGAAACGGTGCTGACGGAAACCCCCGCCGCCAGCGCGACATCGTTGATGGTGATCTTTTTCGCTACAGCCATGTGGTGGCGTGACTCCTTGATAATGAGATCGCTAAAACGTTTTATCAATACGTTATCTTTATACTACCAGTAAAAGCCTGAGAATGTGATTTAGCGCGCACTAAAGTTTGATAAAACGTTTTATCTTCTCGCCCCATCGCGGTCGTTAAATCTCTTTCTACCATTTAAGGAGTCGTTTTATGACGACGAAAGCAGCACAAAAAATATCGCTGTGGGAGTTTTTCCAGCAACTGGGCAAAACCTTTATGCTGCCCGTGGCGCTTCTCTCTTTTTGCGGGATCATGCTGGGGATCGGCAGCTCGTTAAGCAGCCATGACGTCATTACTCTAATCCCTTTCCTCGGAAATCCGGTACTGCAGGCGATCTTCATCTGGATGAGCAAGGTCGGCTCTTTTGCCTTTAGCTTCCTGCCGGTAATGTTCTGTATCGCCATTCCTCTGGGTCTGGCGCGGGAAAACAAAGGCGTGGCGGCGTTTGCGGGCTTCGTTGGCTATGCGGTCATGAACCTTGCGGTTAACTTCTGGCTGACCGCCAAAGGGATCCTGCCGACGACCGACGCGGCGGTACTGAAAGCCAATAACATTCAGAGCGTGATTGGTATTCAGTCCATCGATACCGGGATCCTTGGAGCCGTGATCGCGGGAGTGATCATCTGGATGCTGCACGAGCGCTTTCATAACATCCGCCTGCCCGATGCGCTGGCCTTCTTCGGCGGCACCCGCTTTGTGCCAATCATTACGCTGGTTGTGATGGGTCTGTTTGGTCTGATCATCCCTCTGATTTGGCCGGTTTTTGCCATGGGGATCACCGGTATTGGCCGCATTATCAACGGCGCGGGTGATTTCGGCCCGATGATTTTCGGTACGGGTGAACGTCTGCTGCTGCCATTTGGTTTACAGCACATCCTGGTTGCCCTGATCCGTTTTACTGAAGCAGGCGGTACTATGGACGTTTGCGGTCATTCCGTTAGCGGCGCGCTGACCATCTTCCAGGCCCAGCTGAGCTGCCCGACCACGCACGGCTTCTCTGAAAGTGCGACGCGTTTCCTCTCTCAGGGTAAAATGCCTGCCTTCCTCGGCGGCCTGCCGGGCGCTGCGCTGGCGATGTACCACTGCGCCCGCCCGGAAAATCGTCATAAAATTAAAGGCCTGCTGATCTCCGGCGTTATTGCCTGCGTGGTGGGCGGTACGACAGAACCTATCGAGTTCCTGTTCCTGTTCGTGGCACCGGTGTTATACCTCATCCACGCCGTACTGACGGGCCTGGGCTTCACCGTGATGGCTGTGCTCGGTGTGACCATCGGTAACACTGACGGTAACGTGATTGACTTCGTGGTATTCGGTATCCTGCACGGCCTGTCCACCAAGTGGTATCTGGTGCCGGTTGTGGCCGCCATCTGGTTCGCGGTTTACTACGGGATCTTCCGCTTCGCCATCACCCGCTTTAACCTGAAAACGCCTGGCCGCGATACCGATACGGCCACCAGCGTTGAACAGGCAGTGGCCGGTACCGTTGGGAAATCCGGATATAACACGCCGGCTATTCTGGCGGCGCTGGGCGGTGCGGATAACATTACCTCTCTGGATAACTGCATCACCCGCCTGCGTTTGTCGGTGGCGGACATGTCCAAAGTGGATACCAACGCACTTAAAGCTAACCGGGCTATCGGCGTGGTACAGTTAAATCAACACAATTTGCAGGTCGTCATTGGCCCGCAGGTACAGTCAGTGAAGGATGAGCTGGCAACCCTGATGCGAACCGTCGAAGCCTGATGCCTCGCCCCCCTCGTCATGAGGGGGTTTTACTTTACGGAGCACCGTCATGTTTGATTTTTCTACCGTCGTGGATCGACACGGCACCTGGTGTACCCAGTGGGATTATGTCGCTGACCGTTTTGGGGCTGCCGACCTGCTGCCCTTCACCATCTCTGATATGGATTTCGCTACCGCTCCCTGTATTACCGATGCGCTGCACCAGCGCATCAACCACGGCGTGTTTGGCTACAGCCGCTGGAAAAATAACGAATTTCTGGCTGCCGTGGCGCACTGGTTCCGGCAACGCTTTAACAGTCAGATTGATACCGAAACCGTAGTGTATGGGCCGTCGGTCATTTATATGGTCTCGGAGCTGATCCGCATATGGTCCGCGCCTGGCGACGGTGTGGTGGTTCATACCCCGGCTTACGATGCCTTTTATAAAGCCATTGAAGGCAACCAGCGTACCGTTGTTTCCGTGCCGATGCAGAAAACGGCGCGTGGCTGGGACGGCAATATGGCCGCGCTGGAAGCGGCGCTGGCAAAACCGGAAAACACGGTTCTGCTGCTGTGTAGCCCGCAAAATCCAACCGGCAAAGTCTGGACGCGGGAAGAGCTGGCCACTATTGCAACGCTTTGCAGCCGTCATGATGTGGCGGTAATCAGCGACGAAATTCATATGGACATGGTATGGGGCACGCATCGCCATACCCCGTGGAATGAGGTTGCACGCGGTAAATGGGCGCTGCTGACCTCCGGTTCCAAAAGCTTCAATATTCCGGCACTGACGGGCGCCTGGGGGCTTATCGCCGATGACGACAGCCGTAACGCCTATCTGAATGCCTTAAAAGGGCGGGACGGACTCTCTTCCCCTTCCGTGCTGGCGCTGACCGCGCACATTGCTGCTTACCGGCAGGGCGAACCCTGGCTGGACGCGCTGCGGACCTATCTCGAAGAAAACCTGCGCTACATTGCTGACGAACTGAATGCTGCGTTTCCGACACTCAACTGGCAACCGCCAGAGGCCACCTATCTGGCCTGGATTGATCTCAGCCCACTCGGTATTGATGACAAAACGCTGCAAATCGTGCTGATTGAACAACAAAAAGTGGCCATCATGCCGGGATATACTTATGGGGATGAAGGAAAAGGCTATGTGCGACTGAACGCTGGCTGTCCGCGTAGTAAGCTTGAACAGGGCGTTCAGCGCCTTATCGCTGCCATCAACAGTCTGCTGTAAATAATTTGCGCAACGGAATATTCCCTTGCGCAAATAGCTTTTTCCCCCGTTTTGTTTTTATAATATGGCGCACTTTAACCAGCAAAGAGTGCGACCATGATTGATACACGCCTGCCTTTAACTGATATTCACCGCCACCTCGACGGGAACATTCGTGCCCAAACTATTCTCGATCTTGGTCGCCAGTTCAATTTAACGCTCCCTGCCGAAACGCTTGAAACCCTGATCCCCCATGTCCAGGTGACGTCGAACGAGCCGGATCTGGTAAGTTTTCTGAGCAAGCTTGACTGGGGCGTGAAGATGCTGGCCTCGCTCGATGCCTGTCGCCGTGTCGCCTTTGAAAACATCGAAGATGCCGCTCGCAACGGCCTGCACTATGTCGAACTGCGTTTCTCTCCGGGCTATATGGCGATGACCCACAGTCTCCCCGTAGCGGGCGTGGTTGAAGCGGTCATTGAGGGCGTGCGTGAAGGTTGCAAAACCTTTGACGTTCAGGCGCGTTTGATCGGCATTATGAGCCGTACCTTCGGTGAAGCGGCCTGTCTTCAGGAGCTGGAAGCGTTACTGGCGCATCGCGACCAGATCACCGCCATCGACCTGGCCGGTGATGAGTTGGGCTTCCCGGGCAGCCTGTTCCTGTCTCATTTCAACCGCGCACGTGATGCAGGATGGCATATTACCGTTCATGCTGGCGAAGCCGCGGGGCCGGAAAGCATCTGGCAGGCCATTCGTGAACTGGGTGCGGAACGTATTGGTCACGGTGTGAAAGCCATTGAAGATCGCGCGCTGATGGATTTCCTCGCCGAACAACGTATTGGAATCGAATCCTGCCTGACCTCCAATATTCAGACCAGTACAGTGGCGTCGCTGGCGCAACACCCGCTGAAAACTTTCCTTGAACACGGGGTGCTGGCTTCACTGAACACGGACGATCCGGCGGTTCAGGGCGTGGATATTATTCACGAATACAACATCGCCGCGCCGCAGGCCGGGCTGAGCCGCGAGCAGATCCGTCAGGCGCAAATCAACGGGCTGGAGATCGCCTTCCTGACGCCTGAAGAGAAACAGGCGCTGCGCGATAAAGTTGCTCAGTAGTCCTCTTTTCTGCCGGGTGGCGCTGCGCTTACCCGGCCTACGAAAGCGTTTGGCACTTATGCCAGACAGAGCGTTGCGCGATGTTTGGCGGATTCGATCCCCAGCTCGATGAGCTCCATAATCTGGATTGCCTGGCTCGCCGGAACCGGATTTTCACCTGAACCGTTCAGCGCGTCACGAATTGCGGCGTAATACGCCGGATAGTTCCCCGGCTGGGTCAACACCGTCTCTTCGACCAGTACCTCACCTTCTGCACGCGTCACCACCCCATCCCGCATGTCGTAGCCCCAGTCTTGCTGCGGTAAGCGTTCGCCATTTTTGAGGCGCTCTTCCTGCGGATCCAGGCCGAACTTCACATAGCTGCCGCGCGCCCCGTGAAGGATATAGCGGGCCGATTCCGCCGCCGCAAGCATTGTCCCGTGCAGCACAATGCGCCGCTGCGGATAACTCAAAACGGCGTGGAAATAGTCGGTGGTCTGCGCCCCCGGCCTGAGCTGCGCTAAATCGACCGTCATGCTTACGGGCAGACCAAACAGATGAACGGCCTGATCGAGAAGATGCGGCGCTAAGTCATACCAGATGCCGCTGCCCGGTCCCGCCTGCTCGCGCCAGCGATCTCGCACCTGCGGACGATAACGATCGAAGTGAGACTCAAAAAAAGCAATTTCGCCGAGCGTGCCTTCGTTTATCAGCGCTTTGATCGTCAGGAAATCACTATCCCAGCGCCGGTTGTGAAAGACCGACAATAACCGACCCAGGCTTCGCGCCAGCGCATCCAGCTCGCGCGCCTGTGACAACGTCACGGTAAAAGGCTTATCGACAACGACATGTTTGCCAGCCTCCAGCGCCGCTTTCGCCAGGGGGAAATGGGTGTCGTTAGGGGTGGGAATGACAATAAGGTCAATATTAGGATCGTTAAACAGATGCTTAGGCTCCGTTACCACCGGCACGGCTGGCCAGTCGGCATGGACTTTGGTTTCATCGCTGCTTGTGATAGCCGCCAGTTCCATTCCCGGCGTGCCGGCAACCAGCGGCGCATGAAAGGTTTTGCTTGCGTACCCGTAGCCAATAAGACCGACGCGGATGTTTTCACTCATCGTATGCCCCCTCGCTGTGCGCTTATTTATCACTGGCCTTGTGCTTAACGCACAGATTAATAATGTGCCCTGTGAGTTAAAATAGCATCTCGCGACAGCTTTTTTTGTTACCTCGCATTAAAGTGTGTATATGCGGCCCGGGAATCGTTCCCAAAGCGCTTGCTCTGTCGAAAAGGCCGCTGTAACATTTGTAATCTGTATTTATGGATAAATTACAAACACAAAATATGTCATCAATAATTAATCGAATCATTGAATTAGCGGGATGGATTGTCCTTGGCGTTTCAGTCGTGTTGCTCGGCATTGCCAGCCATATCGATAACTACCAGCCGCCGGAGCCTGTTACTGTTGCTCAACAAAAGTAAGCCGCATCGTCATAAAGCGTGACACATTACGTCATGGAACGTATTGCCAGCCGTAATGAACGGGGTTACCCTTCTCTTCCAGGCATCTGCTGATGCCTGAATCTTCGCAAAGAAAACTCCTAATTTCGTCGCGTTACCCGAGTGGACAGTTTACGTCTTTATTAATCCGTTTATTATTCGAACGCATTACCTTTATGGGTATTACCCTTTTATATGGAAACTTATTAATATGACAGTTCAGGACTATTTATTAAAATTTCGCAAGATCAATTCCCTCGAAAGCCTGGAAAAACTGTTTGACCATCTGAACTACACGCTGTCGGATAATCAGGACATCATCAATATGTACCGCGCGGCTGACCATCGTCGCGCCGAACTCGTCTCTGGCGGTCGTCTGTTCAACGTGGGGGAAGTACCTAAATCTGTCTGGCGTTACGTTGTATAAGAAAGTAGCCTTCGGCGTGAAATGTTATATACTCTCCGCCCTGCAAATTTCTGTATAACATTTCGCGCAGACTATGGGAGAGCGTATGACCGCATTGCCTGGAGAGAGAATTGGGGGCTGGTTAATCGCCCCGCTGGCATGGCTGCTGGTGGCTTTATTAAGCGCTTCGCTGGCGCTGTTGCTTTACACCACTGCACTGGTTACTCCTCATGCTATCCAGACACTGATGTCTCAGAGCGCGCTCAATATTGCGACGTGGTTTGTGTCGTTCGTTTTCGCAATCGCGATGTGGTACTACACGCTTTGGCTGACCATCGCCTTCTTCAAACGCCGCAAAAGCGTGCCGAAACATTACATTATCTGGCTGCTGGTCTCCGTGCTGCTTGCCGTCAAAGCGTTCGCTTTTTCGCCAGTTTCTGACGCACTGGCGGTTCGCCAGCTACTCTTTCCGTTGCTTGCAACGGCGCTTCTGGTGCCCTATTTCAAGCGGTCGACGCGCGTTAAGAAGACCTTCGTTAACCCGTAATAACCTTACAGTTAACCTGTTGTGGCCTGTTGTCGTTTATCCGATAATAGGCGGCTCTTTTATTTCAGGCTAAATAATGACCGATTACTTACTGCTCTTTGTCGGAACTGTGCTGGTTAATAACTTCGTACTGGTGAAGTTCCTTGGCCTGTGCCCGTTTATGGGGGTCTCCAAAAAGCTGGAGACGGCAATGGGCATGGGGCTGGCCACCACCTTCGTGATGACGATGGCCTCCATTTGCGCATGGCTGATTGATACCTGGATCCTGATCCCGCTGGACATGCTCTACCTGCGCACCTTGTCCTTTATTCTGGTCATTGCGGTGGTGGTGCAATTTACCGAAATGGTAGTGCGTAAAACCAGCCCTGCCCTGTATCGCCTGTTGGGTATTTTTCTGCCCCTCATCACCACCAACTGTGCTGTGCTGGGCGTGGCGCTGCTCAACATCAACCTTGGGCATAATTTCATGCAGTCGGCGCTGTACGGTTTTTCCGCGGCGGTCGGTTTCTCTTTTGTTATGGTCCTGTTCGCGTCGATTCGCGAGCGTCTGGCAGCGGCGGATATTCCCGCGCCGTTTCGCGGTAACGCCATCGCTCTGGTGACCGCAGGTTTAATGTCTCTGGCCTTTATGGGCTTTAGTGGTCTGGTGAAGTTGTAATGAGTGCTATCTGGATTGCCATCGCGTCCATCAGCGTACTGGGACTCGTCTTTGGCATCATTCTGGGTTATGCCTCCCGCCGGTTTGCGGTAGAGGACGATCCGGTGGTTGAAAAAATTGATGAGCTTTTGCCGCAGAGCCAGTGTGGGCAGTGCGGCTACCCTGGCTGCCGTCCTTACGCTGAGGCGGTGGGCGTGCAGGGAGAAAAGATCAACCGCTGCGCGCCGGGTGGCGAAGCGGTCATGCTTAAAATAGCTGCCCTGCTGAATGTCGATCCGCAGCCTGTCGACGGCGATGAACAGGCGCAGGAGCCCGTTCGTGCCCTTGCTGTTATCGACGAAGCCAACTGCATCGGCTGCACCAAATGTATTCAGGCGTGCCCTGTCGACGCCATTGTAGGCGCAACCCGCGCCATGCACACCGTTGTGGCGGACCTGTGCACCGGTTGTAACCTCTGCGTGGCCCCCTGCCCGACGCAGTGTATAGAACTCCGCCCGGTTGAAACGACGACCGAAAGCTGGAAATGGGATCTTCAGACCATTCCGGTTCGCAATATTCCTGTGGAACAACATGCTTAAGTTATTTTCTGCTTTCAGAAAAGAGAAGATCTGGGACTTCGACGGCGGTATCCATCCCCCGGAAATGAAAACCCAGTCAAACGGTACGCCGCTGCGTCAAATTCCGCTGGCGACCCGCTACGTGATGCCATTGAAACAGCACATCGGCGCGGAAGGCGAGCTGTGCGTGAAAGAAGGCGATACCGTCCTTCGCGGCCAGCCGCTGACCTTTGGTCGTGGACGTATGTTGCCGATACATGCCCCGACTTCGGGCAAGGTGGTGGCTGTTGCCCCCCATACCGTTGCCCATCCCTCGGCGTTGTCTGAGCTGAGCGTCATCATTGAAGCCGACGGGGAAGATCTCTGGATCGATCGTGACGGCTGGAGCGACTACCGTTCCCGCAGCCGTGAAGCGCTGATTGAACGCATTCATCAGTTTGGCGTAGCAGGTCTTGGAGGCGCTGGCTTCCCGACCGGCGCCAAACTTCACGGCGGCGGCGATAAAATCGAAACGCTGATTATTAACGCCGCCGAGTGCGAACCGTACATCACCGCCGATGATCGTCTGATGCAGGACTGTGCCGCGCAGGTGGTGGAAGGTATTCGCATTCTTGCGCATATCCTGCAACCCCGCGAAGTGCTGATCGGTATTGAAGACAATAAACCGCAGGCCATTTCGATGCTACGTGCGGTACTGGCGGACAGCCATGATATCGCCCTGCGCGTGATCCCGACCAAATACCCGTCCGGCGGGGCGAAGCAGCTGACGCAGATCCTGACCGGAAAACAGGTCCCCCACGGGGGCCGTTCGTCCGATATCGGCGTGCTGATGCAAAACGTGGGTACTGCCTACGCGGTGAAACGTGCGGTGATTGACGGCGAGCCATTGACCGAACGCGTCGTCACGCTGACCGGCGAGTCCGTCTCCCGTCCCGGCAACGTCTGGGCGCGTCTGGGTACGCCGGTGCATCATCTGCTGGAACAGGCTGGCTTCTGCCCGGGGAGCGAGCAGATGGTCATTATGGGCGGCCCGCTGATGGGCTTTACCCTGCCGTGGCTGGATGTGCCAGTGGTGAAGATTACCAACTGCCTGCTCGCCCCTTCCCCAACGGAGATGGGCGAAACGCAGGAAGAGAAAGGTTGTATACGCTGTAGCGCCTGCGCGGATGCGTGTCCGGCAGACTTGCTGCCGCAGCAGTTGTACTGGTACAGCAAAGGCCAGCTGCACGATAAAGCCCAGGCGCATAACCTGGCTGACTGTATTGAATGCGGTGCCTGTGCCTGGGTCTGCCCAAGCAATATTCCGCTGGTGCAGTACTTCCGTCAGGAGAAAGCCGAAATCTACGCTATCTCCATGGAAGAAAAACGTGCCGCTGAAGCGAAGGCCCGCTTTGAAGCGCGCCAGGCGCGACTGGAGCGCGAGAAACAAGCCCGTCAGGAACGCCATAAGCAGGCTGCCGTGCAGCCTGCGGCGAAAGATCAGGATGCGATTAACGCTGCCCTCGCCCGTGTGCGGGAGAAGAACGCGACTGCCGCTCAGCCGGTAGCGATCGTGGCTGGCCAAAAGCCGGACAATAGCGAAGCGATTGCCGCCCGCGAAGCGCGTAAAGCCGAAGCGCGCGCACGTCAGGCGGAGAAGGCGCAAAACGCCAAACCGGAAACCGACACAGACCCGCGTAAAGCGGCGGTGGAAGCGGCTATCGCCAGGGCAAAAGCCCGTAAAGCCGGTCAGCAGACAGTGGTGGTTGAACAGGAAGCGACCGATCCGCGCAAGGCGGCCGTTGAAGCCGCTATCGCCCGCGCCAAAGCACGTAAAGCGGCACAGCTTCAGCCTGCCGAAGAGAGTGAAGCGCCTGTCGACCCACGTAAAGCCGCCGTTGAAGCGGCCATCGCCCGTGCCAAAGCACGAAAAGCCGCACAGCAGGACGAACGGCCTGCGGCCGCCAACGACGATCCACGCAAAGCCGCAGTCGCCGCCGCGATTGCGCGTGTTCAGGCAAAGAAAGCCGCGCAGCAAGCCGTTAACGAGGATTAAATGGTTTTCAGAATTGCAAGTTCCCCTTATACCCATAACCAGCGCCAGACATCGCGTATTATGATGCTGGTGTGCCTGGCCGCGTTGCCAGGTATTGCCGTACAGTGTTGGTTTTTCGGCTGGGGTACGCTTTTCCAGTTAGTTCTGGGTTGCGCCAGTGCCGTCGCAGCGGAAGCAGCGATCCTGAAGCTGCGCAAAATGGAGGTGACTCGCATCCTGAGCGATAACTCCGCCCTGTTGACCGGCCTGTTGCTTGCCATCAGCATTCCCCCGTTCGCCCCGTGGTGGATGGTAGTATTGGGAACGGTATTTGCGGTGATCATCGCCAAGCAGCTGTACGGTGGGCTGGGCCATAACCCGTTTAACCCGGCAATGATTGGTTACGTGGTGCTACTGATCTCCTTCCCGGTACAGATGACCAGTTGGCTGCCGCCGCATGAGATCGCCGCCACGGTGCCCGGCTTTATGGATGCCCTGAACGTTATCTTTACTGGCCACACCGCGATGGGCGCGGATATGAACGCGCTTCGCATGGGCGTGGATGGCATCAGCCAGGCCACCCCGCTCGATACCTTCAAAACCTCCCTGCGTGCCGGCCACAGCGTCGAGCAGGTGATGAAATCGTCTATTTACAGCGGCGTACTGGCGGGTGCGGGCTGGCAGTGGGTCAATCTGGCCTACCTGTTGGGCGGTGCCTTCCTGCTGCAACAAAAAGCGATCCGCTGGCATATTCCAGTGAGCTTCCTGGTGACGCTGGCCGTCTGTTCAACGCTCGGCTGGGTCATCTCACCTGAGTCACTGGCCAGCCCGCAGCTCCATCTGCTCTCCGGCGCGACCATGCTCGGGGCATTCTTTATTCTGACCGATCCGGTCACCGCCTCTACCACCAACCGAGGTCGTCTGATTTTCGGCGCGCTGGCGGGCTTGCTGGTCTGGCTTATTCGCAGCTTTGGTGGCTATCCGGACGGCGTGGCATTTGCCGTACTGCTGGCTAACATCACCGTTCCGCTCATCGACTACTACACGCGTCCACGCGTGTACGGTCATCGCTAAGGGTTACGCCATGCTAAAGACTATGCAAAAACACGGCGTCACGCTGGCGATCTTCGCCGCCGCCCTCACCGGGCTGACCGCGCTGGTAAATGAACTGACGAAAAGCACCATTGAAGAGCAGGCAATGAAGCAGCAAAAGGCGTTGTTCGATCAGGTGATCCCATCAGACTTCTATGATAATAACCTGCAAAAAAGCTGCTTTGTCGTGCAGGCCCCGCAGCTCGGTAAAGGAAGCCACCGCGTTTATATTGCCCGTAAGGGCGAGAACCCGGTGGGTGCCATCATGGAAGCCACCGCGCCGGACGGTTACTCTGGCGCAATTCAGCTGCTGGTAGGCAGCGATTTTTCCGGCACCGTGCTGGGTACGCGCGTGACGGAACATCACGAAACGCCGGGCCTTGGCGACAAAATTGAAACACGCCTGAGCGACTGGATTTTACACTTTGCCGGTAAGATGATTCATGGCGAGGACGATCCTGCTTTCGCGGTGAAAAAAGATGGCGGTGAGTTTGACCAGTTCACGGGCGCCACGATTACGCCCCGCGCGGTCGTCAACGCCGTCAAACGCGCCGGTCTGTATGCCGAAACGCTGCCCGCGCAGATCAATCATCTTTCCGCCTGTGAGGAGTGACCATGAGCCAGGTTAAAGAGGTTATCGTCCAGGGACTCTGGAAGAACAACTCGGCATTGGTACAGCTGTTGGGATTGTGCCCGCTGCTGGCGGTGACGTCTACCGCCACCAACGCGCTCGGGCTGGGGCTGGCGACCACGCTGGTGCTGACCCTGACCAACTTCTCCATTTCTGTTTTGCGCCGCTGGACGCCATCGGAAATCCGTATTCCGATTTATGTCATGATCATTGCATCGGTGGTCAGCGTCGTGCAAATGCTGATTAACGCCTACGCATTTGGCCTGTACCAGTCGCTCGGGATCTTCATTCCGCTTATCGTGACTAACTGTATTGTCGTGGGACGCGCTGAAGCCTTCGCGGTGAAAAACAACCCGGCAATTTCCGCGCTGGATGGGTTTTCCATCGGCATGGGCGCGACTGCCGCCATGTTCGTCCTCGGCTCTCTGCGTGAAATTCTGGGCAACGGTACGCTCTTCGACGGTGCGGACGCGCTGCTTGGCGGCTGGGCGAAATCGCTGCGTATCGAGGTGTTCCATACGGACACCCCATTCCTGCTGGCCATGCTACCGCCAGGCGCATTCATTGGCCTTGGAATGATGCTGGCGTTAAAATACCTGATTGATGAAAAACGTAAACGCCGCGCCGCTGAACGCAGCGTACAGGAAGGGATCCCCGAGAAAGCAGTATGAATAAAGAGAAACGCATTGCGATCCTGACGCGCCTGCGCGATGAGAATCCTCATCCAACGACAGAGCTGAATTTTAACTCGCCGTTTGAACTGTTGATCGCGGTGCTGCTCTCTGCGCAGGCCACTGACGTGAGCGTCAACAAAGCCACGGCCCTGCTCTACCCTGTCGCCAATACGCCGCAGGCTATGCTGGAGCTGGGGGTTGAAGGGGTAAAATCCTATATCAAGACCATCGGCCTGTTTAACAGTAAGGCCGAAAACGTCATTAAGACCTGCCGGATCCTGCTTGAGCAGCACGGCGGTGAAGTCCCGGAAGATCGCGCAGCGCTGGAAGCGTTGCCAGGCGTCGGGCGTAAAACGGCAAATGTCGTGCTCAACACGGCGTTTGGCTGGCCGACGATCGCCGTGGACACTCACATCTTCCGCGTTTCTAATCGCACCCGGTTCGCGCCGGGTAAAAACGTGGAAGAGGTGGAAGAAAAGCTATTAAAAGTGGTCCCTGCGGAATTTAAGGTGGATTGCCATCACTGGCTAATCCTTCACGGGCGCTATACCTGTATTGCACGTAAGCCACGCTGCGGCTCCTGCATTATCGAAGATCTCTGTGAATACAAAGAAAAAGTCTATCCGTGAAGGTACATCCACTTGTTACTGTTCAAGCCCTTAGATTAAACAAGGGCTCTGATATCTTCTCCCTTGGCCGTAATTTTCCCTCTCATTGTCCATAAAGTGTTGTCGATTCTGCCGATATTTAACACTCAAACAGGTTAATAGTTTTTTCATCACCAAAAATTTCTATACATCTGTGATCGCGATCACTCTGATAACTTGATGTTGGATTTTTGTTGTTAAAAGCCTCTCCACGCCTTTGCCAGACAAGATCTCATCCTTTACTCACCGCATATAAGACCAGTCATTTTTCAGAATATGGGCTATATCACTGCCTTTCACCCAAAATAGCAGAACATATCGCCATACAGCCATTCATCAGGGTCATTTACAGTGAAAAAAACCACCAATTCTCAACGGATGAAATTTAACGCTGCATAACATTTGCATGAACCGATGATTATACCGCCACAGTTATATGTAACAGATTATTACAAACGTATTGCCAGATGGGGCTGGATAGTGAACATTACCCGCCGTTTCCCCTCCCAATATAACTATAAAGCGGATGGACTACGGTCATCATGCTATGAACACCCCCGTTAATATGGGATGTAAAAAAAGAGGTATATGTGTCTACTGCAAACAATAAACCAACAGATGAGAGCGTAAGTCTTAACGCTTTCAAACAGCCTAAAGCGTTCTATCTCATTTTCTCTATCGAATTATGGGAGCGTTTTGGCTACTACGGCCTGCAAGGGATTATGGCCGTTTACCTGGTTAAGCAACTGGGTATGTCCGAAGCCGATTCCATCACGCTGTTCTCGTCCTTCAGCGCTCTGGTCTATGGCCTGGTCGCCATCGGCGGCTGGTTAGGCGATAAAGTTCTCGGTACGAAACGTGTCATTATGCTGGGCGCCGTGGTTCTGGCGATTGGCTATGGTCTGGTTGCATGGTCCGGGCACGATGCGGGCGTGGTATACATGGGCATGGCTACCATCGCGGTAGGTAACGGCCTCTTTAAGGCTAACCCGTCCTCCCTGCTTTCTACCTGCTACAACAAAGATGATCCGCGTCTGGACGGTGCATTTACCATGTACTACATGTCCATCAACATCGGTTCATTCTTCTCTATGCTGGCAACCCCATGGCTGGCCGCGAAATTCGGCTGGAGCGTAGCGTTTGCGCTGAGCTTCGTGGGTATGCTGATCACCGTTGTGAACTTCCTGTTCTGTCGCAGCTGGGTTAAAGATTATGGTTCTAAACCAGACTTCGAACCCGTGCATATGGGCAAACTGCTGGCAACCATCGTCGGCATTGTGATCCTGGCCGCTGTCGCGACCTGGCTGCTGCACAACCAGGGTATTGCACGTGCCGTACTGGCCGTGGTTGCGCTGGGTATCGTGATTATCTTCGCTAAAGAAGCCTTCGCGATGCAGGGTGCGGCACGTCGTAAGATGATTGTGGCGTTCATCCTGATGCTGGAAGCGATTATCTTCTTCGTCCTGTACAGCCAGATGCCGACGTCTCTGAACTTCTTCGCAATCCGCAACGTTGAGCACTCCATCCTGGGTATCGCGTTCGAGCCGGAGCAGTACCAGGCACTGAACCCGTTCTGGATCATGATTGGTAGCCCGATTCTGGCCGCTATCTATAACAAGATGGGCGACCGTCTGCCGATGCCGCACAAGTTCGCGATCGGTATGGTGCTGTGCTCTGGCGCATTCCTGGTGCTGCCGCTGGGGACGAAATTCGCGACCGACGCGGGTATCGTGTCTGTTAACTGGCTGATCCTGAGCTATGCGCTGCAATCCATCGGTGAACTGATGATCTCCGGTCTGGGCCTGGCGATGGTTGCACAGCTGGTCCCTCAGCGTCTGATGGGCTTCATCATGGGTAGCTGGTTCCTGACGACCGCTGGCGCAGCCATCATTGCAGGTAAGATTGCGAACCTGATGGCGGTACCGGACAACGTTACCGACCCGCTGGTCTCCCTGAACGTCTACGGTACCGTGTTCATGCAAATTGGTATCGCGACAGCCGTAATTGCCGTGCTGATGCTGCTCACCGCACCAAAACTCAATCGTATGACGCAGGACGACGACAAATCCGCTAAAGCGACCAACACCGCGAACGCGTAATGTCATCGGGAAACGACTGAACAGAAGCCGCTAATTGATTAGCGGCTTTTTTTTTATCTGAACGCGCACTAACATAGCGGGAACCTCAGCAAAAAGGAGTTACCGATGAAACTGTTCTATAAACCGGGCGCCTGCTCTCTTGCTTCGCATATCACCCTTCGCGAGAGCGGTAAGGATTTCACGCTGGACGGCGTTGACCTGATGAAAAAGCGCCTGGAAAACGGGGGTGACTTTTTTGCGATTAACCCAAAAGGGCAGGTTCCGGCCCTGCTGCTGGATGATGGTACGCTGCTGACCGAAGGCGTGGCGATAATGCAGTACCTGGCGGACAACGTACCGGATCGTCAGCTCCTTGCTCCTACCGGCAGCATTGCACGTTATAAGACGCTGGAGTGGCTGAACTATATTGCCACCGAGCTACACAAAGGCTTTACGCCCCTGTTCCGCCCGGATACCCCTGAAGAGTACAAACCGACCGTGCGCACGCTGCTGGAGAAAAAGTTGCAGTACGTTAACGACGCGCTGAAAGACGACCAGTGGATCTGTGGCTCGCGTTTCACCATCGCCGATGCCTATCTGTTTACCGTTCTGCGTTGGGCACGCGCGGTTAAGCTGAACATGGAAGGGTTAGCCCATGTCGCGTCGTATATGACGCGCGTGGCGGAGCGTCCTGCGGTGGCGGCGGCGCTGAAAGCGGAAGGGTTGAATTAACCGAACGGCCTGTGTTGCCGGGTGGCGCTGCGCTTACCCGGCCTACACTATCCCTGCTCTTACAATTGGGTTGCGCTGAAATAATGCTCGGGCTTCGCGATGCGATCCTGCGCCGCGACCACCTGGAGCTCATATTCCTGCATCGTCTTCGTCGCAATCATGATTTCATAAACGGCTGCGGTGACGTGCTCCAGCGCATCGCGCAGGCTTGCGCCCTGCAATAGCTTCACCAGCAGCAAACCGCTGGTCACATCCCCGACCCCGACAGGCTGACGTGTACCGAAATCCACCAGCGGTCGACTGATGTGCCAGGCTTCATCCTTCGTCACCAGCAGCATTTCAAAACGGTCCTGGCTCAACCCTGCGCGTGCCAGGTGCTTCACCAGCACAATCTCAGGCCCCTGAGCAATTAGCTCGCGAGAGGCGCGTACAGCCTCTTCTACGCTGTTGACTGGATGCTCGCACAGGATCTCAAGTTCAATCAGGTTGGGCGCAATAATATCGCTGGCAGGCAATGCATGACGGACATGAAACTCCGCAACGCCCGGCGCGACGATGCAGCCTTTTTCCGGATGTCCCATCACCGGATCGCAGAAATATTTCGCCGCGGGGTTTGCCGCTTTCACCTGGCGCACAATGCCGAGGATATGCTCCCCCTGCTCCGCCGAACCCAGATAACCGCTCAGTACGGCATCGCAGCGTTTAAGCTGGTCGATATCCGCAATCCCCTGAACGATCTCCGTCAGATGCGACGGCGGCATTACGCAGCCGGTCCATTTACCGTACTGGGTGTGATTCGAGAACTGGACGGTATTGAGGGGCCAGACGTTGGCCCCAAGGCGGCGCATCGGGAATTCCGCAGCGCTGTTGCCAGCATGTCCAAAAACAACGTGGGACTGAATGGCGAGGATGTTCTTCATGTTGTACTTACCAAACCCTGTCAAAACAAAAGGGGCGTGGTTTCCCACGCCCCTGCGTACTTTTAATTACTTCCAGCAGACCAGGCAGTAGTTTTTCTTACCGCGACGCAGCAGCGTGTAGCGACCATACAGACGGTCGTTGTCGGTAAAGGTGTATTCCGGATCGGCCTGTTTTTCGCCATTAATGGTGATCGCGTTAGAGGCGATGGTTTTACGCGCCTGACCGCGAGACGGCTGGAGCTCGGAGTCGACCAGCGCCTGCATCAGATCGGCGCCTTTTTCCATCTCCACCATCGGCACGCCATCCTGCGCCAGCTGTTCGAAATCCGCTTCGCTTAAATCGCTCAGGGTCCCGTTGAACAGGCTCGCCGTAATGCGTTTCGCCGCTGCCAAACCTTCTTCACCGTGAACCAGTTTGGTCACTTCGTCGGCCAGCACATACTGGGCGCGCGGTGCTTTACCGCTGTTCTTGTCTTCTTCTTCCAGCGCATTGATTTCTTCGATATCCATAAAGGTGAAGAATTTCAGGAAGCGATAAACGTCGGCATCCGCCGTGTTGATCCAGAACTGGTAGAATTTGTACGGGCTGGTTTTCTTCGGATCAAGCCATACTGCGCCGCCTTCGGTTTTACCAAACTTGGTACCGTCTGCTTTGGTGATCAGCGGCACGGTCAGACCAAACACCTGATTCTGGTGAAGGCGACGGGTCAGATCGATACCGGAGGTGATGTTACCCCACTGATCAGAACCGCCAATTTGCAGCGACACGCCGTGCAGCTTGTTCAGGCAGGCGAAGTCATACCCCTGCAACAGGTTGTAGGAGAACTCGGTGAAAGAGATACCCTGATCGTCACGGTTAAGACGCTGCTTGACCGCTTCTTTGTTAATCATCTGGTTAACAGAGAAGTGTTTGCCGATGTCACGCAGGAACGTCAGCACGTTCATGCCACCAAACCAGTCGTAGTTGTTCGCCGCAATCGCAGCGTTGTCACCACAGTTGAAATCCAGGAACGGTGCAACCTGTTTACGGATCTTATCCACCCACTCCTGCACGGTGTCTTCGGTATTCAGCTTACGCTCAGCGGCTTTGAAACTTGGGTCGCCAATCAGACCAGTCGCACCGCCAACCAGGGCAACAGGCTTATGACCCGCCATCTGGAAGCGTTTCAGGCATAACAATGGAACAAGATGCCCCAAATGCAAGCTGTCAGCGGTGGGATCGAAGCCGCAATAGAGCGCGATCGGGCCTTGCGCCAGTCGCTCTGCTAACGCTTCCTCGTCCGTCACCTGGGCCACCAGGCCCCGCTCTTGCAATTGTTTAATCAAGTTACTGCTTGCCATCAAATTCTCCATGTATAAACGACTGCACCTTTGCCGGTACACGACTTTTCGCCTGATGCGAAAGGACCATAGAATAAAGCGCCAGCGCGGTGTGCGCTAGCGCTTAAATCAACAAATTTTGGGGATTACGGTGCCAGTCGGTCTATTTTCCAGCCACCGTTGTCGCGCTGGTATAAAAAGCGATCGTGCAGGCGGTGCTCACCGCCCTGCCAGAATTCCATCTGCTCAATGGGGATGCGGAACCCGCCCCAGAAACTCGGCAGCGGCACTTCACCCTGCTGAAACTTCTGTTTGAGTTCGAGGAATTTACTTTCAAGTACGCCGCGGGCCGAGATTCGGCTGGACTGTTTAGAAACCCAGGCGCCAATCTGACTGTCGCGCGGTCGGCTGTGGAAATATTTCACCACTTCGAGCGTAGAGAGGCGCTCTGCCTTGCCGGTAACCATCACCTGGCGCTCAAGCATATGCCACGGGAAGAGCAGGCTAATACGCGGATTATTTTCCAGGTGATGCGCTTTACGACTACCAAGGTTGGTGTAGAACACCAGCCCTTTCTCGTCATAATGCTTAAGAAGAACGATGCGTTGATACGGCTGACCGTTTTCATCAACCGTGGCAACGACCATCGCCGTCGGGTCGGCCAGTTTCGCTTCGCAGGCCTGTTTCAGCCAGCGTTCAAAAAGCACCAGCGGTTCGGCGGGAAGATCCTGGCGGCGCAGACCGCCTTTGGTGTATTCACGGCGCAGATGCGCAATTTGCTGTAGTTCGTCGTTTTCTGACATGGCGTTAGCTGAAAGTGAGGTTGGGTGGCGCTATTGTGCGCGCCCCCTTCAAAAATCTCAACGCTTCGGATTTTCCAGCTGACAATTGTTCAGCACAATGCGGTCTCGCTTATAGACGGTGGCGCTGTCACCTTTTGACCAGAAGACGTAGATCCCATCCGTGTAACGCGCCCCGGAGGCGGACATCCCCTGCTTCAGCGTCAACAACTTATTGTCATAAACAAAGCTGGCTTCCTGGCGAGTGTTGTTCAGCTTCACCGTCAGCGGTTTTTCATCACAACGATATTCCAGCGTATCGGTTTGCATACGCTCAACGAACTGGTTATAGACGCTGCATCCGGTCATAAGAAAAGGTACAGCAATGAGAAGAAGTTTTTTCATGGGCAGATTCCGAAGACTATCCTGGTCCTGGAGGGCCTAACCGCCCTCCTGTTTTTCCCTATTTTACGGGTTATGCCTCCCGCTGAATTTCAGTTAACTCTGATTATGGCGCGGATTTGCCGGGAAAATAGCACCGAGGACGCTCGCCTCCCGCGCACCGGTTACGGAGGGTAAATTCCCGGGCAGACCGGCAACCGTACGCCAGGCAAGCCAGGCGAAGGCCAGCGCTTCCATGTCGTCTCCGCTGATCCCGGCTTCGTCAGTGGTCGTGACTTCGGTGCCCGGCAGCAGGGCGGCGAGGCGTGCCATCAGGAGCGGGTTGCGGCTTCCGCCTCCGCATACCAGCAGGCGCTCGCACCCGCCGCTGAGCAACACCTGTTCAGAAATCGACACGGCGGTAAGCTCAGTCAGCGTAGCCTGCACATCCTGTGGCGCAAGGCCGGGGAAGCGTGCCAGATGACGTTCAAGCCAGCCGTAGTTGAAATACTCTCGCCCCGTGCTTTTCGGCGCTGGCAGGGCAAAGAATGGATCGCTTAACAGGGCTTGCAGCAAGGGAAGGATCACTTTCCCCTGACTGGCCCACTGCGCGTCTTTGTCGTAGGGTTTACCGTTCTGACGCCAGATCCAGGCATCCATCAGCATATTACCGGGCCCGGTATCGTATCCACGCACGGGCTGCCCGGGAATGAGCATCGACAGGTTGGCAATCCCGCCAATGTTCAGGACCATTCTGCGCTCCACCGGGTGCGCCAGCAGCGCCTGATGAAATGCCGGAACCAGCGGCGCCCCCTGCCCGCCGAGGGCCATATCGCGACGACGGAAATCCCCCACCACCGTCACGCCGGTTTTTGCCACAATCTGGTTATTATCGCCAATTTGCATCGTGTGCGGCGCCTCGCCGACAGGTTCATGCCAGACGGTCTGCCCATGGCAGCCTATTGCCACGACATCCTGCGGATGAAGTCTTTCTTGCTGCATCAGAGCCAGTACCGCATCAGCAAACAGCGCCCCCAGACGCACATCCAGTTGGCCCAGTTGGGAAAGCGTCAGCTGTTGCCCCTGGCAGATGCTCAGGATCTCTTCTTTTAACGAGACCGGAATAGGCCAGGTCAGGCTTGCCTGCTGCGCCACCATGTTTTCATCAATGGCGGCCAGAACGACATCCACACCGTCAAGACTGGTACCAGACATCACACCGATATAGCGACCCGATTTCATGCGCTTTCCTTACGTTACATGGGCTAAGTGCAACCACTCCATCATAAATAACGCTGCTTTGCTATCCGGTGATAATATTTTTTAACAATCTCAGACCTGTAGCACAGACGGTTTTTGTTTATGTCCCGTTAAGCCCCGTTCAGGTAAAATTTATCTATTCGGCATGCAAAGATATGAACTGTGGTCAGGAATGCCATATAATTTAGCCATAACGGATGCCCCAACCGGGCATTTTTTGGTGAACAGGAGAGTCAAATGATTTTACGTGTACTGGGCGTTTCGCTGATTGGTTTAACACTGGCGGGTTGTGTGAACGACAATTCACTCTCCGGCGACGTATATAGTGCTTCTGAAGCTAAACAGGTACAGAACGTGACCTACGGTACTATCGTTAATGCCCGTCCTGTTCAGATTCAGGGTGGTGATGACACGAACGTCGTGGGCGCAATCGGTGGTGCTGTGCTGGGTGGTTTCCTGGGTAACACCATTGGTGGCGGCACCGGTCGCTCTCTGGCTACCGCAGCAGGCGCAGTTGCAGGCGGCGTAGCGGGTCAGGGCGTTCAGGGTGCGATGAACAAAACTCAGGGCGTTGAGCTGGAAATCCGTAAAGACGATGGCAGCACCATTATGGTTGTGCAGAAACAGGGTAATACTCGCTTTTCTGCAGGCCAGCGTGTTGTACTGGCAAGCAACGGTAGCCAGGTCACCGTCTCCCCGCGTTAATATCCCGACGGATGCGGTCCTTTCGGGCCGCATCCATTTACAAAAACTATCATTTTAAAAAATGTATTTATAAAAATACATTCACACGGCGTATAATTAATTCCCTCTGATATTGTTCCTGCGCAAAGTATTTTTTATTTCCCTCCTTTAGACTCGTCTGATTCTCTTTTTCCTCTTTTTAATTTTTTAACATTCTATGCTTGCGAACTGTCGATTTGTAATGAACCGCTTTGTGGCCTTTGCACTTGGGTGCATTTTTATCATTGCCGTGTTACAAGGTTGTTTTATAAAACTTGTTGAATGGGTTCCTTCATTCTCTCCGCTATTTTTCCCAACGCTCACTATTTTTCTTCTGGTATTCCATCTGTTTATCGCCTGTTTTATGGCAATGAAATACTGGTGTGATAAAAAACGGCTATATCTCGTTCCGATTGCGTCAGCCTTTGCCGGTTCAGCACTGCTGATGGTGGGTACGCTATCCAGTTTTCCAGGTTGGCTGGATCTCTATCAGTTCAACGAGGCGAACTATAATGACGCGATGATCTTTTATATGTTCCGACACCTCTTAATGGCGGTGCTCATGATGGCCTCAGCCTTACTTTATACGCTTCGCGTTTCCCCCCTTTCACGAAGCACCCACATCGGTATTGTTGTCGGATCGGCTCTCTTTACGGGCTGCATGCTTTGGCTGGCGTGGTTCTATTCCAGCCATTCCACGACGTTAACCCTGGATCTTGTGGATAATGAAACCCGGCAGTTCATGATTCTCTGGAGCCAGACCATCAACATCATTTTGGTCATTCTTTGGGTTGTCACATTAATCACCCTGATGGTCGTGACCCGGATAAAAAATTTGTTCTGGGCGGGCGGCAATTTTTTATGCGTCTGTTATGTCGTCACGCTGTTAATGCTGTTGTTAGGTGGATACGTAGAAGATGTATCATGGTACCGCGCCCGGTTATTCGAAACTGTCGCGACATTAATGATTATTTTCATTTTGCTTTCCGACGTCTTTAATTTGTATCGTGACTCGCACGTCAAATACCAGCAGTCATATCAAAATTCAATCCGCGACCCGCTTACCCGTCTTTATAATCGCAGCTATTTTTATGATTCATTAAACTATGCCCTCAGCTCTGCAACGGAGGCACACCCGGTATCGGTGGTGGTAAGCGACCTTGACCGTTTCAAACGTATCAACGACTGTTACGGGCATTTGCAGGGCGATAAGGTATTACAGTTCGTCTCTAATCTGTTGACGGATTCCGTGCGCCCCCAGGATATCGCGGCCCGAATCGGTGGTGAAGAGTTTGTGTTGATGCTGACAAATACCCCTTCAGACGCCGCGCGGCAGGTGGCCGAGCGCATTCGCCTCAAGCTGAGCGGGTTTGATAAAGCCAGCAGCGGCGGTCATCTGCCGGAACCCATTACCATCAGCATGGGCGTATTCACCGCAACCTCGCCGGAAACCAGTGCGGAAACCTGCGTGGAGAGCGCGGATAAAGCCATGTATGAGGCAAAAGAGACAGGGCGCAACCGGGTGGTGGTGTTCAGATAATAAGAAAGGCCTTGATTTCGCAAGGCCTTTACGTTCGGTCAGTCGCGAGACTGCAGATCGTGGATGTTCTGCTCAAGACGGGCGATGAGTCCTATCAGCATCTCCAGCTCAGCGGGGGAAATACCTTCAAGGATCTCCCCACGCGTTTTACTGATGACAGCTTCCATCTCAGTAATAATCGGGGCCGCTTTTTCCGTCAATTTGATCCGCTTGGCGCGACGGTCGCTGGCGCAGGTTTGTCGGGAGATAAGTCCCTTCTCTTCCAGTTGGTCAAGAGTGCGCACCAGTGACGGCTGCTCAATGCCAATCGCTTTTGCCAGTTGGATCTGTGACTGGTCGGGCGGGAGCTGATGAATGTTATGCAGCGTAACCCAGTGCGTCTGCGTGAGTTCCAGAGGTTTCAGGCGATGGTCAATCAGAGCACGCCAGATGCGTACCAACCTTGCCAGATCAGAACCTAATGGCGATTCCAATTTCATCTCCTTATAATTAGCTTGCTAAGTGATTATAGTGATTTTAGAATAGTTTGCAGTATTTGTATTGCCAAAACAAATGCAATCACGGTATTCATCATTCCTTAAAGGATGATTTACACTGAACGGTAATGCGCCATCGCATTGAAATATGCCATTGTGGCCCTCACCCCACTGCAAAGGATCACTGCTTGTGACGTTCTTTTCCCTCTCCGCAGGGTTGCCGCTCCAGGATCTGATTGTCGGCGCATCGGTCTACTTTCCGCCACTGTTTAAAGCCGTGATGGTCGGTTTTGTGATCTGGCTCATTGCGCATCGTCTGCTGCGCGACTGGATGTATTCCGGTGAAATCTGGCACCCGATGTTAATGGATCTCTCCCTGTTTACCCTTTCCGTCTGTCTTGGCCTTGCCGTGTTAACCGTGTGGTGAGAATAGCATTGAAAACGTTAAAATATTTTTCCACTCTTTTCGTTTTAGCGCTGGCGCTTATGGCCGGCTGGTGGCTCTGGAATTATTACATGCAGTCGCCCTGGACGCGTGACGGCAAGATCCGCGCAGAACAGGTCAGCATCACGCCACAGGTGTCCGGCAGTATCAGCGCGCTGCTGGTGAAGGACAACCAGTTCGTTCATGCGGGCGATGTGTTATTCCGCATCGATGAGACCCCTTTCCACATTGCGGTGCTCAATGCCCAGGCGCAGCTCGCAAAAGCTCAATCAGATCTGGCAAAAGCCAATAACGAAGCCGAACGTCGCCGACATCTGTCGAGGAATTACATCTCTGCGGAAGATCTCGATACCGCCAATATCAATGTAAAAGCCATGCAGGCCAGCCTGAAGGTTGCAGAGGCAACGCTGAAACAGGCCGAGTGGCAACTGACCCAGACCGTGGTCAAAGCTCCGGTGGATGGATGGATCACGAGCCTGTCGACACGTGTGGGGGATTACGCCACCACAGGCCAGCCGGTCTTTGCCCTGGTAGATAGCCACTCTTTCTATGTTGTAGGTTATTTTGAAGAGACCAAGCTGCGGCATATCCGCGAGGGTGCGCCTGCCCGGATCACGCTTTACAGCGGTGCAGAAAAGTTACAGGGTCACGTTAGTAGCATAGGTCGGGCAATTTACGATCAGAGCGTGGAAACCGATTCTGGTCTGGTGCCTGACATCAAACCCAACGTACCGTGGGTGCGTCTGGCTCAGCGGGTGCCTGTTCGCGTCGAGTTAGAGCAACTGCCGAAAGACATTACTCTGGTCTCTGGCACAACCTGCACCGTCGCCATCGGATCGCGATGATGAACCTGGGAGCTTTCTCCTGGCGCAATACGCCGTGGATAAAAGCGACACGGCCGCAGTGGCGTTACGCGCTGCGTAACGGCATCGCCATGTGCCTTGCGCTTACGGTAGCCTATTATCTGAATCTGGATGAGCCTTACTGGGCGATGACCTCTGCGGCGGTCGTCAGCTTCCCTACCGTCGGGGGCGTTATCAGTAAAAGCCTCGGGCGCGTGGCGGGTAGCCTGCTGGGTGCGACCGCTGCACTGCTTCTTGCCGGCCATACCCTGAACGATCCCTGGCTCTTTCTGTTAAGCATGTCGGCATGGCTGGGGCTGTGCACCTGGGCCTGCGCACATTTTACCAACAACGTTGCGTACGCGTTTCAACTGGCAGGTTACACCGCAGCCATTATCGCCTTTCCGGTCGTCAACGTGCTGGATACCACCGAGCTATGGGACATCGCCCAGGCACGCGTATGTGAAGTGATGGTCGGCATTCTGTGCGGCGGCGTCATGATGATGATCCTGCCCAGCACCTCTGATGGCACTACGCTTATCACCGCCCTTAAAACGATGCACGCGCGTTTGCTGGAACATGCCAGCCTGCTCTGGCAGCCTGATAGCAGCGATAACATCCGTCTAGCACACGAAAAGGTCATCGGCCAGATCCTGACCATGAATCTGCTGCGCATCCAGGCTTTCTGGAGCCACTACCGTTTTCGTCGCCAGAACACGCTCCTGAACTATTTACTACACCAGCAATTGCGGATGACGAGTGCGATCTCAAGCCTTCGCCGGATGTTGCTGAACTGGCCTGCGCCGCCAGCCCATACCCGGGAAGTTATCGAGGCGCTGCTCGCCGCCCTTGCGCGTCCGGATGCCGATATCTATACCGTGGCCCGCATTATCGCGCCGCTCGCCCCAACGGATGAATATGATTACCGGCACCGCGCCTTCTGGCAGCGTCTGAACTATTTCTGCCGCCTGTATCTGCGCAGCAGCCGCTGGTTAAAAGCCGTCGAAAATGCCACGCCCGTCACCGAATTTTCCGTTCCCGGTAGCCCAGCTCTGGCACGCCATACCGACGCAATGGAGGCGCTGTGGAGCGGTTTTCGTACGTTTTGCGCGTTGACGGCCGTGGGCGCATGGGCCATCACCACCCAATGGGAAGCGGGCAGTGCAGCCCTGACGCTTGCGGCAATCAGCTGCGTGCTCTATTCCGTCGCAGCTTCCCCGTTTAATTCCCTGACGCTTCTGCTGCGTACGCTGGTACTGCTGTCGCTGTTCAGCTTCGTGGTGAAATTTGGTTTGATGGTGCAGATAACCGACCTCTGGCAATTTCTGCTGTTTCTGTTCCCGCTGTTAACCACCATGCAGTTGCTCAAACTGCAAATGCCAAAACTGGCCGGTCTGTGGGGTCAGTTGATTGTTTTTATGGGCTCATTTATCTCTGTAACGAATCCTCCGGTTTACGATTACGCTGATTTTCTCAACGATAACCTGGCGAAGATCCTCGGCGTGGGGCTGGCGTGGCTGGCTTTCGCCGTGCTACGCCCGGGCTCGGATGCGCGTAAAAGCCGCAGGCATATTCGTGAGCTGCGCAGGGGTTTTGTCGATCAACTGAGCCGCAGGCCGCATCTGCGTGAAAGCGAGTATGAATCGCTGGTTTACCATCATGTCAGCCAGCTGAACAACAGCCAGGATTCCCTCTCCCGTCGCTGGCTACTGCGCTGGGGCGTGGTGCTGCTGAACTGTTCGCACGTGGTGTGGCAGCTGCGTGCCTGGGAGACGCGTTCCGACCCGCTTTCGCAGGTCCGCGATAATTGTATTTCCATGCTCCGCGATGTCATGAGCGAGCGCGGAGTTCAGCAACGCCCCCTGAGCGTCACGCTCGCCGAGCTTCAGCGTATTTGCGACGCTCTGGCGCACCACCATCAGCCTGCGGCCCGCGATCTGGCGTCCATTATCTGGCGGCTGCACTGCTCCCTGTCACAGCTTGAACAGGCGCCGCCACCCGGAACAATTGGCGATCAGATCACGCCGCAGGCATAGCGCGCCCCGCCGCCGCCAAGCGGTTTAGGTTGATCGGACATGTTATCGCCGCCCACATGGACCATCAGCGCCTTGCCTTTGACCTCGTCAATCTTTTTCAGCCGGGGCGCAACAACCGGATCGGTGGCTTTACCGTCGTTATTCACCACCAGCACCGGCAGATCGCCGAGGTGCCCCATACCTTCCGGGCCTTCATGCTTACCAGAGTTGTGCGGATCCAGATGCCCCCCAGCGGCCTCAGCGGCTGAAGGTTTCCCCTCTTTCATTGCAGGTTGACAGCTGCCTTTGGCATGAACGTGAAAACCATGTTCACCGGGTGGAAGGGCCTTGAGATCGGGAGTAAATTCCAGCCCTTTATCGGTTTCGGTGATTTTCACCGTCCCGATGGACTGGCCTACTCCCTGAGAAGTGACGAGATTCATTTCAACTTCTTCGCTGGCTGCCTGCGCTCCTGCGCAAACAACCAGCGTGACCACTGCCAGAGCAAAACGCTTCATATGACCTCCACGGGTTATTTTTTGCACCTTAAGTTTATACCAGCGGCGCAGATTTCACCGGAAAGTCAGGTTCAGGCGTGCTCAGGGTACGTCGTAGCCCAGCGCCGCCTTGCGGATGCGGAACCACTGCTGACGCGTCATATCCAGCTCTTCAGCAACAAGCGCAGCGCGGACACGCTCAATTTTGCCGGAGCCGATAATCGGCAGCGGTTTAGACGGCAGGCGCAGGATCCAGGCGTAAACCACCTGCTCAATACTCTCCGCATTCAGTTCGCGGGCCACCGTTTCAAGCTCGTTACGCAGCGGCTGGAATGCTTCATCGTTAAACAGGCGGCCGCCTCCCAGGCAGGACCATGCCATTGGACGGATGCGCAGCTGTTGCAATTGGTCGAGCGTGCCATCCAGCAGCAGCGGCTGATGAACAGGCGAAATCTCCACCTGATTCGTCGCCAGCGTAAACGGCAGGCGAGACTGCAATAGCGCAAACTGTGCCGGGGTGAAGTTAGACACGCCAAAATGACGCACTTTGCCGCTCTGGTGTAGCGTCAGGAACGCTTCCGCAACCTCATCCGCATCCATCAATGGATCGGGACGGTGGATCAGCAGCAGGTCGATACGATCGGTGGCCAGGTTGACCAGTGACTGCTCAGCGCTTTTAACGATATGCGCGCTGTCAGTGATGTAATGCCCAAGTGCATGCTCCGGTTTTGCTGTGGTGGCAATACCGCATTTGGTCACAATCTCCATACGTTCACGCAGCGCTGGCGCACGCTTCAGCGCTTCGCCAAAAGCGGCCTCGCACTGATAGCCGCCATAAATATCAGCGTGATCGACGGTGGTGATCCCGAGATCGAGATGCTCTTCTATAAAGTCCGCCAGCTGGACCGGAGACATATTCCAGTCCATAAGGCGCCAGTAGCCCATAACGAATCGGGAGAATTCCGGGCCCTGCGGGGCAAGGGTAATACGCTGAACCATAACATTTTCCTCAAGGAAGTCATGTCACCAGTATACGCAATTACCCTGCTAAAACAGTGAAGGTTGCTGAGGTTCTTCGGTTTCAACCGCTTTGTTTGCACGAATTTTGCGCAGCAGACGTTGTCGGCATAGCCGTAAGACCTCCTGCTTTTGCGCGTCGCTGAAATTTTGCCAGTTAAAACGTTCATCGCGTGTGCGCATGCAGCCACGGCAGTATCCTCGTTCATCAACCTGGCAAATACCCCGGCACGGGCTCTGGACAGGGAAAAATTCCAGTTGCTCTGCCACACCTACCTCCAGAACGTCATTATTCCCTACAGTGAAGACCCTAAATGGCCTGCATGCAAGGCGTGTCCGTCACAAACAGGGCATTAAGGTTTCGCTAATCTTCCATTCTTATACTCGCCGCATTGATATAACGAATGGTCTGGTCATCATGTGGCTCACTAAAAAGTTACACTGTAACGATACGAAATTTACCCTCGCCTGTGCGCTTTTCTTCACCGTGTTCAATGCGCTGTTTATCCAGCACAGCTGGTCAATCATCGCACCTGCCCGTCTGCACGACGTGCTTTTTGCCGCCAGTGTGCCGCTGGTTCTGTTCTGCGGCTGGGTCATTGTTTTTAGCCTGCTGAATATTCCCTTTATTCGCAAGCCGCTCATGATTGCCCTGACCATAGGATGCGCCGCCGCGACCTGGTTTATGTACACCTATGGCGCGGTTATCGATCAGAACATGATTGTGAACGTGTTTGAGACTAACTCCCAGGAAGCGACAGCCCTGGTAACGCCGCAGCTGATCCTGTGGCTGGCCGTCGCGGGTCTGGTCCCTTCCGTCATCTTAGCCCTGACGCGCATTCGAACCGGAAAATGGTGGTATGCCCTGCTAACACGTTTCGCCGCTATACTCGGTGCGCTGCTGGTGATCATTCTCGTCGCGGCAGTGTTCTATAAAGACTATGCTTCGCTGTTCCGCAATAACAAAAGCATCGTCAAAATGGTCACTCCGGCGAACTACGTGAGCGCCGTTGTGAAGTACAGCAAAATGCGCTGGTTTGCCGGCGACCAGACGCTGGTCCGCATTGGCGAGGATGCCCATAAAGGGGCGCTGATTTCCGGCCAACGTAAGAAAACCGTGCTGGTTCTGGTGGTGGGTGAAGCCTCCCGCGCTGCAAACTATTCGTTAAATGGTTACCCCCGTGAAACCAACCCCGAGCTGAAAAAGCGGGATGTCATCAACTTCCCACAGGCCTCCTCCTGTGGCACGGAAACCGCCGTTTCCGTCCCCTGCATGTTCTCCGGCATGACGCGAAAAAAATATGACGCGGACCTCGCCCATCATCAGGAAGGACTGCTCGATGTGCTTAACCACGCCGGGTTCAACCTGCTGTGGCGCGACAATGACGGCGGGTGTAAAGGTGCCTGCGACCGCGTGCCGCACACGGATATGACCCAGTGGAAACTGGAACAGTTCTGTAAGGACAAATCCTGTATCGACGACGTCAACCTGTACCGCCTGGACAACGTGCTGGACGGAATAAAGCAGGATACCGTACTGGTGATACACCTGATGGGCAGCCACGGTCCGGCTTATTACAACCGTTACCCGGACCGCTTCCGGAAATTCACCCCAACCTGCGATACCAATGAAATTCAGGATTGCGATCATCAGTCGCTGATCAATACCTATGACAACTCGATTCTGTATACCGATAGCGTGCTCAGCCGAACCATCGACGCGCTAAAAGCCCGGCAGGCCAGTATGAACACAGCGCTCATTTACCTCTCCGATCACGGCGAATCGCTGGGCGAAAGCGGAATTTACCTGCACGGTACGCCGTATATGCTGGCCCCGGAGCAGCAAACGCATATTCCGTTTATGTTCTGGCTCTCCCCGGACTATGCGAAAAACTTCGGCGTAAACACGGATTGCCTACGTAACCATGCTGCAAAAGAGGCAGTTTCACAGGACAATTTGTTTGCCACGGTTCTGGGCATGATGGACGTGAAATCAGTGGTTTATCAGCCGCAGCTGGATATTTTGTCGCAATGTCGTCGCTAAGCGGGCTTGCATTAGACCGAACGGTCTATTAGAGTAAGAGCATGAGCAGACATACAGAACACGATACACGAGAACATTTGCTGGCTACCGGCGAGCGCCTTTGCATGCATCGCGGGTTTACCGGTATGGGGCTGAGCGAGTTATTAAAAACCGCTGAAGTGCCTAAGGGATCGTTTTATCACTATTTTCGATCCAAAGAGGCGTTTGGCGTAGCCATGCTGGAGCGGCACTACGCCAGCTACCATCAGCGCCTGGCAGCCCACTTCGCCAGCGGCGAAGGTGACTACCGGGATCGTGTTCTGAACTACTATCAGGAAACGCTGACGCAGTTCTGTCAGCAGGGCATCATCAGCGGCTGCCTGACGGTAAAACTGTCTGCCGAAGTGTGCGATCTCTCCGAAGATATGCGCACCGCCATGGATAAAGGGGCCAGCGGCGTAATCGCTCTGCTGGCTCAGGCGCTGGAAAAAGGCCGCGATGAAACAACGCTCTCCTTCTCCGGTGATCCGCTCACGCAGGCACAGGTGCTCTATTCCCTCTGGTTAGGCGCCAACCTGCAGGCAAAAATGTCTCGCAGCGCCGTGCCGCTCGAAAGCGCGCTGGCGCATGTGAAAAACTGTATTACCGCGCCTGGCGTGTAGCCGGCGTTTTTATTTACCCTTTTACTAGTCGACTGGTCTACTCAGGAGCCATTATGTCCGCTGAAAAGCTATTTACCCCACTGAAAGTGGGTGCCGTTACTGCCCCAAACCGCGTGTTTATGGCCCCACTTACCCGTCTGCGCAGCATCGAGCCGGGAGATATCCCAACGCCATTGATGGGTGAGTATTACCGTCAGCGCGCCAGCTCGGGCCTGATTATTTCCGAAGCCACGCAGATTTCTGCCCAGGCCAAAGGCTACGCCGGTGCGCCGGGTCTGCACAGCCCGGAACAGATCGCCGCGTGGAAAAAAATCACCGCAGGCGTTCATGCTGAAGATGGCCGTATTGCGGTTCAGCTGTGGCACACCGGTCGTATCTCGCACAGCAGCATCCAGCCTGGCGGTCAGGCGCCCGTTTCTGCCTCTGCCCTGAATGCGAATACCCGCACTTCCCTGCGCGATGAAAACGGTAATGCTATTCGCGTCGACACCACCACGCCACGCGCGCTTGAGCTGGACGAGATCCCGGGTATCGTGAATGATTTCCGTCAGGCCGTCGCCAACGCCCGTGAAGCGGGCTTCGACCTGGTTGAGCTGCACTCTGCGCACGGCTACCTGCTGCACCAGTTCCTGTCACCGTCTTCCAATCAGCGTACCGACCAGTACGGCGGCAGCGTTGAAAACCGCGCGCGTCTGGTGCTTGAAGTGGTAGATGCCGTGTGTAATGAGTGGAGCGCAGATCGCATTGGTATTCGAGTTTCCCCAATTGGTACCTTCCAGAACGTCGACAACGGTCCGAACGAAGAAGCGGATGCGCTGTATCTGATTGAAGAGCTGGCTAAACGCGGTATCGCGTATCTGCACATGTCCGAGCCGGACTGGGCAGGCGGCAAGCCCTACAGCGAAGCCTTCCGCCAGAAAGTTCGCGAGCGCTTCCACGGCGTGATTATCGGGGCGGGCGCTTATACGGCAGAGAAAGCCGAGGATCTGATCGGTAAAGGTCTGATCGACGCCGTGGCCTTTGGCCGTGATTACATTGCTAACCCGGATCTGGTTGCCCGTTTGCAGAAGAAAGCCGAACTGAACCCGCAGCGCCCTGAAAGCTTCTATGGCGGCGGCGCGGAAGGTTATACCGACTACCCTTCACTGTAATCCCGCTTTGTACATTGATAGCGGCGACCTTTCGCCGCTATACTAAAACATCGTTTCTGTTCAAAAAGATAATCCATTCCACTGTTTAATGAGGAAATTATGCGCCTACTTCACACTATGCTGCGCGTTGGCGACCTGCAACGTTCCATCGATTTCTACACTAACGTTCTGGGCATGAAGCTGCTGCGCACCAGCGAAAATCCGGAATATAAATACTCTCTGGCGTTTGTCGGTTACGGCCCGGAATCTGAAGAAGCGGTCATCGAGCTGACCTACAACTGGGGCGTGGACAGCTACGAGCTGGGTACGGCTTACGGCCACATCGCGCTGGAAGTGGATAATGCGGCTGAAGCCTGCGAACGTATCCGCAGCAATGGCGGTAACGTCACCCGTGAAGCCGGTCCGGTTAAAGGCGGCACCACCGTGATTGCATTTGTTGAAGATCCGGACGGGTATAAAATCGAACTGATCGAAGCTAAAGACGCTGGTCGCGGTCTGGGCAATTGATCCCGCAGGGCGCACTATGCGCCCGTTGTTTTGCTGCATCCCCTCTCAAAATTTGCCATAATGCGCACTGCTTTTTCCCCCTTGTAAGAGACCCTGATGTCCGATAACGCTCAATTTACCGGTCTGTGCGACCGTTTTCGTGGTTTTTATCCCGTTGTCATTGATGTAGAAACAGCCGGATTTAACGCTAAAACCGATGCGCTGCTTGAAATTGCCGCCATCACGCTGAAGATGGATGAACAGGGCTGGCTTGTACCGGACACCACGCTGCATTTCCACGTTGAACCCTTTGAAGGGGCAAACTTACAACCAGAGGCGCTGGCCTTTAACGGTATCGATCCGACAAACCCGCTGCGCGGGGCGGTAAGCGAATATGAAGCGCTGCACGCCATTTTCAAAATGGTGCGCAAAGGCATGAAAGAGAATGACTGTAGCCGCGCCATCATGGTGGCCCACAACGCTACGTTCGATCACAGCTTCACCATGGCTGCCGCCGAGCGCGCCTCGCTAAAGCGTAATCCATTCCATCCGTTTGTGACCTTCGACACCGCCGCGCTGAGCGGCCTGGCGCTGGGGCAAACCGTGCTCTCTAAAGCCTGCATCACGGCGGGTATTGCGTTTGACGGCACTCAGGCGCATTCCGCGTTATACGATACCGAGCGTACGGCGGAGCTGTTCTGTGAGATCGTCAACCGCTGGAAACGTCTGGGTGGCTGGCCGCTGCCGATGGGCGACGAGGCCGATCTTCAATCGTAGACTGGGTAATCAACAGCCCCACAGGACAAAAAAAAGCGACCAACATAATGTGGTCGCTTTTTTATATTCGCAGAAAACTTATTCTGCGTCCGGCTCTTCGGTTTTATACTTCGCCGCAGTCTCTTTGATCAGCTGTTGCAGTTCGCCGCGCTGATACATTTCAATCAGAATATCACAGCCGCCAACCAGTTCACCGTCAACCCACAGCTGTGGGAAGGTCGGCCAGTTTGCGTATTTTGGCAGCTCAGCGCGGATGTCCGGGTTTTGCAGGATATCAACGTAAGCAAAACGCTCACCACAGGCGGACAGCGCCTGAACCGCTTGCGCGGAGAAGCCGCAGCTTGGCAGCTTCGGAGAACCTTTCATGTACAGGAGAATCGGGTTTTCAGCGATCTGGCGCTGAATTTTTTCAATAGTGGTGCTCATGTCTTGCTTCCTTTAACTTCTGTTACGGCATCAGTCTGACATTGTAGCGGGTCAGGCCGACATCGGAAAATAACATTTTTGTCACGTCTCATTATTTTATCCGCTATCGCGTAAAGTTGCATTGATAATGACGTTTAAGGCTACGCGCCGTGCGGTTTTGCTTAAGGAGCGAACAAGAGTGCGACAGAATGGTGAATTTTTTTGCACTTGCTAACGAAACACAATTTTTGAATGAAAAATGCTATTAACTTATTCCGATTTTATGGATTAGAATCGACTGGTTTTGTAAATCTCATGCGGGTATGTAATTTGGCTCGCACTTATCAGGGGACTGCCCAGTGGCGCGGATAACTAGAATCTCGATGACGCTCTGTGCTTTACTGTTTACCACACTCTCATTTACGCCAGCGGCGAACGCCTCCGAACAGGCGCGGCATTCTGCTGTACAAAAAACGCATCTGGCAAAAACCACAGAACGTAAGAAAAAAACCACCAGCAAAACAGTAAAGAAGAAAACCACCGCTCACACCAAAAAGACCGCCTCCAGTAAAACCAAAACTCTCCGTTCCGGCACGCACAAAACCACTCGCACGACCGCCAGCCTGGTGAATGATAAATGCACCGTGCGCAAAGGCCATAAAACGAAATGCGCCAAAGTGACGAAGCTGGCTGACGTGCATAAAGCGCGTATGCAGAAAGCGCAAAAAACGGCGATGAATAAACTGATGGGGCAAATAGGTAAACCATATCGCTGGGGTGGCACCTCTCCGCGCACCGGTTTTGACTGTAGTGGGCTGGTTTATTATGCCTATAAAGATCTGGTGAAGTTTCGCATTCCACGCACCGCCAATGAGATGTACCATCTGCGCGACGCCGCGCCTGTAAACCGTGGCGAACTGCAAAATGGCGACCTGGTGTTCTTCCGCACCCAGGGACGCGGCACGGCCGATCACGTTGGGGTGTATGTGGGTAACGGTAAATTTATCCAGTCACCGCGCAGCGGTCAGGACATTCAGATCACCTCCCTCAGTGAAGATTACTGGGTGCGCCACTATGTGGGTGCGCGCCGAGTGATGACGCCAAAAACCATTCGCTAGACCCTGCCCTGCCGCCTCCGTGGCGGGGTAAGTTCCTCTTTTGCATACCCTTTCAATTTGCTATTCTGTCCTTGTTGTCTGTAGGGTTATTGGCAACGTATAAAACTATAAGGAGAGTAGCAATGTCGTTCGAATTACCTGCACTACCGTATGCAAAAGACGCCCTGGCTCCGCACATTTCCGCGGAAACCCTGGAGTACCATTACGGCAAGCATCACCAGACCTATGTCACCAACCTGAATAACCTGATCAAGGGCACCGATTTTGAAGGCAAAACGCTGGAAGAGATTGTGCGCAGTTCAGACGGTGGCGTATTCAACAACGCCGCTCAGGTGTGGAACCACACCTTCTACTGGCACTGCCTGGCTCCAAATGCAGGCGGAGAACCTACCGGTGAGCTGGCCGCAGCGATTAACGCCGCGTTCGGCAGTTTCGCGGATTTCAAAGCGAAATTTACTGACGCCGCCGTTAAAAACTTTGGCTCCGGCTGGACCTGGCTGGTAAAAGAGGCTGATGGCAAACTGGCTATCGTTTCCACTTCTAATGCGGGTACCCCTCTGACCACCAGCGCAACGCCGCTGATGACCGTGGACGTATGGGAACACGCCTATTACATTGATTACCGTAATGCGCGTCCGAACTACCTGGAACATTTCTGGGCACTGGTTAACTGGGAATTTGTTGCGAAGAACTTCGCCGCATAAGGGACACGCAGAAGGGGCAACCCTTCTGCGTTTTTATTTATTCCGCCGTACACACCGCTTCTGGCTGTTTACGCCCGGACATCAACACCAGCAGCAAGCCGAGTGCGGCGATGATCGCCCCCATCACCGGCACAAAGCTGTAACCTAAACCACCGGAAATCACCGCCCCGCCCGCTGCGGCTCCCAGCGCATTTCCCAGGTTAAACGCACCGATATTCACGGATGATGAGAGCCCCGGCGCCTCATGCGCAACACGCATCACGCGCATCTGCAACGGCGGCACCACGGCAAAGGTTGCGGCGCCCCACACCACCATGGCAACCGCGGCGCCCACTTCGTTACGCGCCAGCCACGGGATCGCCACCATGATGACAATCAGCAGCGTTAAAAAACCTTTCAGCGTCCCGCTGACGGAGCGGTCGGCAAATTTCCCGCCGAGATAGTTGCCAATCGAGAACCCGACACCAATCAGCACCAGCATCGCGGTAACAAAGAGTGGCGTTGCGTGGGTAATGTCGTGCAGCACCGGGGAGATATAGGTGTAGAGCGTAAACATCGCCCCTGCCCCCAGCACCGTGGTGAGCAGCGCGGACAACACCTGAGGACGCATCAGCACCGCCAGCTCTTTACGTACTTCCGGACGTTCTCCCGCACTTCCTTTCGGCAGCGAGAAGAACAGCGCGACCATCGCGACCACGCCCAGTCCGGCGGTTGCGAGGAAAGACATACGCCAGCCGATGGCTTCTCCGAGCCAGGTGGCAGCGGGAACGCCGCCGATATTAGCGATAGTGAGGCCCATAAACATAGTGGCTATCGCGCTGGCCTGCTTATGTTTTGGCACTACGCTTGCGGCAACAACCGAGCCCAGCCCGAAGAAAGCGCCGTGGTTCAGGCTGGTCAGAATACGGGAAAGCATCAGCGTGGTGTAATCCGGCGAAATCGCGGAAAGCACATTTCCGAGAGTAAAAATTGCCATCAGGAAAATCAGCGCATTGCGTCGCGCGCGGTGCGAAAGCAGCAGCGTCATCAGCGGTGCGCCCACCATCACGCCGATCGCATAGGCGCTAATCAACATACCGGCCGCAGGGATAGAGACGTCCACACCCCGGGCGATAACAGGCAATAACCCCATCGGGGAGAATTCAGTGGTGCCAATCCCAAAGGCGCCAATCGCCAGGGCCAGCAGGGGAAAATTGATTTTCATGAAAAGACTCCGGATACCGTGCCGTTACCCGGCACAGAACAAAGAAGGCAAAAGCATGACATCAATCACAAAAAATGAGAAGTTAACATTTTGGCAAAAGATTTTTGCCGGAGAGGTAACAATAGCGGCAAGAGAGGGAGAAGGTTCTCCCCCCTCCTGAATCAGTGCAGCGCAGCGGTTAAACCACCCGCAACAATCAGGGCAAGAACAACAATGGTGGTAAACAGCGAAAACTTCAGATCGGTACTCATCAATTTTTCTCCTTTTATTCACCCTACGAAAAGTGAGCTTGCTCATTTTTACACAGTTCAGGTCAAAAATCTTCCAGGATTTAAACGGATATCCACTTTACCTCTTCCCCTTTTCATCAAGATAGGACAAAATTCCACGCTAAATTTATTAGCGTACCGGCCACTGACCCCCTCCTGACGTCCTGTGTCGTTTTCCCGGCGTGTCGCAACTCATGTTTGCGTAATAAGGGTGAGAGAAGGCAAACGTTTACCTTCATTTTTTTCAGGAGCTTAGGATATGGTCTGGAGTGACATTTAATGGCAACAATTAAAGACGTAGCAAAACGCGCAAACGTTTCCACTACAACCGTATCACATGTTATTAACAAAACGCGTTTCGTCGCAGAAGAGACGCGTAATGCCGTTTGGGCAGCAATCAAAGAACTGCACTACTCGCCAAGTGCGGTCGCCCGTAGCCTGAAGGTTAATCACACCAAATCGATTGGCCTGCTGGCCACCAGCAGTGAAGCGGCTTACTTTGCTGAAATCATCGAAGCCGTTGAAAAAAACTGCTTTCAGAAAGGCTATACCCTGATTCTGGGCAACGCGTGGAACAACATTGAAAAACAGCGCGCTTACCTGTCGATGATGGCGCAAAAGCGCGTCGACGGCCTGCTGGTCATGTGTTCTGAATACCCTGAGTCGGTGCTTTCCATGCTGGAAGAGTATCGCCACATTCCGATGGTAGTGATGGACTGGGGCGAGGCGCGCGCAGACTTCACCGACTCTGTTATTGATAACGCCTTTGAAGGCGGCTACATGGCCGGGCGTTATCTGGTAGAACGCGGGCATCGTGAAATTGGCGTGATCCCGGGCCCGCTGGAGCGTAACACCGGTGCTGGCCGTCTGGCCGGTTTCATGAAAGCGATGGAAGAGGCGCTGATTACCGTGCCAGAAAACTGGATTGTCCAGGGCGATTTCGAGCCGGAGTCGGGCTATCGCGCCATGCAGCAGATCGTCTCCCAGCCGCATCGCCCTACCGCTGTGTTCTGCGGCGGCGATATCATGGCAATGGGCGCGCTCTGCGCGGCGGATGAACTCGGCCTGCGCGTTCCGCAGGACATCTCGGTGATCGGCTATGATAACGTTCGCAACGCCCGTTTCTTTACCCCGGCGCTGACCACCATTCACCAGCCGAAAGATTCGCTGGGTGAAACGGCCTTCAATATGCTGATGGACAGGATCGTCAACAAGCGAGAACAGTCCCAGTCCATTGAGGTCCACCCGCGCCTGATTGAACGCCGTTCCGTTGCCGACGGTCCGTTCCGCGACTACCGACGTTAATCTCTTTACGGGGCCAGCTACGCTGGTCCCCGCAACCACTCCCGGTTCAGCGTTTCGCTGTCTCCCAGATAATCCAGCAGCCAGGCCATGGCGGGCGAGACGTCGTTTTGCTGCCACGTCAGACAGCATGCAGCATCCGGGAAAGGGTTTTCCAGCGTCAGAGCCACCCACTCTCCCGCGTCGATGCGCGGGCGCGCAAAATGCACCGGCACCATGCCAACGCACAGCCCCGCGCTCAGACAGGTGGCTGACGACTCCCAGTCCGGCGCAACCACGCGGCGCTGATTATCCAGCAGCCAGGTAATGCGCTTGGGCAGCGAGCGGGAGGTATCTTCCAGCACCAGCGAGGGCCAGTTGCGTAAGGTGTCATCACTCAGCGGCCCGTCCAGCGCCGCCAGCGGGTGATCGCGCGCGACCACGCAGGTCCAGCTCAGCATGCCCATGTCACGGAACGCGTAGCGCCCGCCAACCGGGATCGCCTGGGTTGCACCAATCGCCATCTCCGCCCTGCCGTCCGCCAGCGCATCCCATACGCCGTTGAACACTTCCTGCGACACACGCAGTTCGACGTCGGAAAAATGACGATAGAAATCGACGATCATCTGCCGGGTCCGCTCCGGCTTAACGATGTTATCCACCGCGATAGCGAGATGCCCGCGCCAGCCGTTGGCGATCTGCTGGCACTGCTCACGGGTGATCTGCATTTTTTTGATAACAGACCGACCTTCCTTCAAAAACCACGCGCCGGCAGGCGTGAGCTCCACGTCGCGATGACGCCGCTCGAACAGCGGGACTGCCAGCCACGCTTCCAGCTGGCGCACCGTATAGCTGATAGCCGAGGGAACGCGGTGCAACTCCTGGGCGGCACCGGTAAAGCTGCCGTTACGCGCCACGGCATCAACCACTTCAAGGGAATAATCTGACCACATCTTTAGCCTGCAAATTTTTTGAATGCACCCACCAAATATTAGCGTTTCACAAGCCGCTTTGCACTCCCTACACTCTGCGCCAACGTACACCTGCCTCCTCAGGAGAAAAAAAGTGCAACCCAGGAAAGGATTTTTAGTCTGGCTCGGCGGCTTAAGCGTGCTGGGCTTTTTGGCGACCGATATGTATCTGCCCGCATTCGCCGCGATGCAGGAAGATTTGCAAACCCCTGCCGCCGCCATCAGCGCCAGTTTGAGTTTGTTCCTCGCCGGCTTTGCTTTTGCGCAACTGCTCTGGGGGCCGCTCTCTGATCGTTTTGGCCGTAAGCCCGTTCTGTTGCTGGGACTGGCGATTTTTGCCGTAGGCTGTCTGGGCATGCTGTGGGTCCGCGATGCCGCCTGGTTACTGGTGTTGCGCTTCATTCAGGCGGTCGGCGTCTGTGCCGCAGCGGTCACCTGGCAGGCGCTGGTGACCGATTACTACCCCGCCTCACGCACTAACCGCATTTTCGCCACCATCATGCCGCTGGTCGGCCTGTCTCCGGCGCTCGCTCCGCTGCTGGGCAGCTGGATCCTGGCGCATTTCGACTGGCAGGCCATTTTCGCCACGCTCTTTGCGATCACGCTGGTCCTGATGCTGCCCGCGTTCGGGCTTAAACCTGCGCATAAAAAAGAGACGCATCCGGACGCGAAGCCCATTACCTTTACCTCTTTACTGCGGTCGAAAGCCTATCGCGGTAACGTGCTGATTTATGCCGCCTGCTCTGCCAGCTTCTTTGCCTGGCTTACCGGTTCACCGTTCATTCTGCATGACATGGGCTACAGCCCGGCGGCTATCGGCCTGAGCTATGTACCACAGACCATCGCCTTCCTGGTGGGTGGCTATGGCTGTCGCGCCGCGCTGCAAAAATGGGAAGGCCAGCAGATGCTACCCTGGCTGCTGGTGCTGTATGCGCTAAGCGTGATTGCGACCTGGGCTGTCGGCTTTATTCCCGGCGCCGGGCTTGCAGAAATTTTGATTCCGTTCTGCGTCATGGCGATCGCTAACGGGGCCATTTACCCTATCGTTGTAGCCCAGGCGCTGCGTCCATTCCCGCAGGCGACAGGCCGCGCTGCCGCGCTGCAAAATACCCTGCAACTTGGCCTGTGCTTCCTGGCAAGTCTCGTGGTCTCTGCGTTGATTGCAACCCCGCTGCTCACCACCACCAGCGTGATGCTGTTCACCGTTGTGCTGGCAGGATTGGGTTATCGCATGCAGTCCTCCGCCCATCGCGAGCAGAGTGAAAACGCGCAGACAGAAACGTCGCACGCCTGATTGCACGGGAAACTATGTTAAAAACCAGTGATTAGGTTGCTAACAATTTTCTGTTGAATCACCAAATTTTGCGGCCTATACTGAATTTGGTTCGATTAAATACGATAAATATTAAGTGTTAACGGGAGCCGGAGCGCTCCCGTTTTACCATGGAAGGCATTTCGGCAAGGGTTATCTCCCTTCCTCTGTTCTACGTCGGATATTAGCCTCGCGGGCATTTACCGTGAGATTTCTCACAAACCAAAAAAGCGTCTACGCTGTTTTAAGGTTCTGATCACAGCAAGGTGATGGAGAAGCTATGAGTTCATCGTGTATAGAAGAAGTCAGCGTTCCGGACGATAACTGGTCCCGGATCGTCAGTGAACTGTTGGGACGTGCGGGCATTACGATTAATGGCTCATCCCCCTCCGACCCCCAGATTAAACATCCCGATTTTTTCAAACGCGTGTTACAGGAGGGATCGTTAGGGCTGGGTGAAAGCTATATGGACGGCTGGTGGGAGTGTGAGCGGCTGGATATGTTCTTCTCCAGCGTTTTACGCGCCGGTCTTGAAAATCAGCTCCCTCGTCATTTCAAAGATACGTTACGTATCGCCTCCGCCCGCCTGTTCAATCTGCAAAGTAAAAAGCGCGCGTGGATCGTCGGTAAAGAGCATTATGACCTGGGCAACGATCTTTTCAGCCGTATGCTCGACCCGTTAATGCAGTACTCCTGCGGATACTGGAAAAAAGCGACAACCCTGGAAGAGGCGCAGCAGGATAAGCTACAGCTGATTTGCGATAAGTTGCAGTTGCAGCCCGGCATGCGCGTGCTGGACATCGGCTGTGGTTGGGGCGGCCTTGCCTGGTTTATGGCGAAACATTACGGTGTCAGCGTAGTCGGCGTCACGATTTCAGCTGAACAGCAGAAGATGGCACAGGAACGCTGTCTGGGTCTGGATGTCGATATTCGGCTTCAGGATTACCGCGACCTGAATGAGCAGTTCGATCGGATTGTTTCCGTGGGTATGTTCGAGCACGTGGGGCCAAAGAACTACAAGACTTATTTCGACGTCGCCGACCATAACCTGAAGCCTGACGGAATTTTCCTGCTACACACCATCGGCTCTAAACGCACCGATAACAATGTGGATCCCTGGATCAACAAATATATCTTCCCGAATGGTTGTTTGCCCTCTGTTCGCCAGATTGCGAACGCCAGCGAACCGCATTTTATTGTGGAAGACTGGCATAACTTCGGCGCAGATTACGACACCACGCTGATGGCCTGGCATGAACGTTTCCAGGCTGCATGGCCTGAAATCGCCGACAACTATTCGGAACGATTCAAACGGATGTTCAGCTATTATCTGAATGCCTGCGCGGGTGCGTTCCGCGCGCGGGATATACAGCTGTGGCAGGTGGTGTTTAGTCGTGGGATTGAGCACGGCCTGCGCGTGGCCCGCTGAAAAATAACCCCGGGTAACCGGGGTTATTTTTTATTCTTCTTCCACGGCCTTTATTATCGCCGCCTCTTTCGCCGCCAGCACGCGCTCAACGGTATCCACGACCGCCTGGGTCTGCGGATCAATTTCGATATTTACGCGCTGCCCCAGTTTTTTTGCGCCAAGCGTAGTACGTTGCAGCGTTTCAGGAATTAAATGCACGCAAAAACGCGTCGGCGTCACTTCACCGACGGTCAGACTAATCCCATCGATGCCAATAAATCCTTTATAAAGGATGTATTTCATTAATGACGGATCCTGCACCTTAAACCAGATTTGACGGTTATTTTCCGAGGTCACGATTTTCGCCACTTCTGCGGTGGTCATAATATGGCCCGACATCAGATGCCCGCCAATCTCATCGCTGAATTTCGCCGCGCGTTCAACGTTGACGGTATCCCCCACCACCAGCTCACCCAGGTTAGTGATGCGCAGCGTCTCTTTCATTAAATCAAAGCTTATCTGGTTACCGTTAATTTCGGTCACCGTCAGGCAGCAGCCGTTATGCGCTATCGACGCCCCGGTTTCAATGCCGTCGAGCATATATTCAGGCAGCTCAACTACGTGAGTGCGGAAATTCGGTTTTTCATCAATGGACACCACTTTGGCAGTGCCCTGCACAATACCAGTAAACATGCTTACAGCTCCTGTTCATTCCGAACGGCGATGACACCGTATAATCCCACCACAATAACAGTTGAAAAAACAGGTTGCCAGTGATGCGCAATTTCTGGCGATTTTTTCACTAGATAATTAGTTAAACCCCGCTACAATAGCTGGCATCCCTCTGTTTTTTCTTCTTGCTGCCAGTAACGGCGGCCTTTTTAGTCTCTCAAATAACTACAATACAAAGGTGTTCACGTGCAGAAGTATATGATCGAAGCGCGTCAGTTATTGGCACTGGCCATACCGGTGATCGTCGCGCAGGTAGCCCAAACTGCAATGGGATTTGTGGATACGGTAATGGCCGGTGGTTACAGCGCCACCGATATGGCCGCCGTGGCGATCGGAACCTCAATCTGGCTCCCGGCCATTCTGTTTGGTCACGGCCTGCTGCTGGCGCTGACGCCCGTTATCGCGCAGCTTAACGGCTCCGGTCGACGCGACCGCGTAGCCCATCAGGTGCGCCAGGGCTTCTGGCTGGCCGGGGGTGTCTCCGTACTGATTATGATCGTCCTGTGGAACGCCGGGTATATTATTCGCGCCATGCATAATATCGACCCGGCACTGGCAGATAAAGCAGTCGGTTATCTGCGCGCCCTGCTCTGGGGCGCGCCCGGTTATCTCTTCTTCCAGGTGGCTCGTAACCAGTGTGAAGGGCTGGCAAAAACCAAGCCGGGCATGGTGATGGGCTTTATCGGCTTGCTGGTGAACATTCCCGTGAACTACATCTTCATCTACGGTCATTTTGGCATGCCGGAACTCGGCGGCGTGGGCTGTGGCGTGGCGACGGCTGCGGTGTACTGGGTGATGTTCGGCTGTATGCTCACCTACGTTAAACATGCGCGATCCATGCGCGACATTCGTAACGACACCGCCTTTAGCACGCCTGACTGGTCGATGATGAGCCGCCTTACCCAACTGGGTCTGCCCATTGCGCTGGCGCTGTTCTTTGAAGTGACGCTGTTTGCCGTTGTCGCCCTGCTGGTCTCGCCGTTAGGGATTATTGACGTGGCAGGCCACCAGATCGCCCTGAACTTCAGCTCTTTGATGTTCGTCCTGCCGATGTCCCTTGCTGCTGCGGTGACGATTCGCGTGGGCTTCCGTCTGGGGCAAGGCTCGACGCTGGATGCGCAAACGGCAGCCCGCACCGGGCTGGGCGTCGGCGTCTGCATGGCAGTCTGTACCGCGCTCTTTACCGTGCTGTTGCGTGAGCAAATTGCCCTGCTCTATAACGACAACCCGGAAGTAGTGACTCTGGCCTCGCATTTGATGCTGCTTGCGGCCATTTACCAGATCTCTGACTCCATCCAGGTAATTGGCAGCGGCGTGCTGCGTGGGTATAAAGATACGCGTTCCATCTTCTTTATCACCTTTATCGCTTACTGGGTTCTGGGCCTGCCGAGTGGGTATATTCTGGCGCTCACGGATCTGGTGGTGGATCGCATGGGGCCAGCCGGATTCTGGATGGGCTTTATCATCGGCTTAACGTCTGCAGCCATTATGATGATGCTGCGCATGCGCTTCCTGCAACGTCAGTCGTCTGCGGTAATTTTGCAACGCGCTGCGCGTTAATGACACAGTAGCCGCCGGCTGGCGGCTACTTTCTCTTCACTTTGCGCGGTAATGAAGCAATCGCGTGAAATCAGAGAGAAAAATGCATTTTCCCTCTTGCCACCTTGGGGCTGTGCCGCTAATATTCGTCCCCGTTGTCACCGACAACACAATGCGTTCATAGCTCAGTTGGTTAGAGCACCACCTTGACATGGTGGGGGTCGTTGGTTCGAGTCCAATTGAACGCACCATTCTGCGTCCGTAGCTCAGTTGGTTAGAGCACCACCTTGACATGGTGGGGGTCGGTGGTTCGAGTCCACTCGGACGCACCATTTCAGTCCTGAAATGGTGCAAAAATCCTCTTCTGAACGTTTTAATTTTTCCCTTCATTGAATGACTTAACCTTTCTCCTGCTACGCTTGTTGTATGGTTCAGAAACGCAGGAACGCTTTCGATGAAAAAAATCGCCATTATCGGCTCAGGCCCAACAGGGATTTACACCTTTTACTCACTTCTTAACAACGCAGCACCGCTTTCGATCACCGTGTTCGAAAAAGCAGATCAGCCCGGCGTCGGTATGCCTTACAGCGATGAAGATAACTCCCGACTGATGCTGGCGAATATCGCCAGTATCGAAATCCCGCCCATTTTTATCACCTACCTCGACTGGCTCAAACAGCAGAGTGAAGCCCATCTTGCCCGCTATAACGTCGACAAAGACAGACTGAATGAACGGCAGTTTCTGCCGCGTATTCTGCTGGGTGAATATTTCCACGACCGCTTTCTCGCCGTCGTTGCCGAGGCGAAAAAGGCTGGGTTTCATATCGAGGTTCATCCCAACGCAGAAGTCACAGATATTAAGGCTGATGCAGACGGCGTGGCCCTGTCAGTGAACGATGCCCCTTTCTCAAGGCGGTTTGATCTTGCAGTGGTCGCCACCGGTCACGTCTGGCCTGATGAAGATGAATCCACCCGCGACTATTTCCCAAGCCCATGGTCGGGGCTGATGGACGCGGATATCCGAGCCTGTGAGGTGGGGATTATGGGTACCTCCCTCAGCGGACTGGACGCTGCTATGGCGGTAGTAATGCAGCATGGTCGCTTTAGCGGGGAGCAGTTCGTTGTCAATAAAGGTAGTGAGGGGCTAAACATCACGCTGATGTCCCGCTCGGGCGTTCTTCCGGAGGCCGACTTTTACTGCCCTATCCCTTATGAACCGCTGTCGGTGTTAACGGAGTCTGTGGCAGAAAGCGAAATTGCCAAAGGCCCTGACGGGCTGCTTGACCGCATCTTTGCGCTGATGGTGAAAGAGCTTGAGCTGGCCGATCCGCGCTGGTGCCAGGCGATAGCGATCGGCACGCTGAATGCTGACACGCTTCGTGATGTCTGGTTTGAGGATCGTAAAAAGCATGGTCCTTTCACCTGGGCCGAAGCGAATCTGAAAGAAGTGGAGCGCAACAAGTGCGAGAAACGCACCGTTGCCTGGCGCTATACCGTGCTTCGTCTGCATGAAGTAGTTCAGGCCATTGTCCCTTCACTCAATGAACGTGACAGAGAACGGTTTAAATCCGGGCTGGAGCGTGTGTTTATTGATAACTATGCCGCCATTCCACCGCAGTCTATCCGCCGGTTACTGGCACTGCGCGAGGCAGGGATCATTAGCGTAGTCGCACTCGGTGATGATTACGACCTGGATATCGGCAGCGATCAGACCGTCATCACCACGAAAGAAAAGCGTTATCGCTTCGACGTCTTTATCGATGCCCGCGGGCAGAAACCGCTCAGAAATAAGGATATTCCCTTCCCGACGCTGCGCAAACAGCTTGAGGAAACGGGGGATGAAATACCGGACGTGGGGGAAGACTACACGTTGCTGTCACCTGCGTCTCTGCGCGGACGTATCGCTTTTGGGGCGATCCCCTGGCTGATGCACGATCATCCGTTTGTTCAGGGGTTGTCTGAGTGCGCTGAAATTGGTAAAGCGATGGCGAAAGCGGCGGGGAATCCTGCATCTGGCGTGCGACGGAAGTTACCTTACACGGAGTTTTAACAGGGCTTCCCTGCCCTGCGGTGTCGGATTACTCGAAGAAGACTTCCGGGTTTTCCGACAACGACACGAAGGATTTAGTGTTCTTGTCCAGGGCAAGGATTTTGCCGCTTTCGATGTCATATACCCAGCCGTGCAGGCGAATGGCGTTGTTGCGCAGGCCTACCGCCACCGACGGATGGGTCTTGATGTTGCTCAGCTGAGCAAAGACGTTCTCCTGCACCATCGCATTCACTTTATCGATTGGCTGATCCCAGGTTTTCTTCTCAACCACCGCTTTTGCCGCATCAGAATAGCGCAGCCAGTGGGAAACGGCTGGCATCGGCTCCAGATCGGCGTTGTCAGCAATCGCCTTCATCGCGCCGCAGTTGGAGTGGCCGCAAATAACAATATCGGTCACGCCAAGGGCCACTACCGCGTATTCGATGGTTGCAGAGACACCGCCAGGCTCCGGCCCGAACGGTGGCACAATGTTGCCCGCGTTTCGAATGACAAAGAGCTGTCCTGGCTCCTGCTGCGTGACCAGTTCCGGAACCAGACGGCTGTCGGAGCAGGAGATAAACAGCGCTTTGGGATTCTGACTGGACGCTAAACTACGAAAAAGCTCTTTACGTTGCGGGAAAATCTCTTTTTGAAAGCTGAGAAAACCTTCAATGATATGTTGCATAGCCATTTCTCTTTTATCTGTTTTAGTTTAGGTATGATCGCGATCACACTCGTAAAATTTAACCACCGTGCCTTAGCGGAGACAAGCAATATATTTCTGGCCCGACCGCTGCACAATCTCATCTGCGTTCGCCGGGATGTTTTGCCCTTCAAAGGCCCCGTACAGTCGCTGGTACGTTTTCCCGGTCAGTCGACCGATCACCGATTCAACGGTGCGGGCAGGCAGCGGCAGCATATTCGGATAACTCCACATAAACGACACGGCGTCCTTACCAGGCGTAACCTGCAAAATATCACCGGCCAGCAGCACGCCGTCGCCTGACTGCCAGTGCAGCACCGTGCCGCCTGCAAAATGCCCGCCCAGACGCAGCAGCGTCACCGACGGCATAATCTCCAGGGCGTCCTCCTCCCAGAAGCGTATCGCCGGACTGTCACGCATCACCCACTGCCGATCGCTGGCGTGCAGATAGATCGGCGCGTTAAACGCGGCGGCCCACTCCTGCATGGTGGTGTAGTAATGTGGGTGCGAAATCGCGATCGCGCTGATGCCCCCGAGCGCGTCAACTAACGCTCTGGTCGCCGGATCGAGGTTGGCGATGCAGTCCCACAGAACATTGCCCTGCGGCGTACTCAGCAGAAGCGCCCGCTGGTTGATGGCAAAAGCGGGAACGGTTTTGATGCTGAACAGCTGCGGCTCCAGCTGTTGCCATTTGTTGGTGTGCGTGGTCGTAAGGCTGTCGAAGTCCGTCCATGCCTGGCCCGTCACCGGGACATACTGGCGCTCATCGTCGCAAATCGGGCAGTTTTTGGGCTGTTCATCGTAAGCGGTACCGCAGGTTTTACAGAGTGTAATCATCGGCTTTCCTCAGCAATAAAGCACTGAGTATGGCAGGGATTATCCATATGTGCTGAGGGGTGCCTGGCCCGCTTTTTTTGACTTATACTGTGCCAGTATCAAAAACTGAATAACGCAGGTGGCACATGGAAATTGATCTCGATAACTTAGTCTTTAACGGGCTGGATGAAGCAGAAGAGCGCAACGCGGAACGTCTCGACGATGCGGATAAAAAAGCCCAGGCGATTGTCGCCGATGACGACTGCGGCGATGCCTGCAAGATCTGAATACAGAGCACCGGCCATGCCGGTGCTTTTTTTATGAATTACTGTCCGGCCCCGTTAATGGCCGCCTGGGCACAGGCTTCATCAAGATGACCGCCCGGCGCACCGCCGATGCCAATCGCCCCAATCACCTCATCGCCCTCTTTTACCGGTAAACCACCCGCCAGCAGCAGGAAGCCGGGAACATCACGCATATTCTGCGCGCCCGCGTTAGTCTGTGCAGCTTCCATTACCTTGCCTGACGCGTTTTTCGTACTCAGCGCGGTATATGCCTTCATTTCGCTGGCTTTTACCGTATGTGGACCAGCGTTATCCGTGCGCTGCACCGCCTTAACAACCCCTGCGCGGTCAACCACGGTCACCGTAACCTGATAGTTCTTTGCCATACAGGCCTTAACAGCAGACGTTGCCAGCGCGTTAGCCTGTGCCAGAGAGAGGCTTTTCTGATTCAGCGCATCCGCCCGTGCAGCCAGGCTTACGCTACCTGCAACCAGTGCCGCCACCATCAATACTTTTTTCATTGCACTTCCTCGAGTGTTGGGAGACAACCCGAGATTACTGAAGCGCGCGTTTACACGTAATTCGGTTGATTACGCACTCCACCTGGTAGTTATACGGATTGCAATTTGTCATAATCCCGGCTCGCCTGAACCAGGCTGCTGACGCCAAGCTTGGCAAACGCCGCCGCGCGGTGCGCTTCCACGGTCCTCGGGGAGAGGTTAAGACGCGCAGCCGCCTCTTTGTTGCTGCATCCTTCCATCAGCACGGTCAACACCTCGTGCTCCCGCGCGGTTAGCTGTTCGAATCGCGCTTTAATCCGCGAGATATCCTGCCAGGCGGCAGATCGCCGCAGGCTCTCTTCGAAAGCCATGCCAACCGTTTCGATAAGCCTGTCGGCATCCAGGGGTTTGGTGAAGAACTCAAACACGCCGTTGCGAAACGCGCGACGGCAGGCGTCGACCGTTCCGTGCCCGGTCATGATAACGACTGGCAGCAGCGGCCAGGGCCATTCACCCTCTTCCAGCCAGGCAAGCCCGCTCTTGCCCGGCATGCGCATATCCAGAAGCAGACAGCCGACAAGCGCCGTTTCGCCGCCGTGCGCCAGCGTAAAGGCATCGACGCTCTCGAATGCCTTAACCTGCCAGCCCATTCCGGAGAGTAAAAACGTCAATGATTCCCTGATGGACTCATCGTCATCAATGAGCCAGACCACCTTATCCATGCTTTGTCTCCTTACCTTCTGCGAGCTGCAACCGGATCTGCGCCCCACCCTGCGGGGCGTTGCCCAGGGCAATCGAGCCGGTCATGCGGGTTATTAGCGTTTCGGTTAACGTCATCCCCAGCCCCGTTCCGCCGGGGCGTCCGCTAAAGAAGGGCATAAAAGCGTTTTGCAGGGCCTCCGGGCTAAATCCCGGCCCGCCGTCAGTAAGCGTGACCAGAATGCCCTTCTCGTTTTTCTGGCTGTCGATTCGCACCCAGCCGTGCGTGCTCTCCTGCTGAGCCTGAATCGCATTGCTGAGCAGGTTGTGCAGTATCTGCTCCAGCCAGAGCCTGTCTGCCAGCACGGTCGTGGCGTCCGCTGCAAACGCGTGGATGACCGCGATACGGTTCGATTTGCGCTCGTGCTCCAGCAGGCTCTCAACCTGCTGCCAGCACTGCACCAGATCGGTTTCGCGCAGAGTCACCTTCTCCTGTACCACATGCTCGCGAAAGCGCGTCAGCAGGGCGCTGATGCGTTGCGTTTGCAGCAGCGCGGCCGCAAGCGCCTGCGGCACGGCCTGCGGATTAGCCTCGAGCTGTCGCTGCGCCCCCTGGATCCAGGTTTGCACGGCGGTAAGCGGCTGGTTAATTTCATGGACAATGCCCGCGGTGATCTCCCCCAGCGTGTTAAGCCTGGCATGCTGATAATAGCGGGCGCGCTGCTCGGCCTGCTGCCGCTGTTTGCGCTGCCAGAGCACGCTTCCCACGCCCGCAATCGCTACCCCCCACGTCAGAAAGAGCAGCAGGTAAGGCAGCAGGGAAACGCTGAACCAGTCAGGCTCTGCCTCGGCTGTAAGAACGAAGGGCTGGGTATGCTGCGGGAAAGCGCGCTGCCAGCGCCAGAAAGCGCCGGAGGATGGCGGACCATCGCCGTTCGTGACGTTAAGATGCAGCTGCGCAAAGCTATGGCGCGCGGGAATCAGCGCGCTTAGGTCGACCAGCACGCGTATCTGCCGCCAGGGATTATATAACCAGTACTGCACGCCGCGAAACGGCTCCACACGCGGGGCGTCCAGCGCACGCCCCGCGGTTTTTTCCAGGGCCAGGACAGAAGGAAACTTTTTGCGTAACGCGGTAATATCTTCATCGCCGCTCAGAAGCGGAAGCACCGATTCGTTTTGCGTCAGCACCGCGCCGATCGCCGAATAGCGTGCCGTAAACTCGCGATCGCGCTCCCAGTACTGGCGACGTATCTGTTCCGCATAAAGCAGCATACCGCTTATCAGGCAGACCGCCACCCATGCAGCGATGCTGCGCTTTATCATCTTATTTAAGCTCATAGCGTTAACGGGCGCAGTCATTCAGGCTGTCGACATTACCAGTTAACGCTGTTGAGAACAAAAAAACGCGGGCGTTATCAGATCTCCGGCGTTTTGCTAAACCCGGTCAGCATCAGGATCAGGCTTTGTTGAGATGACCCCGTCTCAAACTGATAGTGATTTCCCTGACGATCGCCGCCGATATACCACGAAATATCGGTTTTCCCTTCTGCCAGCGCCTTGCGCACCGCTTTATCCACGTCCACCATCCGGTATTCGCGGGAGTGGTTCAGGTAAAGCACCGCATCCGAGCGATAGTTGCAGGGCGGCCGTGAATGCCAGCTCACGGTGGCCGGATCCCAGTCGTTACTCGCCGGATAGAAGAAGATTTGATCCGCGCCGTTGGTTTCCACTTTCCCGCCATAAATTCTCACGCGGTATTTAAACTGGGCAGGATCCTGTCCGGCAGGCAGCGGAGGGATGTTGAACTTCACCAGCGACAATGTTTCGCTGTTTTTCGTGCGTCCACCGTTCTTCCAGTTATCCTGCACCAGTAAGACCTGGGGATCGGGTTGTGAAAGTGCGGGTTCCATGCTGCTGAGCCAGACGTTGGCCTTCGCTTTTGAATAACCATACGGCACGGTGGTGCCGCAATCCATTCCGCGGTTCATGCACAGGTCGGTCATAAAGCGCGCGGCATCTTCCGTCCAGCCGTTCATGAAGTCAGCATGCGCCGTATACAGGCTCCCCCATCGCTCTTCACGTTCACTGCCATGCATGGTGGGGTCGAGGGAAAGCTGGACTTTACTGGTATCCAGAGAGCTAATTGTCGGAAGCACGTACGCAATATTCATGTTCACCGTCGGGATCTTCACCGGGAAGGCGGACGGACACTGTCCTTTCGTATCGTAGGTGGCGTTAGCCAGGCCGTGGGCGGGCTTCAGGTTGGCCCCGTCCCAGCAGTTCGGGAACTGAATGCCGATATTAAACTGCACGGCATCCTTCGCCTTGCGTAAACCGCAGACTTCACCCGTTCTGGTGGTGTAGCCCTTGCCGTTGGCGCATAAAAAGGTGATATGTGGATTTGGCGCGGTGCCGTGATGATCCCCCGCCAGCAGCGACAGCCCCGCCGGGAACGGGTGCAGTGGCCAGGCGTCAACGTTCGATGCCTGATAATAGGTTTTTTGATAGGCGGGTTTGACCACCGTTCCGTCCGGTAATTTTAGCGACGGAGCCCAGTAGGCCGAGCTGTCTGCTTTGTTATCGCAGGTGGTCTTTTCCTGGGTACGCAGCGATTCACGGCTGGAGTAAGCATCCGTTTGCACGTTACCAAAAAAATCGTGCAGCATGGCCTCGTTGGGCATGCCGTACATCATAATGGCATCATCGCCGAGGGTATGGGAATAACTGCATACAACATGCGCCTGTGGACCAGCGTGTGCCGCCTGCATGGCAAGCAATAGCACGGTGGCAGAAAGCGCGGGGGTTAATACTGTCCGTTTCATTATCATCTCCATCTGAGAAAGGAGATAGTGGTAACAAAACGGCTATCGTTTACCGAGGATTAGCCAGGGCATTTTTCCCTTCATTCTCACTTTACACGCATCACGCACAGCTCATTCCAGTACATTTCGCGCGTCCGGCGAAGTTCAGCGTGACGTTTTAACATAGAACCACTCCGGGTCGATGTTGGCTACGTCCACGCCATAGAGGCTGGCGACAGGCAGTATTGACTCAAGAACACGTTGCGCGCTGTTCTCCGCATTCGCTGGTCGGGGCGCAAAAAACCGCCGTAACGTGCTTATCCATTTTTTCATCGTCATTACCCTTCTCGCTTAACCTGGACTCAGTTAAACACGCCTTCATCATGAAGAGGAAATAACAATAATGACTGTTGATATGCGGGATCTGAAAAACTCGCGAGACGCTTCGTCCTAACCGGCCAGCGCTTTAACCACCGTTTCCATCGCTTTGGTGGTCAACTCACTGCGCTTAACGCGCTGGTTCGCCAGCGCGGTACGTAGTACCCCGGCAATCACGATATGCTTGGGCTCCTGCCCTAAGTCACGCATCTCCAGAACGACCTTGCCTACCACCCGACACATCTCCTGGTACAGCGCTTCGTCTTTGGTCACATTGCCCATTGCCATCACTCCGTTGCCCTAAACCGTCAGCTTAAATCATTCGTCGGCTGGATACAAAAAAGAAGCCCGGCGTGTTGTTCGCCGGGCTTCGTCTGGAAAATCAGGCGATTAGTTGTTTACCGGGATGACCGCGCCTTTGTATTTGGTGCGGATCCAGTCCTGAATCTCTTTGGAGTGCAGCACGTTCACCAGCGCGACGATATCCTTCTTCTTCTCATCACCGCGATGAACGGTAATGATGTTGGCGTACGGGTTATTCTCACCGCTTTCAACCGCAATTGGATCGTGGACCGGATCCAGACCAGCATCAATTGCGTAGTTGGCGTTGATCACCACCGCAGCACCTTCGTCGTTGTTGTACATCTGCGGCAGCAGAGATGCCTCGACGTTAGGGGTGAATTGCAGCTTTTTCGGGTTTTCCACGATATCGCTGATGCGCGCGGTCACTTTATCGATGCCTGGCTTCAGCTTGATCACCCCCTCCTTTTCGAAGATGGAGAGAATACGTCCTTCCTCGGAAACCGCATCACGCATGATGATTTTGCCGCCTTCCGGCAGATCCTTCAACGATTTGTATTTTTTCGAATAGATACCGATCGGCTCAATGTGGATAGCGCCGGCACTGACAAAATCATAATCCTTATCGCCCGCGTGATCTTTCAGCACGCTGTTCAGATAAGGGATGTGCTGGAAGTAGTTGGCGTCGATGTCACGCCCCGCCAGCGCGGTGTTGGGCAGAATGTAGTCCTGGAACGGTTTAATCTCCAGATCAATACCCTGCTTCGCCAGAATCGGCTTAGCCTGCTCCAGAATTTCCGCGTGCGGCGTGTTGGATGCCCCCACAGTCAGCGTATCCGCCCAGGCGGCAAAGCTCAGGGCGCTCAGGGTGGCTGCGGCGATCAGTGTCAGTGTCTTTTTCATGATGTGGTTCCTGTGTGTATTTATTAGCGTTTATCTAACAGTGAAGTAATGGCATCGCCGCAGAACTGGATAATGAACACGATGATCAGAATGGTCACCGTTGCCACCAGCGTGACGTCACCATGGTTGCGCTGGAATCCTTCCAGATAAGCCAGATTTCCCAAACCGCCGGCACCTATCACCCCCGCCATTGCGCTGTAGCTCACCAGCGCAATCAGCGTCACCGTCATACCTGAAACCAGTGCGGGTGAAGATTCCGGCAGTAAAACCCGAAACACTAACGTGCTCAGCCGCGCGCCCATCGAACGCGTGGCTTCAATTACCCCTTTATCCACTTCCCGCAGGGCAATCTCGACCAGACGGGCGTAAAACGGCGCGGCGCCCACAATCAGAGCGGGCAGCGCAGCGTTAGCGCCGAGAATGGTCCCCACAACGGTCTTGGTGAACGGGATCAGCAGAACAATGAGAATGATGAACGGAATCGAGCGGAACACGTTCACCACAATCGACATCACGCTGTAGACCGTGCGGTTGTGGAATAACCCGCCGCGGGCGGTTAAAAACAGCGCCAGACCGAGCGCGATCCCCAGAACAAACGTCGCCACGCCGGAAAGCGCGGTCATGTAGAGCGTCTCCTGGGTTGCAGCCCAAAGTTGATCCCACTTCAGGTGCGGAAAGAGTTCTTCAGCCATGCTTGATTACCTCGCCTTCAATATCGCTTTGCTTCAGGTCGGCGAGGATATTGTTCAGTTGTTCATCCGATGCCACCACGTGCACCCAGAGCTGCCCGAAAACACCGTGGGCGGTTTGCGTCATTTTGCCGTGCAGGATGTTAAACGGCAGGCCGTAGCGCAGGGTCAGTTCACCGACGATCGGCCTGTGCGTGCTGTGCCCGGTGAAGGTGAGCTTGATGACCGCGCCCTCCAGCTCATTTGCCAGTTCGGTATTGAAGGTCTCTTCCTCCGCGTACTGGCTCACCTGGCGGACAAACTGCCGGGTGATCGGCTGCTGAGGATGCGTAAACACGCTCAGCACCTCCCCCTCTTCCACCACCTTGCCGTTCTCCATTACCGCCACGCGGTCGCAGATTTTGCGCACCACATGCATCTCATGCGTAATGAGTACGATGGTCAGGTTAAAACGACGGTTAATGTCCAGGAGCAGATCGAGGATCTGATCGGTGGTCTGCGGATCTAGCGCCGAGGTGGCTTCGTCACACAGCAGTACGTCCGGATGATTGGCCAGCGCGCGGGCAATGCCCACACGCTGTTTTTGCCCGCCGCTCAGCTGCGACGGGTAGGCATTCTCGCGCCCCTTCAGGCCGACCAGCTCCACCAGCTCGGCAACGCGAGCCTGAATTTGCGCTTTTGGCACACCGGCAATTTGCATTGAAAAGGCGATGTTTTCCTTCACCGTGCGCGACCAGAGCAGATTAAAGTGCTGGAACACCATGCTGATTTTCAGGCGTGCCTGACGCAGCGCTTCTCCCTTCGCGGCGGAGATATCCTGACCGTTAATAGTGACGCTGCCGGCGCTGGGCTTTTCCAGACCGTTCAGCAGACGGATAAGCGTACTTTTCCCGGCCCCGCTGTAACCAATGATCCCGTAAATCTGTCCCTGCTCTATCGTCAAATTGACGTTATCAACGGCTGTCAGCGCCAGCTTCCCGTTGTCAAAAACCTTCGAAATATTACTGAGTACGATCATTCTTATTCGTTATCCGTTACGCATATAGCGGTTTAGCAGTATGGATGTCCAAAAGATAGTAAACAGCCGTTATCAGCTTTTAAATGACCAAAAAAGAATTTCTTATAATGCGGCGGAATAAGCAGCGAACTGGCGGGTGAAAAGCATTTAGATGAATATCTGCAATAATTATCTGCCTTTTGCATATCAGGTCTTATTCATTCGACGAAATTGGTTAATTTTTCAGCACTATGTGCTGATATAGCCATCCTCACATCCAGACAACTTTACGTCTTGCTGTCTTTCCACCCAAAAACATAAGGATTATTCCTTTCTGTTCTAAAACCCAGTGAAACGTTCTTTATTGAGAAAATTTCGTGGTCCTATCATCCGGTCATCACCTCTTCACAGGACATGACCATGACGCTTTACCACTCCGTCACCGAACTAATTGGCCATACGCCACTCATCCAGCTGCACAAGCTGGATACCGGCCCCTGCTCGCTGTTTCTGAAGCTGGAAAATCAGAATCCAGGCGGCTCGATTAAAGACCGCGTCGCGCTGTCGATGATTAACGAAGCCGAGCGTATGGGGCAGCTACGGCCCGGCGGCACCATTATTGAAGCCACGGCGGGGAACACCGGCCTGGGGCTGGCGTTGATTGCGGCGCAAAAGGGATACTCGCTGATCCTGGTGGTGCCGGACAAAATGAGCCGCGAGAAGATTTTCCACCTGCGCGCGTTAGGGGCGCAGGTCGTGCTGACCCGTTCAGATGTGAATAAAGGGCATCCGGCCTACTACCAGGATTATGCCCGGCGGCTGGCGAACGAACTGCCAGGCGCGTTTTATATCGACCAGTTCAATAACGCGGCCAATCCGCTGGCGCACCGCACCACTACCGCACCGGAACTGTTTGAACAGCTTGACGGCCAGATCGATGCCATCGTCGTCGGCGTGGGGTCCGGCGGTACGCTGGGTGGCTTACAGGCGTGGTTTGCAGAACATTCGCCGCAGACGAAATTTGTGCTTGCCGATCCGGCCGGGTCGGTGCTGGCGGACCAGGTTGAGACCGGACGTCATCACGATGCCGGATCGTGGCTGGTTGAAGGGATTGGCGAAGACTTTATCCCTCCGCTGGCGCACATCGAAGGGGTTAACCGCGCCTGGCGCATTACCGATCGCGAGGCGTTCACCACCGCCCGCGATCTGCTAAAAACGGAAGGGATCCTGGCAGGCTCCTCCACCGGCACGCTGCTGGCGGCGGCGCTGAAATATTGCCAGGCGCAGACTACGCCAAAACGTGTGGTCACCTTCGCCTGCGACAGCGGCAATAAATACCTCTCAAAGATGTTCAACGACGACTGGATGCGCCAGCAGGGGCTGATTTCACGTCCGCAGGCAGGCGATCTCTCGGACTATATTGCCCTGCGCCACGATGAAGGCGCGACGGTGACTGCCGCCCCGGACGACACGCTTTCCACCGTGCTGGCCCGCATGCGCCTGTATGACATCTCCCAGCTGCCGGTGCTCGATAACAACAAGGTCGTCGGCATCATCGACGAGTGGGACCTGCTGCGACACATTGAGGGAAATGCCGATCGCTTCTCTCTCCCCGTGACGGCGGCCATGACGCGTCAGGTCGAATATCTGGATAAGCTGGCCCCGGAGAGCGCCCTGTACACCATCTTTGACCGTGGCCTGGTGGCGATTATTTATGACGAAGACCGCTTTCTGGGTCTGATCACACGCAGTGACGTACTCACCACCTGGCGTAACCGCCTGACGAAATAAAAGGAGCAAAAGATGAAAAACCTGGCCACCCTCAGCGTTCACAGCGGTGAGTATCACGACACGCACGGCGCCGTGATGCCGCCAATTTACGCCACGTCGACGTTTGCGCAACCGGCACCGGGTGAACATACCGGCTACGAATACTCCCGGAGCGGCAACCCAACCCGCCATGCGCTGGAGACCGCCATCGCCGAACTGGAAGGCGGCACGCGCGGGTACGCCTTCGCGTCAGGGCTGGCGGCCATTTCCACCGTGCTCGAACTGCTGGATAAAGACAGCCATATCGTTGCCATTGACGACGTGTATGGCGGTACGTATCGCCTGATCGAAAACGTGCGCAAGCGCAGCACCGGGTTACAGGTGAGCTGGGTTAAGCCGGACGATATAGCCGGACTTGAGGCCGCCATTCGCCCGAACACCCGCATGATCTGGGTGGAAACGCCGACGAACCCGCTGCTGAAACTGGCCGACCTGGAGGCCATCGCAGACATTGCCCGGCGCCATAATGCGATCAGCGTGGCGGATAATACCTTCGCCTCCCCGGTCATTCACCGGCCGCTGGAGGCGGGGTTCGACATTGTGGTTCACTCCGCCACCAAATATCTCAACGGTCATTCAGACGTGGTTGCCGGGCTGGCTGTTGTCGGGGCAAATAAGGATCTCACGGAGCGTCTGGGCTATCTGCAAAACGCGGTTGGCGGCGTTCTGGATCCGTTCAGCAGCTTCCTGACGCTACGGGGGATTCGCACCCTCGCCCTGCGCGTTGAGAAGCACAGCGCCAACGCGCTGGCGATTGCGCAATGGCTGGAGCAGCATCCGCAGGTAGAGAGCGTGCTCTATCCCGGGCTGGAGTCACACCCCCAGTATGCGCTTGCCCGCAGACAAATGGCGCTGCCGGGCGGCATGATCTCCGTTGTGATTAAAGGCGATGCGCAACGCGCGACAGAGGTGATTCGTCATCTTACGCTCTTTACCCTGGCGGAAAGCCTGGGCGGGGTGGAGAGTCTGGTGAGCCAGCCCTACAGCATGACCCACGCCTCCATTCCACTGGCGCAGCGTCTTGCAAACGGCATTGTGCCGCAGCTGATACGCCTGTCGGTGGGGATTGAGGATGCGAAGGATCTGATCGCCGACCTTCAGCAGGCGCTGGAAAAGTGAGCAAAAAACGGCGGGCGTTGTGCCTGCCGTCATAAGATGACATTAGGCCTTAACGCCTTGATAACAAACTTATGTGAATCTGCACAGATTGTTTTTGAAACGCTGTTTCCATTTTCCTTTTTACTGTGAATCAGCGTATAATGCGCGCCAAATCCCTGGTGAATGGTTTCAGCGCTTGGAATACAAAAAACAACGTACAACTTCTCCTCTCCTTCGTTGGGCTGGCACTCAGGCACACTTTCTTCTGCACGCTCATTTGATGTCACCTATTCTTAGTGCGTGTCATATACTCTTTCGCAACACAGGTTTGACTCCGCGGCGGTGCGCCCCCGGAGCGAGATTTCCATATCCTTCCCAACTTAAAGACTAAGACTGTCATGAAAAAGACGAAAATTGTTTGTACTATCGGCCCGAAAACCGAATCCGAAGAGATGCTGAGCAAAATGCTGGATGCCGGCATGAACGTGATGCGTCTGAACTTCTCCCACGGCGACTATGCTGAACACGGTCAGCGTATTCAGAACTTGCGCAACGTGATGAGCAAGACCGGGAAAAAAGCGGCAATCCTGCTCGACACCAAAGGTCCTGAAATCCGCACCATCAAACTGGAAGGCGGTAACGACGTTTCCCTGAAAGCGGGCCAGACCTTCACCTTCACCACCGACAAATCCGTTGTAGGTAATAACGAAATCGTTGCCGTGACCTACGAAGGCTTCACCAGCGATCTGTCCGTTGGCAACACCGTGCTGGTAGATGACGGCCTGATCGGCATGGAAGTGACCGCGATTGAAGGTAACAAGGTTATCTGTAAAGTGCTGAACAACGGCGATCTGGGCGAAAACAAAGGCGTTAACCTGCCGGGCGTGTCCATTGCTCTGCCAGCGCTGGCTGAAAAAGACAAACAAGACCTGATCTTCGGCTGCGAACAAGGTGTGGACTTCGTTGCGGCGTCCTTCATCCGTAAACGTTCTGACGTGGTTGAGATCCGTGAGCACCTGAAAGCGCACGGCGGTGAGAACATTCAGATCATCTCCAAGATCGAAAACCAGGAAGGCCTGAACAACTTCGACGAAATCCTTGAAGCGTCTGACGGTATCATGGTAGCGCGTGGCGACCTGGGCGTAGAAATCCCGGTTGAAGAAGTGATCTTCGCGCAGAAGATGATGATCGAGAAATGCGTTCGCGCGCGTAAAGTGGTTATCACCGCAACGCAGATGCTGGACTCCATGATCAAAAACCCACGCCCTACCCGTGCTGAAGCCGGCGACGTGGCGAACGCCATCCTCGACGGTACCGATGCCGTTATGCTGTCTGGCGAATCTGCAAAAGGGAAATACCCTCTGGAAGCGGTCGGCATCATGGCGACCATCTGTGAGCGTACCGACCGCGTGATGAAAAGCCGTCTGGATTACAACAACGACAGCCGTAAACTGCGCATCACCGAAGCCGTGTGCCGTGGTGCGGTAGAAACCGCCGAGAAACTGGAAGCCCCACTGATTGTCGTGGCGACCCAGGGCGGTAAATCTGCGCGTGCCGTGCGTAAATACTTCCCGGATGCGACCATTCTGGCGCTGACCACCAACGAAACCACCGCGCGTCAGCTGGTGCTGAGCAAAGGCGTGATCCCACACCTGGTGAAAGAGATTGCCTCTACCGATGATTTCTATCGTCTGGGTAAAGAAGTGGCTCTGGAACTGGTTGATTGTGGCCTGGCTCAGAAAGGCGACGTGGTGGTTATGGTTTCTGGTGCACTGGTACCAAGCGGTACAACCAACACTGCATCTGTCCACGTACTGTAATATTTCACGAACAAATTATTGTTTTGTTAAAAAGCGTCCTTCGGGGCGCTTTTTTTATTCCCGCCATTAACCAGAACTATTCAAAAAGCAAATCGGGTTTTTCTATTTAATCGCGATTTATCTAAGATGAATCCGATGAAAAATGCCTTTTTTAACATAGCTTTTTCGTCAAAATTGCCGATTTCGTTGCTTCTTTGAGCGAACGATCAAAAATAGGCGTAATCCCATCAAAAAAATATTCTCAACCCAAAAAACTTTGTGTAATACTTGTAACGCTACATGGAGATTAACTCAATCTAGAGGGTATTAATAATGAATCGTACTAAACTGGTACTGGGCGCGGTAATCCTGGGTTCTACTCTGCTGGCAGGTTGCTCCAGCAACGCTAAAATCGATCAGCTGTCTTCTGACGTTCAGACTCTGAACGCTAAAGTTGACCAGCTGAGCAACGACGTGAACGCAATGCGTTCCGACGTTCAGGCTGCTAAAGACGACGCAGCTCGCGCTAACCAGCGTCTGGACAACCAGGCTACTAAATACCGTAAGTAATAGTACCTGTTAATAAAATGGCGCACATTGTGCGCCATTTTTTTTGCCTTCGTCAAACCTCTACTGAAGCGCTTTCTCTCCCTCGCCTTCCGTCACCGCCGCTGAGACACGACTGTTCTGAACCGACAGGACAGAATTGCTGGCTGACGAACCATTGCCTGCTGAAACGGCAACCGGGATCCCGGCTCTGCGCGCCAGAGCTTTGTCGATTAGCGTTTTATCGCTACCTGATTCCGCTGCGAAGGCGGTAAACGCCGCTGAGTGCGTGAACGGCACCGTCTGTGGGTTTTCGCCCTCAGCCTGCGCCAGCGGCCTGTGCACCTCGATATAACGTTTGCCGTCCGGCTCGACGGAGAACTTCACCGGCTCATTGATAATCTGCACCCGCGTGCCGACGCGCACTTGTTCAAACAACGCTTTGATATCCGGCGCGTTCATTCGCATACAGCCCGAGCTGACCCGTAGCCCTACGCTGTCCGGCGCGCTGGTGCCATGAATAAGATATTCCCCATTCCCGATACCCAGACGCAGCGCAAAGCGCCCCAGCGGGTTATTTGGCCCTGCGGGCACCACAGGCGGCAGTTTAATGCCCTGCGCCAGTGAGCGCGCTCTGATGCCCGCTGTGGGGGTCCAGGTAGGGTTAGGGATTTTCTGACTCACACGGGTGGTGCTGACCGGTGTTTCCAGCCCAAGCTGACCAATACCCAGCGGATAGACCTGCACGATATTTTCGCCAGGCGGATAGAAGTAAAGACGCAGCTCCGCCAGATTCACCACAATGCCCTCACGCTCGGTGTCCGGGAGCAGCATCTGGGAAGGAATGGTAATGACCGTTCCTGGCGCAGGGTTTACCGGTGCAATGGTATTATTGGTTTCAAGGATAAGCTGTGCGGCGGTATTAAACCGACGAGCGATAGCCTGGAGCTTATTGTCGCCTTCCTGAATGGTGTATGTCTGATTTTGCCCAATCAGGCGGCTGCCTGCGGGCGGTAAAGGATAATCAACCGCCCTGGCTGAATTAACAGCACCGAGCGAACCAAGGAGTAATAGAGTTATTAGAGACGCGCGCTTCATGCTGAGATTCCTTATTCACTGACCAAACGTCAGAAAGCTGAAAAACCAGCGAGGTGGAAACCACCCCGCGAAACAGAATGAATGCTGTTCTGTCAGTTTAGCTAAGGATTGCGGCTTTGGCGCGTATGGCGCGGATCATCGCTTCCAGTCCCTGGGAGCGGGACGGGGTGAGGTGTTGGGTTAAGGCCATTTTTTCAAACCACGAGCGAACGTCAAAGGCGACAATATCCTGCGCCGACATCTGGTGATAAAGAATAAATACGACGGCAATAAGCCCCTTCACAATGGCGGCATCGCTGTCACCCTGTAAATCGATTACGCCATCCTCCGTCTGCTGCATCTGGATCCAGACCTGGCTCTGGCAGCCCTGAATGATGTTGTCCCGGTTATGCGCCGCTTCGCTGAGCGGCGGCAGGCGCTGACCTAGCTCGATAATATAAAGGTATTTCTCTTCCCAGTTTGCGCAACGCCCAAAGTTACGCAGCAATTTATCTCTGTCCGGCAAATCTGCCATCTCTCGCCTCTCCGTTAGCCAAGCAGCTGGTGAATACGTTTCAGTCCCGCCACCAGTCTGTCGACCTCTTCCGTTGTGTTGTACATCACCAGCGATGCGCGGCACATGGCCGGTACCTGATAATACGCCATCAGTGGCATCGCGCAGTGATGCCCGGTACGTACGGCGACGCCGTAATTATCCAGGAAACTGCCCACATCATAAGCGTGATGCTTGCCGAGGTTGAAGGCTATCACACCCAGACGGTCAGCAGGGCCATATAAGGTCAGATCCGGGACGCCGGCAAGCTCCTGCAAGGCATATTGCATCAGCAGCTGTTCGTACTCCTGAATCGCCGCCAGCCCCGTTTCAGATACGTAGCTAATGGCCGCGCCCAGCCCGATGATCCCGCCCGTGTTTGGCGTGCCCGCCTCGAAGCGCCAGGGCGCCCGGGCGTAGGTTGTGCCTTCCGTCAGGCTGACGGTGGCAATCATTGACCCGCCCCCTTCCCACGGCGGCATGGCCTGGAGAATATCCTCCTTCACATACAACACGCCGATGCCCGTCGGACCATACAGCTTGTGCCCGGAGAAGACGTAGAAATCGCAGTCCAGGGCCTGAACGTCAACCGCATGGTGCATCACCGCCTGGGCGCCATCAATCAACACTTTCGCACCGGCCTGATGGGCTTTGTCGACGATCAGCGCCACCGGATTTTCCGTCCCCAGCACGTTTGAAACGTGGGTCACCGCTACCAGCCGCGTTCTGTCGTCAAGCAGGGCGTCCAGCTGTTCAAGCTGAAGCGTACCGTCTTCGTTTAGCGGGATCACCCGCAGTTGCGCCCCCATACGCTCACAGAGCATCTGCCAGGGCACGATGTTAGCGTGGTGCTCCATCTGGGTGATGATGATGTTATCCCCCGCGTGCACCTGCGCATTGCCCCAGCTGTTAGCCACCAGGTTGATCCCTTCGGTGGTGCCACGCACGAACACCAGCTCTTCCGGCGAACGCGCGTTGAGAAACGCCGCAACCTGCGTGCGCACGTTTTCCATGCGCTGGGTCGCCTCGGCGCTCAGAGTGTGGATCCCGCGATGGACCGCCGCATAACCGTGGCGGTAAAACTCGGCTTCCGCATCCACCACCTGATTCGGTTTTTGCGCGCTGGCCGCACTGTCGAGATAGGCCAGCGGCAGACCGTTCACTTCACGGGTCAGTACCGGAAAATCTGCCCGGACTTTCTCTACGGGAAATGTCATGCTTCGCCTCCAGGCAGCCGCTGACCGATACGGGCCAGCACCTGCTGTTTAAGTCCGCCATCGGGCAGCGCTTCCGTCAGCTCAGCCGCAAAGGCGTAAATAATCATCTTTTGCGCGGCCTGCTGGTCTATCCCGCGAGAGCGCAGGTAGAACATCTGCTCATCGTCAATACGCCCGACCGTTGCGCCGTGGCTGCATTTCACGTCGTCCGCATAAATTTCCAGCTGTGGTTTGGTGTCCACCTCTGCCAGACGTCCCAGCAAAAGGTTGTTGTTGGTCATCTGCCCGTCAGTTTTGATGGCGTGCTGCGCCACATTGATCAGGCCGTTAAACACCGCACGTCCTTTGTCGCTGACGATGGTTTTGTGCAGCTGACGGCTGTTGCAGTAGCCTTTGTTATGCTCAAGCCAGGTGCGCGTGTCGCATACTTCTGACTTCACCGGCATCGCCAGGCTGTTAATACGCAGCGTAGTGTTCTCACCGTTCAGCTGGGTGCTGGTATTGTGGCGCAGCACCGCGCCGCCAAGCAGGAAGCTGTGGCTGTACGCCGCGGCATCCTGGCCCAGCAGAATATCGTTGTGGGCGAAGTGGTGACTGAGCGGATTCTCAAACGCCAGCTTGATATGGTGCAGCTGGGCGTTGGCCGCCACGTTCATCGTCAGACGCGAGCCGGTAAAATGGCGGGTGTCGTTCAGACTAACGTAATGCTCAATTACCGTCGCTTCTGCCCCTTCTGCCAGCTCGAGATGGTGGCGATAGTGGGCGGTGTTGATCTCGTCGCCCTCAACACCCTGGGTGATATGCATCAGCAGCAGCGGTTTCGCCGGGCGCTGGTTACGCTTAACGTGAATATGGGTGACAGACTGAGACAGGCTCTCTGTGAGGTGCAGAAAGACGTCAGGCTGGACCGGAGCACTCAGCGACTGGCGCTCGTCGTTAATGGCGATATCGAACCCGCTCTCCTGTACGCTGTCGCTGAGTTCCTCACGAAACTGCCCGTCTACAAACACCAGACGCACGGCATCCACGCTCAGCGCCAGCACATCGCGCTGACCGGGGCTAACCTGCGCCAGACGGGTGACAAACTCGCCGTTCAGCAGGCCGTCCAGCGGGGTATATTTCCAGTTCTCATGCTTACGCGTCGGTAAACCGAGACGCAGCATCTGCTGGAGATGGTGCTGAGCCTGTTCAGAGCGCGCTCCACCCTGCGCTTCAAACAGCCGGTGCCACTGCTGGAGTGCATTACTGCTGTTCGGTAAGCCAGCCATAACCCTGCTCCTCCAGTTGTTTAACCAGCGTAAAGTCACCGGATTTCACAATGCGCCCCTGATAAAGCACGTGGACATAGTCCGGTTTGATGTAGTCCAGAATACGCTGGTAGTGAGTCACGATAATAAATGAGCGGTTACCGTCACGCAGAGAGTTTACGCCGTCGGCAACGATCTTCAGGGCATCAATATCCAGCCCTGAATCGGTTTCATCGAGAATGCAAAGCTCCGGCTCAAGAACCGCCATTTGCAGAATATCGTTACGTTTTTTCTCACCGCCGGAGAAACCCACGTTCACCGAGCGGGTGAGCAGATCTTCCGGCATTTTCAGCAGCTTGATTTTCTCTTCCATCAGATCCTGGAAGTCAAAGCGATCCAGCGCCTCAAGTCCGCGATACTTGCGCACCGCGTTCAGCGCGGTTTGCAGGAAGAACTGGTTGCTGACGCCCGGGATTTCCACCGGATACTGGAAGGCCATAAAGATGCCCTCACCGGCACGCTCTTCAGGCGACATCTCCAGCAGATCCTTGCCGTTAAACTCAACGGAGCCGCTGGTGACCTCATAATCTTCGCGTCCTGCCAGCGTCGCTGAAAGCGTACTTTTCCCGGAGCCGTTTGGCCCCATGATGGCGTGAACTTCACCCGGTTTGACGTCAAAATTGAGCCCACGCAGGATCTCTTTCTCTTCCACGCTAACCTGTAAATCTTTAATGCTTAACATGTGCTTTCCTTAACCGACGCTGTGTTCAAGACTAATGGCGAGGAGTTTCTGGGCTTCAACGGCAAATTCCAGCGGCAGTTCAGAGAACACGTCCTTACAGAAGCCGTTAACAATCATTGAAATCGCATCTTCTTCACTGATCCCGCGTTGCAGGCAGTAGAACAGCTGATCTTCACCAATACGTGACGTAGTCGCCTCATGCTCGAGCTGGGCGCTGTTATTGCGGCATTCGACATAGGGGAAGGTATGCGCCCCGCAGTCCGCACCAATCAGCATGGAGTCGCACTGGGTAAAGTTACGTGCGTTGGTGGCTGTCGGCATGATTTTCACCAGCCCGCGATAGCTGTTCTGGCTGTGACCGGCAGAGATCCCTTTGGAGATGATGGTCGATCTGGTGTTTTTGCCGATGTGGATCATCTTGGTACCGGTATCGGCCTGCTGATGACCGCTGGTCAGCGCCACGGAGTAAAACTCACCGATGGAGTTGTCGCCGCGCAGAATACAGCTCGGGTATTTCCAGGTAATGGCGGAGCCGGTTTCTGACTGCGTCCAGGACATCTTACTGTTTTCACCCTCGCACAGCGCACGCTTGGTGACGAAGTTCAGAATACCACCGGTGTTGCCATCGCCCGGGAACCAGTTCTGTACCGTAGAGTATTTCACTTCCGCGTCTTTATGGATGATCACCTCTACCACCGCCGCGTGCAGCTGGTAGCTGTCGCGCACCGGCGCCGAACAGCCTTCGATATAGCTGACGTAGCTGCCTTCATCGGCCACCAGGATGGTGCGTTCAAACTGGCCGGTTTTTTCCGCGTTGATGCGGAAATAGGTCGAGAGCTCCATCGGGCAGCGCACACCTTTAGGCACGTAGATAAAGGTGCCGTCTGACGCCACCGCCGCATTCAGTGCCGCGAAGAAGTTATCGTTACTGGGTACCACGGTGCCAATGTACTTTTTCACCAGCTCCGGGTGATCGTGAATGGCTTCCCCAAAGGAGCAGAAAATTATCCCCTGCTCCGCCAGCTTTTCACGGTAGGTGGTTGCCACCGAGACGGAGTCAAAAATGGCGTCCACCGCCACCTCTTTACCTTCGCGCACGGGCACGCCGAGCTGATTGAAGGCCTCTTCCACCTCTTTACTCAGGAAGCTGTTCTCGGCACCGGTTTGCTGTACCGCGCCGGGCTGCGAGGCACAGGTATCATCGCAGCTGCCGCATGAGGGCGCGGAGTAATAGCTGTAATCCTGATAGTTCAGCTTATCGTAATGCGCTTTCAGCCAGTGGGGTTCTTCCATCTCCAGCCACGCGCGGAATGCGCTCAGGCGAAACTCCAGCATCCACTCCGGCTCGTTACGTTTGGCCGAAATGGCGCGCACGACCTCTTCGTTGATGCCTTTCGCCAGCTCGTCAGTTTGCAGCTGCGTGAAGAAACCCTCTTTATAGTTGAGGTGTCCGCCGCTCCAGGTGTTTACATCACTCGTTGCTTCAGTATTACGAGACATAGTACCGCCTATACCCCAAAGCTTTCGCCGCAGCCGCATTCGTTCTGGGCTTTCGGGTTATGAAATTTGAATAACTGGTTTAAACCTTCCCGAACGTAGTCGACTTCGGTTCCATCGATAAACGGCATAGCCTGTAGCGCGACGTATAACTTTGCACCGTCGGTTTCAAAGACCAGATCGTCCTTTTTGGGTTCGGTTACGGTATCCAGCACGTAGCCAAATCCTGCGCAGCCCGTCTGCTTAACGCCTAAGTGTACGCCGAGGATGTCGGGATTTTTTGCCACCAGCTCATGAATATGCGCCGCCGCCGCGGGCGTCAGCGTTAAGCCACGCCAGGCAAAATCGGCCGGATTGAAGGTTTCTGAATGCAGTTCCATAGGTCCACCTCATCTGATAAGCCACCAGGGCATAACACCATGTTAGTGATAACGATTATCACTTCAACCCCCTGCGAGCAGGGGCTTTGGGCTAAACCGCCCTTTTTGGCTACTTTCATTAAGCATAGACCCTGTGACGGGATGCGGATGGATGGGTTAGTTTTGTTCAATGCATTGATAAATAATGCATTTCATAAGAAAGGCGGTAAGGTGGCGGGCAATAATAAAAATTGTATTGAAAATACCTATTTTTAAGATAGCTAAAGTACGCCCAGGCATCATATACATTTTTTACGTATGCCTCCCCCTTAAGCCAGGTTCTTTTTAATTCTTTTTTGCCTTACCTGGGCGCGCATAAAGACGTTTGATGGATAAGTTAACCATTATTTATCAGTCTGATAGTGGTTAAATTCCGATCATGATTAATTACATAAACTCGTCCCTTTTCGGCGTAATGTTTCCCTTGTTAACCATTTATTCAGTAAGGGATTAAATTATGTGGAGTGCCCATAAAGCCGCAGTTCATGCTCGCCAGCATGCAGGTCAGTATAGCCAGAAAAGATGTGCAGAATTTGTTTCAAAATTCATTCGCGCCGGCGGTGCTAATCTACAGAACACACATTATGCTAAGGATATGAAAAGCAATTTAATTCTGGCGATCCTGCTTCTGCCCACTCTCGCATCCGCTGCACAGAAGTTACCCCCTGAGGTCTCCGCTGCCCTTCAGTTTAATAAGTGGTACATCTCGCAAATTATTATCGGGAAAGAGCCCCTGAAAAACTATGAAGCGCTGAGGCCATATGTAACCCGTGAAACCATCAGCAAACTCAAAGACATGGATAAGCTGGATCCAGATGAATATGACGTGCCTGACGTCGATATGTTCATCAAGGCTCAGGGATATGAAGATGACTGGGGCATCGTCAGTGCGCGGGCGCTGGATTACGATGCCGCCTGTATGCAGGTTTATATCTCATTCGGCAAAAAGCGGGATCACACCGTAATTGACTGCATGGTCAAGGAAGATGGCGTGTGGAAAGTTGAATCCGTGGCCAGTATGAATATTTCAGACAACCTGATGATGGAATAAACCGACGATATGACAGGGGTACTGATGCTATGCATCTTCGCGGATACCCCTGTCGTATCGCCAGAAGGCTAAAAACCCGCGCTGGCGGTTTACCGTTGGCCCCCTTAACATCAGTGATGGAACGAAACGGCGAAACCCTGTTCACGCCAGTGGTCAAGCTGCTCCTGTTGACGAGGCGTAGGCGCTTTACCGGTCCAGACGAAAATTTTTTGCCCGGGAAAGAGTTCCGGACGCGGAGAATCAATCGGCTCAGCCAGCACGTCAATATGCCAGCCCTTATAGGCAAGACGGGCCGCTTCCAGCCACAAATGCGTACGGTCGTCGCACTCCCATCCAACCAGTAGCGCATCTTTACCTGCTTTTTTTCGTGATTCAACCAGGCTAGTAACGGCAAACTCAATCAGGACACCGTCGAGCAGGCTCGCCATATGACGCACCGTATTCTGATCCTGATTCATTCGCTGACGCACAGGGGTGATGATGTTATCTATCAGAACATCCATCGCATGGTCGCGGCGGAACTCACTGATTTTGGCGCGCAGTTTTGCCGGGCTGGCATAGCGCAGAACGGTTAACATCTCTTCCTGAAACGATGCCCAGTTCCCCTGAGTCATCACTTCTGTATTTTCAAGAAGCGCTTTTACTTTACCGACCGAAACACCCGTTTTCATCAGGCGTTTGATCTCTTCGATACGCAGGATATCTTCATCGTCAAACTGACGATGACCCCCTTCACTTCGCTGCGGCTTCAACAATCCATAACGGCGCTGCCAGGCACGCAGCGTAACGGGGTTGATACCGCATCGTTCGGCCACTTCGCCGATACTGTAATAGGCCATTAACTCCCTCACGCACAATACTTCCATACCTAACCAAACCAACCTTATCAGATTGTACAAATCATTTGTATAACTAACTCCTCGTTCTGAGACAAGTGAATGGCTCAAAGAACCCCTCACTCGTTAATGTATTGTTGTATAAATTTAGCCGTACGTACAGGTCACTATTAAGAGTTACGTACAGGTTTTTATAAATCGTACTTTTTCTCGGGCCAGGCAATCGCCGGAATGCCCCCCAGACGCGGGCTGGCGAAAAGGTGTCCCTGGAACTGAGAAATCCCGGCTGATTCCAGCCACATCCACTCTTCAGCCAGCTCTACGCCAACCGCACAGAACAGAATTTCCAGGGACGCACAGCATTTAATGATCGACTGAATGATCGCCTGACGCGGGCCGCTCTTGTGCACGTTGGCAATCAAATCACGGTTGATCTTGATTCTGTCCGGCTGGAACTGGGCCAGCAGTTGCAGACCGGCGAATCCCGCGCCAAAGTGATCGATGGCCACGCTGATCCCGGCGCTTTTAAGCTGTCTGACCGCGCTGGTGAACTCTTCAAAGCGCGAGATGGCCTCGCTCTCGGTGAACTCGACTACAATTTGCTCCGGCACAAAACCGTTCGCCTCAATTGCCGTCAGTAAAAAATCGACGGCGCCAGGAACATTGACCAGCGTCATCGGCAGCAGATTAATGGACAATGTTTGAGTCTGTAGGCCCAGCGCGCTGGCCATCGACAAAGCCACCTGTTTACTCTTCAGATCCGATTCGTACAGCGCCTCACGCGACAGGTGGGCAAAATAGCTTTCCGGGGACTCACCGGACGGCGTGCGGATCAGGGCTTCCCAGGAAACAACCTGCTGCATAAACGGATCGACGATAGGTTGAAACGCGAAACTACAGTCCGCTCCCTTTGCCACTACCGTCGGCTGGGAGGATAACGGCGTGTTTTCGGTGATAAACTCCCAGGCGTCAGCAGGAGGCAGCTCAAAGTAGTTGGCTTTTTCAGTGGCCTCAACGAAGGTGCGGAAAAATTGCAGGGCGCGATCGTTATAGGTTAGCTGATAGCGGCTTGTGCCTTTATCAAGAACCTGTTGCAGCACTTCGTTGGTGTCGTACTGACGAAGGTCGAAGAGCTCCATACCCACATTGCCAAAACGTCTTGAAGGCCCGTGATCGCTCAACAATTCGACCACGTTGTGATGCCGTGGGTCACGGCAGATGAGCTCATAGATCTCCTTAACGTTATCAGCGGGCCCTTCAAGTAACTGAAAAAAGTGTGTGCCGTTAAACAGCAAAATCCCCGTCACATCGAACTGGCGATTTCTACAATTTGCAGCAGCGACCATGTCTTCCAGCGCTTTCACTGGAACGTCCTCGCAGATATGACTGCGGTAAATGATGGTTGTGAGCATGCTAATCCTGAAGATTGAGGGGGTGACCACGAAAACACGTGGGGAAAACTCTGTTATAGCACATTAATTGCCCAACAAATAATTTACATCTCAACGATTTACACGGCTTTTTTGCGTCATTTACGGGCTTGTACAACTCTGCGACGCCGCTTCGGATTGTACAATATATCTTGTGAATACCGCAGTAAATCGTATAAGAATAAGCATCTGATAAATAATGATTTTATAAAATGTATTATAAAATATTTAAAAAATTGTACATTTTAAATGTACAGATTTGAAAATTATGTATACCTTAAATGTAACGTTACTGATTACAGAATTTTACAGGAGCGAAACATGCAGCAGAACGGATACGTCGCAGACTCAGCAACAGCGATTGCGCAGTACTTCGATAAAGCCGCGCTTCCAACCCAACAGGAAACCCTGGGTCAGGTTGTTGTTGAAATCCTTAGCGATGGGCGGAATCTGAATCGCAAATCGCTCTGCACAAAACTGTTGAGTCGCCTTGAAAGGGCCAATGGTCCGGAAGAGGAACATCATTATCACCTGCTTCTTGGTCTGCTCTTCGAACGTTAATGTTATGAATAGCAGTGATGCGGACAGACTGATCGACCAGCTCATTGGAGAAGCCGCTCTTTCACTTTTGAAGGAGCGAGGTCCCGTGACGACCGAGGGATTGGTTCAGCGTCTGCGTAACATGCAAGCCTGTGAGACGGATCCCCAGCGGCGGGAGACATTAGCGAGGGTGATAGCTGAAATCAGCACAGGCACGGTCGCTTTTAAAGGTCGCAGAACCGCACAAGGACGAATACAGAGAGAGGGATCTCTCAAAAATAATCGAGAAAATGTAGTGCCGTTATTTGGAAATGGAAAACCGTCCGATCCCAAAAAGATGCATTGACTACAACTTTACAGCAACGGTGAGAACAAATGAGACAAAATATTCAGCTTCAACCCGAATACCACTCCGCCTTTTTAGATAGCGCGTTGTCGGAGTATTTCCGTCACGCAGGCGATCGCTTTGCTGAAGAGTCTGCCATTTTTTCGACTGCGGTTCGTTGTGTTCTCGCTTCTGAAGGTCATCTGACCAACAAAGCGATCATTCTCTGGCTGATCCAGACGCTGGAAACCACCGACGATGTCGTTAAGGCGGATGTGATCCGCAAGACGCTGGAAATTGTTGTCGGTTATACTATGGACGATCTTTAATTTTCTCTCTTTGTCCCTGATTCCATATCCTGAAGGCTCGCAGAGCGAGCCTCTTATCCGTAATGCTCTAGCCAATAAGCAGCAGACAAGACAAATCGTCGCCGCCGTTGATTTTATCAATCGCGTTATCCAGTCGCGCATCAATGCTTGAGTTATGCATCGTCTTTTCTGAGAAACCTGCGATAGTTTTCATTAGGGTATGCGGATGAATCTCTTCCTGACTCGCCTTCACGCTCAGGAATATTTTCAGATAGAAAAAATCCAGAACAATGCGATAAAACTGACGCAGGATGGTGGCACGCGTATTGCCAGGGAAGTAACTGCTATATAATTTGTATAAAAGGTAGTTCCGTAAAACATGCGGTTCGGATAAACAGCTATCTTCACAAAGCGAATGCCATTGCTGAGTGAGGGCGTCAAATTTTTTATCCAGTTCCAAAGGGTCATGATGCTGATTGAAATCCAGATAGTCCGCAATAGCTCTATGTCCACTTAGAATGATTTCTTCCCTCGCAGAAAAGCGAGCAACAGTAGACCCCATGACAGATAACGCCAGATACTTCATGGCGTTTGAACGACCTATATTAGTTGTCTTTAACAGAGAATGACCATTTCTCAGATCGGCCATCAGCATTTCATAATAGTCTTCTACCTGGTTAAGCTTATTATGCAGATCAAAATCAACATGTTGCAGGCATACAATAAAATGAGCCAACGCCATCAAGTTTTCTTCAACGTTACGTGACGGAGACCGAATGATATTCCAGGCAAACAGGTGGATAACCCGATCGACTTCAGACATAGACTGACGACGACCTATAAGGTTGGTTTTGTATACTGCCCGTAACGATTCCTCCTCCTGGAGGAGCATGGCATCAGGGTCGAAAAGCACTAACCTGGCCACCTCCGGGCATGAAAGCGTCATTGTATGCCGGGTTTCTTCTTCGTAACGCGTTGAACCGCGCGGATAGGTGCTACAGGTATGGGACAGCGCGCTTTCACCTAACTCGCGATGTATCAGGCAAAGTTTATCTTCGTCGATAAATGGACAATTGCCTTCCTCATTTAACTTCACTCTTGAGTAACTGTTTTTCCCCTTCTGCAGTGGAATAAGGTTCTCTTTTGCAAGACGAGAGATTTCCGTATTCGTTGAGGAAATATACTTCCCATGTGTTTTCTTATCGATGGAAATAGTCCATCCACGACAACAGGACATTAAGCACTCCGGCCCAACACACTGAAAATTTCTCACGAAAATCGGCTTGATGGTTTTATGAATTTGCATAGCGAATTAATCTTCATCTAAAGCAAATGAAAATACCATTGTTCTGCCCACATTCGATAGCCACATAACTCAGCAAAAGCGTAGGCTATTCGGAAATTACCCCATCAGGCCTGGTTATTTTCAAGGTAATCGCGAAGCAGGTTCGGACGGCTCTTTTTCTCCATCAGCCTTCTCAATAGTACGATCAGCTCGTAATCGCTTCGCAGATTAAATTTTTGCATCAGCATATATTTATGGGTAAAGACCGTTTTCTGGCTCATCTCCAGCGCCTGAGCGGTCTGCACTACCGACAGCCCTCGGTAAAAATTGACCAGAATACGAATTTGTTGCCGGGATAACCCTTTATGCTGGCAGTCGAAGCAGTTATGTTTAGTCCATGTGTAACCCGGTAATTGCGTCCTGAACCACGCGATAAACAGTACGCCACTGATACGATCAAGCGATGCACGGCGAGGGAGAAAAATAATGTCCTGAAAGCAGGAGGGCAACGCCGAAAAGCGCAGTTCATCGTCGACAAACCCTAGCACAATCCCTTTTTGCCGGGCGAGTAACTCGGGAAAACAGGTCAGTGTTTCACCCTGGCATAATGACAGGACAATAATATCGGCCTGACTGACGTTTTCATGGGTCAGCGCCAGGTTAAATGTGATGGCACGATGAAAGTTATGTTTAAAAAAATCCTCGAAAAATTCATGTAGCCCAGCCTGAAAAAATAGATCGGTTTCCTGAATCAGAATATTTAACATAGCTCATACCAACGTCTTTAAAAAAGGCATATCACCGGCGCTCAGTTGTACTGCATCGTCATCACCACAACTGCACTGATGCTTCCCGGCGTGACGCCACCCGTCACGGATTTAACCGAGGCCTGCATAGCCATTGTCGCGGTTCTGTCGGCACCAATAGTTTGAGTCATGCCAGAGCCTGTTCCTTTAAGCGTACCCGTTTGGGCATCGCGCATGGCTATCGCCACGTGCGTGGCCGAACCGCTGTTCATAAAATAGTCCGCGCCCGCCGCGGGATCGGGGCTGCCGGTAAAAGAGACGGTCACACTTTGCGTTCCCGTTGGGCACTGGGTGAACAGCAGACTAAATGGCACCGGATCCGATGTTGAGCCCGGCGTCGCCATATTGGTTGCCTGAATATTGCCCAGATTGACATCGAGGCTGTTACTCCCGCCATTAAATATGCACGGCGACGCAACGATATTTCCCGTCACACCAATGTTGACGCTATCAGCGGTGAAAGCCTTCCCGCTGAGTAAAGCCAGTAACAGCAGTGTCCCGTATATTATTTTCATCTTCGTACCTGCTACTGATAGGTCAAATTAAGGGTGGCGGAGGCATTTGCTGAACCTGACTCCACGCGGTTCAACGTCTGGTAATATCGGGCCGTTAACGGCAATGTCTCTTGCCCACCGGCAGACTGCCGCAAGAATAGTCGGCTGTTCATCACCAGCGGCACACCGTTATAGATAAGCTGCACCCCAACCCCTTTTGCGGTGCCGGCATTTCCCTGCCCGGTTAAGGCCATCACGCTGGTATTGGCGCTGTCCGGATTCTGTATTCCACTGAGCGAGACCGTAATATTGGTTCCGGCGGCGCAGGTTAAGCCCAGGTTTTGCGTATTCTGTGCTCCCGCTGGCGTGGTGCCCACCACGTTGCCGAACGCCGAGGCGGGGATATCCCCGATCGGAAACGTCAGCTGTGACGTATTCACCGTGCACGCCATGGCATTAATGGTTCCGGCGGTGAGCTGCGTGGTCAGGCCGTCACGATAGATGCCGTCGCTCCCCTGAAGCGTCACGACGCCGATCGCCCCCGGGGTTAACGCCCCCGATGAGACCGGGCCAGTCACCACCAGCTCAATCCTCCCGCCATACCAGTCGACATAGGAGGTCTGCGCATTGTACGAGAACGTATTGCTCGGGTTTTCAAAATAGGCGTTAGAGGAAAAGCGTATGCCTATCCCGCTGACGTTAGTGTTGTAAACATGATTGCCGTAGCTGCTCAACGTGGCGCTGTTGTAGCGCATGCTGAATCCCAGCATCAGCGGATTAGCACATCCAGTAAGATAGGAACCGGTGGCTGTCGCCGCGCCGGAAAAGACCACCGTGCCGACAGGCGCATCACGCTGCACGTTAATCGTCCCCACGGACAGGGTTGACAGCTGCGGCGTGATGGTGGTGCACGTACCGGCACGGGCGAGGTTTCCCGCCGCGAGCAAACAGAGAAGCAAAATCACGATAAGCCATTTCATGTTAACGTTCCTGACGGCAGGAGGCGCGCATGTCAGCGATCCCACCGAATGTTGAGTGTGTCGGCAGGCTGAAATCAGCGCGGCATTGCTGGCTGGGCTGACTCCCCCATGTCGCGACTAACGTCCCCTCCTCGCGCATACCGGTTAAATAAACCTGACCGCGATCGCCCACAATAAAACTGCTGCTCTCATCACCGACAAGGGTGACCACCGCCCCAAACGGAACGGCGCGTTCGTTGTCGGTCAAGGTCATCAGCACCCGGCGACCTGACTTCGGCAAATAATCGGCTCTCACCACCGCTCCCCGCGTCGGCGTCACCGTGCGGGTGTTGATCTCCAGTTCGACATCCTCCGGCATATTTTCCGGATCGAGAGTGAGATCGTTTTTTCGGTAGACCGAAAGGTTGCTCACGACCGTATAACCGCGAAAATCTGTCCGTACACCGGGCTGATTGCGGATATCCACGCCGTGGGCGCCAGGCGCTTTAATTAAGGCGTTGGTCTCCCCCAGCGGCTGAGAAAGCGTGATGCCATCAGCATGGGCGAGGATGCCGCCTTGTAGCCCGTAATTCAGGCGTTCACTGTTTTTGTCATAACCATACCCCGCCGTGGCTTCGCCATAGGTGCCTCTGTAGTCCGCGTTAACGTTGCCGGTATAGCCCACGCCCTCTGTGCCGTATCCCTGCTGCACGTTCCAGTTCAGGGCTCGGTTTTCGAGTGCCACCCCGTTCAGACCGATGCTGTGTGTCGTCCCGTTATTCCTGCTGGCGTTCATGCCATAGTTCGCCCATGTCTGCGGCAAAAATTTATCCAGCGGAATGCTGATGTTGAACGCCAGAAGCTGGTCGTGAACAGCGTTTTTTTGGTTGTCGCGGGTTTCTGACGCTGAGCGGACATTTTTGCTGTAGGTCCATGTCAGGCCATAGCTGATGTTGTGCCAGTAGTTGCTATAGCCGACGCTCCACGAAGCCATCGACTTACCGTCATTCCAGTAATCTTCCTGCGCCGCACTGAGGGTGAGCGCGCCCAGGTTGTCCCCCAGCGTCTGGCTCATTGTCAGCTCGGCACGGTTACGTCGCCTGTCCTGAAGCGCGCTGCTGTCGCCGTACGAATCGAGGACCTCCTGCATCCCGTAATAGCCGCGGGTCGAGTAGCGATACCCGGCAATCGAAAAGTTCGTCCCGGAATTAATAAAATTCTTGCTGTATCGGGCCCGCCACGACTGACCGCTTGTTTTCGCGGCATGCTCCGGCGTTGACCAGCCCTGGGTGAGGTCTGCGGATATCGCCCCGAGAACGCCCATGTTCTTGCCCACCCCCAGAGCCGCCGACTGGTACTTATCTGCCCCCTGAACGCCGCCATAGAGCGTGAGGCCGTAAGGGAGGCCGTAGATTCCGGTCAGTTGCCCGAAGGGGGTTTTCTCCACGCTACGGTTATACGATCGATACTGCCCGGCGGTAAGGGCATATTTCAGGCGCCCCTCCCGTTGCAGGACCGGCAGCGAAGCGTACGGCAGGGTGAAATGTTGCTCACTGCCATCGGCTTCGACGATCGTGACATCAAGATCGCCCGCGCCGCCGGTGGGATACATATCCGCGATCTCAAACGCGCCCGGCGCCACATAGCTTTGGTAGATTTGATAGCCATTCTGACGCACCACGACCTGCGCGTTAGTTCGCGCAATACCGCGCACCACCGGCGCATAGCCTTTCAGGGAATCCGGTAGCATATCGTCGTCGGACGCCAGCTGGACGCCGCGAAAAGGCATGCTGTCAAAGACATCGGCAGGGGCGGAACTGTCTCCGAGCGTAAGCTGGGCTTGCAGGGGAATAATCGCGCGCTGCATCAAGGTATAGACATTGTCCCACTTATCCTGGCCGGACGCATCGCGGGACCAGGTGGTGTAGTTGCGTAACCGCCAGGGACCGACGTTGATCCCCGGTCGCAGGTTTGCATACTGACTGTCGCTGCGGGTGCCTGCCCCGCTTCTTGCCCGGCTGTTCGCGCCGCTCAGGCTGTAGTTGAGCATGGCCGCGGTAATGCCTTCATCCCACATCTCCGGCGGAACGTAACCTCTCGCTGGCAGATCTATGGCCGCCTGTGGGATGCTGATTGCCAGACGCTGGGCGCCAAACTGGAAGTCCGCGCTGGCCTGTGGAATCGCCTTGAGATCGGCGCATTCTCCTTGCCCGGCGTCGAGCTGCGGGAAAAGCGCCGTTTTCACGCCCCACGCTTTTAACTGCCTGATACTCAGGCACGGCTGCAACGTTTCACTGCCGTTAGCATCCTTCACGGCCATGAAACGAATATCCCGCGTTTCCAGCAGCCGCTCGTCAAGAATAATATCCACGTGGTACGTCCCGGGCGCCTGCGAGCCGGATTCAAAGGCAGATAAATCCGCTTTTCCCATTCCGGGATTATCCAGTTCTACCAGTTCCGTATTAAACGTCTCACTGGCCCACAGTGTGGGAGAGAAACCCGCAAGCGCGAGGGCAATGAATATTGCCAGGCGCGCAGGCTGCACTGTATTAAATGCCGTTGTCATGACGAGCACCCGATTAATGCAAAGTGATCACAAACTGGCCCGGTGTAATTCGCCAGGATTGCCATAATCGTTAATGACTTTAAACGTCAGCGTATTGCCATTGGTCCCATTCGGTAACGGGAAACGAACTGAGCCTGAAGGCATTACGTACGTGACATCATCAAGTTTTTTACCCCCGACCGTTATTTCATTGAAATTGATAACGTACGGCGTTGGGTTATTTACCTGCAGAGCATTTCCCGCACGATGCCAGGTTAATTTGTTGGTTTGTTCCTCAGGGGTAGACGCACGAAGGCTCTCTGGCCGATAAATAAGTTTAATGCGCGTTTTGACGGCAATTTGCAGCGAGTTCATCTGCTTTGAAGCTGATGGAATAGCTTTAATGTTCAGCCAGAATAAACTCTCCTGCCCCTGAGGCAGCGAGCCTGTCATGACAATACGCTCAAGGTTTTTTTGCCCGCCATCCAGCCGATACAGCGGAGGCGTAATAATAAAAGGCGCTTTACCGGATTGCCCATCCTGAACATCAATCCACGACTGGATTAAATAAGGAACGTCATCAGGATTGGTGATACTTATTGACGCTTCTTTTTTTGCCCCATCGAAAATAATGCGGGTGCCGCCAATAACTACTCCAGCACTGGCGGATGTTAACGTCAGCGATAACAGCGCCATCGCCAGGCCAGTTGTCGTTATAAAACGCATTTCAATACCTCATAAAACAAGGGGCCGGGAAGCCCCCTGCTAATTACTGCCAATGACTTAGTTGTAAACCACTGAGAAGTTCGCGACCGAGTTAGCCGGGCCCGCGGTCACGGACGCTGCGGTGGAGATATACTGCGCGTAGAAGTTCAGTGTATTATCAGCCGTACTGCTGAGCGCGTAGGTATAGCTGTTGCTGCCGTACAGCGGCAGATCGGCTTTATCTGCAGTCATCAGGTTAATCGCTACCCCTGTGGCCGCCCCCGCCACGGACGTATCAATCGCCAGCAGGCTGGCGTTGGTTAAATCCGGCGTACCGTCAAAACGGACTTTTGCATTAGTGACCGTCACAGGACAGTTTTTCAAAATAATATTAAACTGCGTCGCAGCCGTTCTGGCTCCCGCCGTCGGGAATTCCGTTTTATAATAATCGCCCAATACCACCACCTGGTTCTGAGATGCCACATCTACGTCGCAGGCAGAATCCAGAATATTTCCGTTAAAATTAACGGTACCTGCCGCTGCAAATGCATTGGTCATGGTGAGTACAGAACCTGCCGCTAACATTGCCATCATCAATTTTTTATTCATAATTCTCTTTCCTGTATTACTTTATTTATTACCGATATTCAGTTGCAGAAATAAAACCCCTTTCGACGAATCAAAATTTATACAACTCTTTTTCTACGCACAATCGATTTTAGGGTCTAGCTGTAGACTCTCTTTTAACAAAAACAAAACAAATTACTTTGGAAATATCTTAACAATAAAGTCCCCGGTCTACTTTTAGACCTAAGTCAAAAATGTTTCAAATTCAACTAATTAACACTCATTAATAGGCAAGTCTATAATTAGACTCGACGAAAATATTCCCTGACTAACTGTTTTTTAAGATAATTCTTTATGTCGATCAAAAAATGATCGCATCAGTGTATGAGGCCTCTTATGAACACCCGTATTGCGCCCGTTTCAGGCAATGAAATAACAACAGTGCTTGGCGCTAAGCCTCTTAAGCACATTGAAAAAATAATCGATAATGTTTTGCCGCATACGGAAAGATGCATCATGGCTAAAGGTGAAGTCATCCATTATTATTCCGGTGATATCCGCCAGTGCTTTTTACTGTTACATGGCAGCGTGGCATTGCATCGTCGAGGTGACGGTATCGTCTTAAATTCCGAATCCGCACCTTTTATACTCGGCGTGAGCAGCCAGTTTTCTTCTGAGCACCTCTACGTCAGAGCGCTGGAAACTTCAGAGGTGGCTAGCGTTACGCTGGAGCGTTTTAATCACGTAGTCGCACAACAGAATTTATGGGAGTCCTTCTCGAACCTGCTGATCTATACCGCATCGCGCGTTTACGAACATTGTGCCCAGATATCGCAGATGTCGGCTTACGACATTATCCGCTTTCAGCTGGTAGAACTGATGCAGGAGCCGGAAGCCATAAGACAAAGCATTACCGCCGCAGCCTATATCAAAAGCCGCACCTATCTTTCACGCAGCGGCATTATGCGGATCCTGGCGGAGTTGCGGACGGGGAAATACATCACTATGGAGCGCGGCGTGCTAATCGAGATCCATCACTTACCCCGCAAGTACTGAGGCTGTTTTTATCTCTGGAGAAGGTGGAAAATAAGAGCGACACTATAGAAAGTACAGTCTCTTTCCAGGTTAACGCTATGTCTTCTGACAAACCATCGCATCGCGGCTCTCCCTATGCCCAGGAACTGATTTCCCACTTACAGCCGCACTGCGCCACGTATAAAACCGATCCCGGTGAGCAACTTGATCTCCAGGTTAACGGGCAGAGTATGTGTTATTTAATTCTCGAGGGCACAATCGCGATATACAGAAGAAGCGACGACATGATGCTTACCACCGCGCGCAGTCCCGCCCTGTTTGGTCTCGCTAATCTGACGGACATATATTTTAACGATTATCTCAAAACGGTGACGCCATGCCTGATCGGCGTGCTAGCAACCGATCGGGTGGCAGAAGTTATCAAAGAGAAGGCGTTATGGGGGCTGCTTTCTAATCATCTGATGTTTGTCTATAACCGCCTTTATCATAACGTCATGCCGAAAGGTGCGCCAACGGCTTACGAGATGATTCGTCAGCAGCTCATGATGCTGATGCAGGAAGATGACAGCTACCGACGCAGCGTGACGGCGGAAAGGTACATCCGGGATAAAACCCGGCTTTCCCGCAGCGGCGTAATGCGGATACTGGCTGACCTGAAAACGGGCGGGTTCATCGAAATGGAAGAAGGCCGGCTCATTAAAATTAACAAGCTGCCTGCCAAATACTGATTTTCAGACACAAAAAAGGCCGCGCGGGCGGCCTTTTCTTCACTGCTCAATGGACGTGAACGCCCAACCGCCAGGCAAAGTAGATCTCTTCTTTCAGCTCGTTTGAAGAGAGCGCCAGCAAATCCGTAAATTCCAGCTCAAGTTGTTTCAGCTTTTTCAGGTACTGCGCCGGAGACAGATTGCTTTTATCGCGACGTAAATATTCAATTGCCAGCTGTGTTGGGGTTATTTCAGTATCCATGATGTCCTCGCTTATGTTCAAAACGTGACCAGTATATCACAATCAGACGGCTAATTTTTGACCAAAAGCAAGACATTCGGAAACTTTACACAACGGCCGTCGTCAGTCTGGATGAACAACACAGGCGATCCTGCTCGTCCAGAATATCAATCTGCCACACCTGATGACGACTTCCGGCGTGCAGTGCGCGGCAAACACCGCGCACGCGCCCGCTGCGAACGGAGCGGATGTGGTTGGCATTGACCTCCAGCCCGACCACCTTCTGCTCCCCTTCCGTACACAGGTAACCCGCGACCGACCCCAGCGTTTCGGCCAGCACGACGGACGCACCGCCGTGCAGCAGGCCAAACGGTTGATGAGTACGACTGTCTACTGGCATCGTCGCTTCAAGTTCATTATCGCCAATGCGCGTAAACTGGATATCCAGCAAACCGACCATGTTTTCCGCACCCATGGCATTTAAGGCCTGCAGAGTGACCGCACGTTTCCAGATCATCCGATAATCTCCAGTAAAGCCTGCAAGGGATGGCGAACGCCGTTACCTTCCACCCGTTTCACCTGGCTGCGGCAGGAGTAGCCCGTCGCCAGACAGCGGTTACGCGGCAGGCGCTGCATTGCCTGGTGCCACGACAGCTCGTAAATGCCGAGCGAGTTAGCGTGGTTTTTGACTTCATGACCGTAGGTTCCGGCCATACCGCAGCAGCCCACGCTGACGCTTTCCAGCTTCGCGCCAAAGCGCGCGAAGATAGAAGCCCATTGGGCAGGCGCCGTCGGCAGCGCGGTCACTTCGGTACAGTGCCCAAACAGGTACCAGGATTCTCCGCTGACCTCCTGAGGGGCCGTTTGCTTCAGCACCGCAGGCAGCCACTCATGCACCAGTAAGACCTGAAAATCACCACGCTTATCGCCGAGCGTCTGCTTATATTCATCCCGGTAACAGAGCACCAGCGCCGGATCGACGCCCACCATTGGCATATCGAGCTGCGCCACGCGATTCAGGAAATCTGAAGTTTTCTGCGCGGTTTTCGCGAAGCGGGTCAGGAAACCTTTAATGTGCTGCGCCTTGCCGTTCGGCGAGAACGGCAGTACCACCGGCTGGTAGCCAATTTTCTCTGCCAGACGGACAAAATCAGCCACCACCTGCGCATCGTAATAGCTGGTAAACGGATCCTGCACCACCAGCACCACCTTCGCTTTCTGCTCAGGGCTTAATGCTTCCAGTTGTTCCAGGGTCATGTTCGCCGAGCGGTGCCCCACCAGCCGACGCTGGAGCGATGGCACCGACAGCAGCGGCAGATCCACCATGCCGATATGTTTTTCAGACAGTTTGCGCACCAGCGGCTGATTGATAAAGAAGTTAAAGGTTTTTGGCGCACGAGCCATTAGCGGCGCGTAACTCTCCACCGTTGCCACCAGATGATCGCGCATCGGGCGCAGATAACGCGTGTGGTACAGCTGGAGGAAGCGGGAACGGAATTCCGGCACGTCAATTTTAATCGGGCACTGGGTTGAACACGCCTTGCACGCCAGGCAGCCGGACATCGCCTCTTTCACCTCATGCGAGAAATCGTATTCGCCTTTATTCGCATGCCAGCTGTTGCGGGTCCGTTCGATGAGCCCGCGCAGGCTGGCGCGTTTTTCCGGCAGCTCCTGTTCCAGCTTGAGCGGGTCAATGCCGCGATCGGCCAGCAGGCGCAGCCATTCGCGCACCAGCGTCGCACGTCCTTTTGGGGAGTGGATGCGGTTGCTGGTGATTTTCATCGACGGACACATCGGGCTTTTCACATCGAAGTTGAAGCACAGCCCGTTGCCGTTGCACTCCATCGCGCCGCGCCAGGAAGCGCGTACCGCAATCGGAATTTGTCGGTCATAGGTGCCGCGCTTGACGGCGTCTACCTGCAACATCGGCGCATCAACGCCCTCTGGCGGGCAGATTTTACCCGGGTTAAGACGGTTATCAGGATCAAAAGCGGCTTTCACCTTACGCAGCTCGGCGTAGAGTTGTTCGCCAAAAAACGCCGGGCTGTACTCGGCGCGGAATCCTTTGCCATGCTCTCCCCATAACAAACCGCCATATTTGGCCGTAAGGGCCACGACCTCGTCGGAGATCTCCTTCATCAGGATCTCCTGCTGCGGATCACACATGTCCAGCGCCGGGCGCACGTGTAGCACACCCGCGTCAACGTGCCCGAACATGCCATAGCTCAGACCATGGCTGTCGAGCAACGCACGAAACTCCACAATATAATCCGCCAGATGCTCCGGCGGCACGCAGGTATCTTCCGCAAAGGGAATCGGCTTCGCCGCCCCTTTCGCGTTACCGAGCAGCCCCACCGCCTTTTTACGCATCGCGTAGATTCGCTCGATGCCGGAGAGGTCGTTACACAGCTGCCAGCCAATGACGCCGCCTTCCCCCTGTGCAATCAGCTCATCCAGACGCTGGCAGAGCGTGCTCACCTGGCTCTCAATCAGCTCTGCGTCATCCCCGGCGAACTCGACGATGTTCAGACCGAGCATCTCTTTATCCGGCACGTCGGTAATCAGTTCGCTCACCGAATGCCAGACAATATCTTCCCGGGCCAGGTTCAGTACTTTTGAATCAACGGTTTCCACCGACAGCGCCCGCGCCTCCACCATAAACGGGGCATTACGCAGCGCGGAGTCAAAGGAGTTGTATTTGACGTTCACCAGACGGCGCACCTTCGGCAGCGGGGTGATATCCAGACGCGCTTCGGTGATAAAGGCCAGCGTCCCTTCTGACCCGGTCAGTACGCGGGTAAGATCGAACTGGCTCAGATCGTCATTAAAGACATGGCGCAGATCGTAGCCCGTCAGGAAGCGATTGAGCTTCGGGAATTTGTCGAGGATCAGTTCGCGATTTTCGCGGCAGCGCTCCAGCACGGTGCGATAAATCCGTCCGCTGGTGGTGCTCTCTTTTGCCAGCGTTTCAGCCAGTTCGACCGGCAACGGCTGGGTATCGAGAATATCGCCCCCCAGCAGCACCGCCCGCACACCCATGACGTGATCGGAGGTTTTGCCGTAGACCAGCGAGCCCTGCCCTGAGGCATCGGTGTTGATCATCCCGCCAAGGGTTGCGCGGTTACTGGTGGAAAGCTCGGGCGCAAAAAAATAGCCATACGGTTTTAAAAACTGATTCAGCTGATCTTTGATTACCCCCGCTTCCACACGCACCCACCCCTCTTCCGGGTTGATCTCAATGATGCGATTCATATAGCGGGACATATCAACGATGATGCCCTGGTTCAGCGCCTGCCCATTGGTGCCCGTCCCGCCGCCGCGCGGGGTAAAGACCAGGGAGCTGAAACGCTCCTGCGACGCCAGACGGGCGATGAGGGCCACATCGGCGGTAGAGCGCGGAAAAACGACAGCATCGGGAAGAAGCTGGTAAATACTGTTATCGGTTGCCATCGTCAGCCTGTCGGCAAAATCGGTGGCGGTATCACCTGTAAAACCCTGTTGCTCCAGTGCCTGCAAAAAATTAAGCACCAGTTGAACGACGCCCGGTGCCTGAGAAATCTGTGGGATCATTGCTGTCGACCCTAATGAGAATAGTGTGAAATCGTTTGCGTTGTGTCTGGAAAGTTTTATCACATTTTTTTCTTATGTGCTTCGTAGAATTACGGGCAAAATCCGCCTGTCAAAAATCGCTGAAATCACTAATGATTAGAGAGATGCGGTTTATATTCCCATCAGCCTTGCTGGTGTTCATTTAAGGAAAGTTTCGTTTATGGTCAATCTTCGTCAGCCCAGGGATGTCGCACAGATACTGCTGTCGGTGCTGTTCTTAGCCATTATGATTATTGCGTGTCTGTGGATTGTTCGTCCTTTCGTGCTCGGATTTGCCTGGGCCGCGACCGTCGTGGTCGCAACCTGGCCTTTACTCTTACGTTTGCAGAAACTGCTGTTTGGTCGCCGCGGCCTTGCCGTGCTGGTGATGACGCTGCTGCTGTTCCTGCTGTTTATTATTCCCATTGCGCTGCTGGTTAACAGCCTGGTTGACAGCAGCGGCCCGGTTATTCGCGCGGTCACCAGCGGTGACATGACGCTGCCGGATCTCGCGTGGCTGAACAGCATTCCTGTTGTGGGCGCAAAACTATACAGCGGCTGGCACAGCCTGCTGGAGATGGGCGGTAGCGCCCTGATGGCCAAAGTGCGCCCGTACATCGGCACAACCACCACCTGGTTTGTCGGGCAGGCTGCACATATTGGTCGCTTCATGATGCACTGTACGTTGATGCTGGTCTTCAGCGCCCTGCTGTACTGGCGCGGCGAGCAGGTTGCGCTGGGGGTACGCCATTTCGCCACCCGGCTGGCAGGTAAACGCGGCGATGCGGCCGTGCTGCTGGCAGCCCAGGCCGTTCGCGCGGTGGCGCTCGGCGTGGTGGTCACAGCGCTGGTGCAGGCGGTGCTTGGCGGTATCGGGCTGGCGGTTTCCGGCGTACCTTATGCCACCATTTTCACCGTTGTCATGCTGATGACCTGTCTGGCACAGCTTGGTCCGCTGCTGGTGCTGGTTCCCTGCATTATCTGGCTTTACTGGACGGGGGACACGACCTGGGGCACGGTGCTGCTGGTCTGGAGTTGCGTGGTGGGCACCATGGATAACGTGATTCGTCCTCTCCTCATCCGCATGGGCGCTGATCTGCCGCTGATTCTGATCCTGTCCGGGGTGATCGGGGGGTTGATTGCCTTCGGCATGATTGGCCTGTTTATCGGTCCGGTGCTGCTTGCGGTAACCTGGCGTCTCTTCTCTGCCTGGGTGCATGAAGTGCCGCCACCCGGAACCGATCCGGACCTCATCTTAAGCGAACTTGAAGAGCTGGAAGATAAGAACGCGCAGTAATAACCTTTGCCGGGTGGCGCTAACGCTTACCCGGCCTACACTCTTCGCAGGAATACTTAAACGTTGCTAAACTATTTATTCTCTGCGCACTGGTCAGACCCGCCTTTTCATGCCTAAAACCGTCATTCTCTTCAAGAAATCTTTACCTCCCTTTAACTATTGAGACGAATCCGATCGACTCATAAAGTTGGCATGCCTACTATTAAGACACGGTTATAAATCAACACCTTGATTTATAAGCATGGAAATCCCCTGAGTGAAACAACGAATTGCTGTGTGTAGTCTTTGCCCATCTCCCACGATGGGCTTTTTTTTTATTTACCTTATGCTGAGCGCACAGGATTTAGGCGTGTTTTAAACGAAACAACCGTTCATTACAGACGGATGAATAGCGATGAAAGAGTTTTACTGTTTAGTTCCATTCGTCATAAGCATATGCCATTTCACTATCAACTGAATATCTTTCTCGTACCAACAGCCAATTGGCGTTCCTAAAAACGCCATCATTTAGCTTTATCTTTTATACTTTTTTCAACCTGAGCATGAAGATTCATGCAGTTTATATACCCTTCTCTACGCGCTGCGTTGACTTCCGTAGCGTGTCTTAACTCCATTGCTAACAACTTATCTTCCATGACAGAAAGGCGATAAATCAGGGCGCACACAATCATTAAAAGAATGATGAATAACACCGAAATATCTACAACCACTTAACCTCTCCAGTTACTTATTGAATCCTGAGTTCTGACGCTATGCACTGTAGGTCTTCGTTTTCCCTGCATTGCGTTGTCATGTAGCCGTTGCACAGGGAACTTAAATCAGACAGAGTCCGTATCTTCATTTAAATTTCATCTTTTATAGCTCATCAAACCTATCAGGCTATCTGGCGCAGTCCTGCAACCAGCAGACGGTGAGGAGTAGCTATATCAGTTCCAGGCTCAGAGCAAGGCGGCTAAGACTATTCTTATGCGAACTATTTTTTTAAGTTATTAGTGCTTTGTAAGTTCATTTTCTTCTTTTAATTGCTTGAAAGAGGACTCGCCTTTGTGGCCAGGCGAGTCCTGAATATTAATTTTTACAAATTTCACTCCTACTCAACATCTGCCATTCCCCCTCCAGCACCCGCGTCTCCCCGGTCACCTGCACGTTCACCACCTCGCGAATATCCGCCGAGGACGCGCCAACCTGTAGCTCAAATTCACCTGGCTCGACAATTCGCTTCCCGTCCCGGCGGGTGAAATTAAACATCTCCACCGGCAAGGTAAAGGTCAGGGTGGCGGTTTCTCCCGGTGAAAGCGTAACGCGTTGAAACGCTTTCAGCTCCTGAAGCGGACGAACCTGCGTCGCGACTTTGTCACGCACGTACACCTGTATTACTTCGCTGCCGCTGCGCTCCCCGATGTTGCTGACTTCGACGCTTAACACCACCTCTCCGTCGACCGGGACGTGGCTTTCAGCGAGACGCGCCGCACTCCAGCGAAACTGCGTCCAGCCAAGACCGTAACCGAACGGGTAAAGTGCGCCGAAATGGAACGCAAACGGCGTGCCGCCGCTTTTCAGCTTGTGGTTATAGTAGTACGGCATCGCCCCGGCGTTTTTCGGCACGCTGACTACCAGCCTGCCCTGCGGCTCCGCGCGGCCGGTTAAGATATCGGCAATCGCCCAGCCCCCTTCCTGCCCCGGCGCCCAGGCCATCATCAGCGCGGCCACCTTCTCTTCCAGCCCCTGAAGGTTATAAGGACGCCCGCCCGTCATGACGACAATTACCGGCTTGCCGGTTGCCACCAGCTCCTCCAGCAGCTGTTGCTGCACGCCCGGCAGATTCAGCGAATCGGTATCCGATCCTTCCCCCACGGTGCCGCTCTGGAATAGCCCGGCGAGGTCGCCCACGCAGGCCACCACCACGTCACTCTCTTTTGCCGCGCTCACGGCTTCGGGGATCAAATCCGTGCGTTGTGAAACCGGCGATTGCTGCATCGGTTTACCGCCGCTGTCGTCCGGGAACACCGGCGCACCCGCCATCCGTTTTTCGATAATGTGGCACCCTTTGGCGTAACGTATCTGCGATGCACCAAGGTACTGTTCCAGCGCCGCGCGCGGGGTTGTCACCTGCGAGGTCTCTTCAACCATATCGCTGATGATCAGGTGAACCGGGAAGCTGTAGCCGCTCAGCAACGCCAGCGGATCGTCCGCCGTCGGCCCCACTACCGCTACACGGGGTTTTCCGCCGAGGGGCAAAATGCCGTTATTTTCCAGCAGCGTGATCGATTTTGTTGCCACCTCGCGCGCCACCTGCCGGGTCGCCTCATTCTGCAAATCGATACCTTTTTCGTCGGCGTACGGTTTTTCAAACAGCCCGAGACGGAATTTTTCACTTAGCACGCGCGCCACAATCTCATCCACTTTCGCCATTGAGATAAGCCCACGCTCTACCGCTTCCGCCAGATGACGCGCGCAGTCATCCTTCGGCAATTCCACGTCCAGCCCGGCGTTAAACGCCAGCGCCGCCGATTCTGCTGGATCGTGAGAAATCCCGTGGTGCTGGTGCAGCAGGCTGACGCCGCCGTAATCCGCGACAATAATGCCGTCGAAGCCCCACTGATCACGCAGCACGGTGGTGAGCAGGAAATGGTCGCTGTGCCCTGGCTGATTATCGATGTCATGATAGGCTGGCATCACCGAACCGGCGTTGGCCAGCTTCACCGCCATCTCAAACGGTAGCAGGAAGGTATCGTTTAGCTCGCTGAAACCCAGATGGACCGGCGCATGGTTGCGCGCCCCTTCGCTGAAGGAGTGCCCCACGTAATGTTTCAGGGTCGCCAGCAGATCGCGCTTATCGCCCTGCAACCCCTTCACGTACGCCGTCGCCATCACCCCTACCAGCCACGGATCTTCCCCAAAGGTCTCTTCCGTCCGTCCCCAGCGCACATCGCGCGAGACATCCAGCACCGGGGCCAGCCCCTGCTGGCACCCGACAGACCGGGCCTCGTTGCCAATCTGCTCCGCCGCGCGCTGCACCAGCGCCGGGTCCCAGGTGGAACCGTAGTTCAGCGACGACGGGAACAGGGTTGCATCTTTGCACAGCAGCCCCACCAGACACTCCTCATGAAACAGCGCCGGAATGCCGAGCCGGGTCTCCTCCATCATCATACGTTGCAGGCGGTTAGCGGCACGCACGCCGGTTTTTGCATCAACAATGTGCGTGCCGAGCGGACGGGTGATCTGCCCGACGCCCAGCTTCAGCCTTTCGCTGAGGGACGCCTGTTCGCTCACGCCGGCGAACTCATCGCTCAAATCGCTGCGTTCGCGGTGGTTGCCGTGTTCATCGAGGATCAGCCAGTACGCGTGCATCTGGGCAAATTTCTCTTCCGGCGTCATACGCGCCAGTAAATCAGCGACACGTTCGTGTACGGGACGTCCCGCGTCCTTGTAGATCACAGTCATGGTTTACTCCTGTAGTGCGGATTGGGTTACCGGGCTGAGCTGCCCCGCATCGTTTCGAATGTCTCGCTTGCTGGCCAGCTCACGGGCAATGGAATCCACCAGTCGGCTGTTGAGTTTGTAGATAGCAAGGAGCGCCACCATGCAGAGGAACAGCGCGCAGGGGATCAGGGTGAACAGGGCATTGATGGTTGCGAGGACGTGAGGCGCCTGGTTTGCCTGTCCGGGCGCGTAATCCACCATGCCCAGCACCCAACCGACTACCGCCCCACCCAGCGCCAACCCAAACTTGATGGCAAACAGGGCGGTAGAAAAGACCAGCCCGTCCAGACGGCGGCCGCTGCGGTGTTCTTCGTAGTCCACCACATCGGAGAACATGGTCCATTGCAGCGGCGTGGTCAGGTTCTGAATAAAACTAAACACAATATTCAGACCGAATATCAGCCACACCTGCGAAGGAGGAATGAAGAAAATCAACGCGCCAAAAATAACGAAAGAAATAATGGTCCACTGATAGGCACGTACGCGATCAAATTTCCCCAGCAGGCGTTCAGATAATAATGCGCCGCTTAAGGATGCCACCATGCCGGAAACAATAAAGGCAAAGACCAGTTCAGGGCGTAACAGAACATAGTTAACGTAATACATGGTCGCAGAGCCACGCGTCACGACGGCGGTTAACAGTAAAATATTAAACAGAAAAACAATTCGCCACTGGCTGTTGGCGGCCAGCAGTTTTAAATCCGTCAGCATCGAGCCGGAGGTGTCATTGCGTGGCGAGTAACGCTCCCGGGTCATAAAGAAGCAGCAGAAGAATAAAATAATACCCAGCAGCCCCATCAGGCTCATGGCATAGAAATAACCTTTTTGCACATTCCCCTGACCTAATAATGAGACCAGCGGCAGCGCGATGACCGTTACAATCAACCCGCCGATAAACGACAGGCCAAAGCGCCAGGATTGCAGCGAGTGGCGCTCGCGCGGGTCGAGCGTCAGCGCGCCGGGCATGGCGCAGTATGGAACGTTAATCGCGGAGTAGATCAGGCTCAGGATGGCATAGGTTACGCAAGCATAGACAATTTTCGCCGTCTGCCCGGCATCCGGTACGTAGAAGGTAATCAGGCAGCTCACGCCAAACGGAATGGCAAACCAGAGCAGCCAGGGACGAAAACGACCGTGGCGGGTCTGAGTACGGTCCACCAGCGCGCCAATGCACGGATCGACAAACGCATCGATCACGCGCACCACTAAAAACATGGTGCCCATAATGGCCGCCGGCAAACCGAATACGTCCGTATAGAAAAACGCGAGAAATAACGTTGCCGTTTGCCAGACCAGCGCGCTGGCCATATCACCGAGGCCATAACCTATTTTATCTTTGGTACGTAATACAGAGGAGATTGTCATTGTTATTTGCCTTTTTATCAGGTTAAAACGTATTTCAACCAGTCGCGCATCATCCCGACGGATGTACACGGTAAGGCTCAAGTATTAGCAACGCCCTGCCCACTAACAATTGTCTAAATTAACAGATAAATTATGATATTTGGTTTTTTGCTTTATTTGTGATGGTGAGCATATTCGCAGGAAAATAAAAAAAGGCGAGGACAGATATCCTCGCCTTTTTCAGGTTATGCAGGTTTTACTTGTTAAGCTCTGCCAGGCTCAGCCAGGTTTGCACCACGGTGTCCGGGTTCAGGGAGAGGCTATCAATCCCCTCATCCATCAGCCAGGCCGCAAAGTCTTCATGGTCAGAGGGACCCTGCCCGCAGATCCCGACATATTTACCCTGTTTCTTCGCCGCACGGATGGCCATGGAGAGCAGCGCTTTCACCGCCTCGTTACGCTCATCAAACAGCTCAGAAACGACGCCGGAGTCGCGGTCCAGGCCGAGCGCCAGCTGCGTCATATCATTCGAACCAATGGAGAAGCCGTCGAAGTGCTCCAGGAACTGCTCGGCCAGCAGGGCGTTGGACGGAATTTCACACATCATGATGATCTTCAGCCCGTTCTCGCCGCGCTTCAGCCCCTGACGCGCCAGCTCATCCACGACCGCTTTCGCCTGATCCACGGTACGGACGAACGGGATCATGATTTCCACGTTGGTCAACCCCATGTCGTTGCGCACGCGTTTTACCGCTTCGCACTCCAGCGCGAAGCAGTCGCGGAAGCTTTCCGACACGTAGCGTCCGGCGCCGCGGAAGCCCAGCATCGGGTTCTCTTCTTCCGGCTCGTAGCGTTCGCCGCCCACCAGGTTGGCATATTCGTTGGACTTAAAGTCCGACAGACGCACGATCACGCGTTTCGGGTAGAAGGCCGCGCCGAGCGTGGCGATGCCTTCCGTCAGGCGGCCGACATAGAACTCTCTCGGCGAGTCGTAACCCTTCATCATCTCGCGGATTTCGTTTTGCAGCTTCGCGTCCTGGTCGTCAAACTCCAGCAGCGCACGCGGGTGAACGCCGATCATGCGGTTGATGATGAATTCCAGACGCGCCAGGCCCACGCCTTCGTTCGGCAGGCAGGCGAAGTCAAACGCGCGATCCGGGTTACCGACGTTCATCATGATTTTCAGCGGCAGGTCCGGCATGGTATCCACGCTGGAGCTCTTCACGCTGAAGTCGAGGATATCGGCATACACGTAACCGGTATCGCCTTCGGCACAGGAGACCGTCACGTTCTGGTCGTCCTTCATGCGTTCGGTCGCGTCACCGCAGCCGACCACCGCCGGGATCCCCAGCTCACGGGCGATAATAGCCGCGTGGCAGGTACGGCCACCGCGGTTGGTGACGATAGCAGCCGCTTTCTTCATGATCGGCTCCCAGTCCGGGTCGGTCATGTCGGTCACCAGCACGTCGCCAGGCTGAATGCGATTCATCTCGCTGATGTCGTGGATCACTTTCACCGGACCGGCACCGATGCGGTGGCCGATTGCGCGGCCTTCCGCGACAATTTTGCCCTGCGCGTGCAGGGTGTAGCGCTCCATGACCTGACCGCGCGAACGGACGGTTTCCGGACGCGCCTGCACGATAAACAGCTTGCCGGTGTGTCCGTCTTTGGCCCACTCGATGTCCATCGGACGGCCATAGTGTTTTTCAATCTGCACCGCCTGCTTCGCCAGCTCTTCCACTTCGGCGTCGGTGAGCGAGAAGCGATCCCGCTGCTCCAGCGGCACATCTTCAATGGTGACCTGCTTGCCATGCTCTTGCGTCGGGGCATAGATCATGCGGATTTTTTTCGAGCCCATGGTGCGGCGTACCACTGCCGGACGGTTAGCCGCCAGCGTAGGCTTGTGCACATAGAATTCGTCAGGGTTCACCGCCCCCTGCACCACCATCTCGCCCAGACCCCACGCGGAGGTGATAAACACCACCTGGTCGAAGCCGGATTCCGTGTCGATAGAGAACATCACGCCGGAAGAGCCTACGTCGGAGCGCACCATGCGCTGTACGCCTGCGGAGAGCGCGACGCCGCGGTGGTCATAGCCCTGATGCACGCGATAGGAGATGGCGCGGTCGTTGAACAGGGAAGCAAACACATGCTTCACCGCCACCAGTACCGCCTCGTAACCCTGGACGTTGAGGAAGGTTTCCTGCTGTCCGGCGAAAGAGGCATCCGGCATATCTTCCGCGGTAGCGGAAGAGCGCACGGCAAAGGAGGCCTGCGCGTCGTCAGCGGAGAGCTGGTTGTAGGCGTCATGGATGGCTTTTTCCAGTTCCGGCTGGAAAGGTGTGTCGATAATCCACTGGCGGATTTGCGCCCCGGCTTTGGCAAGCTCGGTGACATCATCAATATCCGTTTTATCCAGCAGGTCGTAAATGCGCTGGTTTACACCGCTCTGGTCTAAAAACAGGTTAAACGCATCGGCGGTTGTGGCAAACCCGTTTGGTACGGAGACACCCATACCGGACAGATTTGTAATCATTTCACCCAGGGAGGCATTTTTGCCCCCAACTCTGTCTACATCATTCATGCCGAGTTGGTTATACCAAAGCACCAGCGGTGACGAGCCATTGTTGGACATCGAAACAATCCTTTTGTGATATTTGATCGGAGTAAGAAACACCTGACTACGTATTTATACTGGCATATTTATTTCCGCTAAAAAAACGGTGAATCGTGTAAGCAATTTAAATTTTCAACTTTTCGGACAGTTTCCCCGCACTCGCTAACCCGATGATTCCTATAGATTCCGGCAAAAACCATAGAAATAACGCCGCTAATCAGAAAATGAAATCCACTTTTCAGGAAAATCAAAAACACCATTTCATTTTAAATTCAGATAAGTTCTTTGCTGTGCAATTAACTTTTTTAATTTATGCTTTCAGGCAATTACGTACGCTATTCAGGGTGGATAAAATGGATAATGCTGTCGATCGCCACGTTTTTTATATTTCTGATGGGACGGCGATTACCGCCGAGGTGCTGGGACACGCGGTGATGTCGCAGTTTCCGGTATCGATAAACAGCATCACGTTGCCGTTCGTGGAAAATGAGAGCCGGGCCAAAGCGGTCAAGGACCAGATCGACGCCATTTACCAGCAGACCGGCGTTCGTCCGCTGGTGTTCTATTCCATTGTGATCCCTGAGATCCGCAACATCATTTTGCAAAGCGAGGGCTTCTGTCAGGACATCGTGCAGGCGCTGGTTGCTCCCTTGCAAAGCGAGCTGAAGCTCGACCCGACGCCGATCGCTCACCGTACCCACGGGCTGAATCCCGGCAACCTGACCAAATACGATGCGCGTATTGCCGCCATTGACTACACTCTGGCGCACGACGACGGGATCTCGCTGCGCAATCTGGACCAGGCGCAGGTCATTTTGCTAGGTGTGTCGCGCTGCGGTAAAACCCCCACCAGCCTTTACCTGGCAATGCAGTTTGGCATTCGCGCCGCCAACTACCCCTTTATTGCCGATGATATGGACAACCTGGTGCTGCCTGCCGCGCTCAAGCCGCTTCAGCATAAGCTATTTGGGCTGACCATCAACCCGGAACGACTGGCGGCGATCCGCGAAGAACGTCGCGAGAACAGCCGCTACGCCTCAATGCGCCAGTGCCGAATGGAAGTCTCCGAAGTCGAAGCGCTGTACCGGAAAAATCAGATCCCCTGGCTGAACAGTACCAACTATTCAGTAGAAGAAATTGCCACCAAGATCCTCGATATCATGGGACTGAATCGCCGCATGTACTAATATGCTAGTACATTAATCCAGTTTCAGTTATTATCATGCCATCCTCGGGGCGACGTGCCCCGAACTTGAAATCAGCAGGGATTGGTTTAAGGTGATGCCCATCACTTCCCGGTAGTCTGCCGATGAAGCAAAAAATTTCTGAGACATTCCATGAACAAAACCGACGAACTGCGCACCGCGCGCATTGATAGCCTGGTCACCCCGGCTGAACTGGCCCGGCTGCACCCCGTTTCCGACGAGGTGGCGGACCATGTGACGGCCTCCCGTCGCCGCATCGAAAAAATTCTCAATGGTGAAGACAAACGTCTTCTGGTAGTAATTGGCCCCTGCTCCATCCACGACCTGGACGCGGCGATGGATTATGCACAACGCCTTCAGACGCTGCGCGGCACGTATCAGGATCGCCTGGAGATCGTGATGCGTACCTACTTTGAAAAACCGCGTACTGTCGTGGGCTGGAAAGGATTGATATCCGATCCCGATCTGAACGGTAGTTACCGGGTGAATCACGGCATTGCGCTGGCGCGTAAGCTGCTGCTACAGGTTAACGAGCTGGGCGTGCCGACCGCTACCGAATTTCTGGATATGGTGACCGGACAGTTTATTGCCGACCTCATTAGCTGGGGCGCGATTGGCGCGCGTACCACCGAAAGCCAGATCCACCGTGAAATGGCGTCGGCGCTCTCTTGCCCGGTGGGCTTCAAAAACGGAACGGACGGCAATACCCGCATCGCCGTTGATGCCATCCGCGCGTCACGCGCCAGCCATATGTTCCTCTCCCCGGATAAAAACGGCCAGATGACCATCTACCAGACCAGCGGCAACCCGTTCGGACATATCATTATGCGTGGCGGTAAAAAACCGAATTACCATGCAGAAGATATTGCCGCCGCCTGCGAAACGCTGGCGGAATTTGACCTGCCGGAGCATCTGGTGGTGGATTTCAGCCACGGCAACTGCCAGAAACAGCACCGCCGCCAGCTGGACGTCTGCGATGAAGTCTGCCAGCAGATCCGCAGCGGCTCGACCGCCATTGCAGGAATTATGGCGGAGAGCTTTATCAAAGAAGGCACGCAGAAGATCGTCGCCGGACAGCAAATGGTGTACGGCCAGTCGATCACCGACCCGTGTCTGAGCTGGGAAGACAGCGAGCTGCTGCTGGAGAAGCTGGCTTCAGCCGTGGACACGCGATTTTAAAATCCTGCCGGGTGACGCTGCGCTTACCCGGCCTACGGTACGTGCCCTTCTCCCTCTCCCCGTGGGAGAGGGTCGGGGTGAGGGCATCAGACCGCACCTCTCCCCCAAATTTGATCCCGTCACACAATTTTCATAAAAACGCTTGCCGTGAATTTGCAGTTTATTGATAATGATTATCATTGTTACATTGATTGTTATTTATAAACATTATGTCACCGACCGATAACAGCGCGGCAACGCCAGTAAAAACACACACAGCGCCGTCCCCTGCTCCCACCGATCGCCGAATCGACAGCAAAAGCCTGTTGGGTGAGGAGGGACGGGTCATTATCGAGCATGACGGCCAGCACTACCTGCTGCGCCAGACCAATGCAGGAAAACTGATCCTGACTAAATAATCCAGACAACACATTCGCCAGCCACCCAGGTGATCCCCAGGCAGCCAGCGCTTTTCAATTCTTATGGAGAGTTGCTATGCCACACCTGCAATCCGCGTCTTTACGCCCGTCTCTTCTGGCGCTGGCAATTGTCAGCACCCTGCCGGGCGTTGCGTTTGCCGCCACAGACGATATCACCGTTACCGCCACCGGCAACGCCCGCAGCGCCTTCGAAGCCCCCATGATGGTAAGCGTGATTGACGCCACCGCGCCGGAAAACCAGACCGCCAGCTCCGCCGCCGACCTGCTGCGCAAGGTGCCCGGCCTGACGCTGGACGGCACCGGGCGCACCAACGGTCAGGACGTTAACCTGCGCGGTTACGACCGACGTGGCGTGCTGGTGCTGGTGGATGGCGTACGCCAGGGCACCGATACCGGACACCTGAACAGTACGTTCCTCGATCCGGCGCTGATCAAACGTATCGAAGTGGTACGTGGCCCTTCCGCCTTGCTGTACGGCAGCGGCGCGCTGGGCGGCGTAATTTCATATGACACCGTCGACGCCAGCGATCTGCTGGACGCAGGTAAAAATAGCGGCTATCGCGTATTTGCTACCGGTGCAACGGGCGATCACAGCATCGGGATGGGCGCCAGCGCCTATGGCTGCACCGATACCCTGGACGGTGTGGTCTCCTGGTCCAGCCGCGATCGCGGCGACATTCGCCAGAGTGACGGCGCGAGGGCGCCAAACGACGAATCCATCAACAATATGCTGGCGAAAGGCAGCTGGAAAATTGATCCGGCTCAGACGCTGAGCGGATCCCTGCGCTACTACAACAACGACGCGCAGGAGCCGAAAAATCCGCAGACCACGGATGCCAGCAGCAGTAACCCGATGACCGATCGTTCCACCATTCAGCGCGATGCCCAGCTTGGCTACCGCATTGCGCCAGCCGGAAACGACTGGCTGAACGCCGATGCGAAAATTTACTGGTCCGAAGCGCGGATCAACGCCCAGAACATCGACGCCAGCGGCGAGTTCCGTAAGCAGACCACCAAAGGCGGCAAAGTGGAAAACCGCACCCGCCTGTTCAGCGACTCCTTCGCCTCGCACCTGCTGACCTACGGCGGGGAATACTACCGTCAGGAGCAACACCCTGGCGGCGCGACCACCGGCTTCCCGGACGCTAAAATCGACTTCAGCTCCGGCTGGTTGCAGGATGAGATCACCCTGCGCGACCTGCCGGTAACGCTTCTCGGCGGGACGCGTTACGACAACTACCGCGGCAGCAGCGACGGTTACGACGACGTGGATGCGGATAAATGGTCATCACGCGCCGGGTTAACCGTGAGTCCAACCGACTGGCTGATGCTGTTCGGCTCTTACGCCCAGGCCTTCCGCGCGCCAACGATGGGCGAGATGTATAACGACTCAAAGCACTTCTCTATCGGCAGCTTCTACACTAACTACTGGGTGCCGAACCCGAACCTGCGTCCGGAGACCAACGAAACCCAGGAGTTCGGTTTTGGGCTGCGTTTTGACGATCTGCTACTCGCCAACGACGCGCTGGAGTTCAAAGCCAGCTACTTCGACACCAAAGCAAAAGATTACATCTCTACCACCGTCGATTTTGCGGCGGCCACTACCATGTCCTATAACGTACCAAATGCCAAAATCTGGGGCTGGGACATGATGGCGACCTACTCGACCAGCCTGTTCAACCTCGACGTGGCCTACAACCGCACGCGCGGGAAAGATACCGACACGGGTGAATATATCTCCAGCATCAACCCGGACACCGTCACCAGCAAGCTGGATATACCGGTGGCGCAAAGCGGCTTCTCCGTGGGCTGGATCGGCACCTTCGTCGAACGTTCAACGCACATCAGCAGCAGCTACAGCGAGCAGCCTGGCTACGCAGTAAATGATTTCTACGTCAGCTATAAAGGCCAGCAGCAGTTCAAAGGCATCACCACCACCCTCGTGCTGGGGAACGCCTTCGACAAAGCCTACTGGTCACCGCAGGGCATCCCGCAGGATGGCCGCAACGGCAAGATCTTCGTCAGTTATCAATGGTAATTCCCTTCGGGGCAACGATTCAGAAGGATAAGATTATGGGTCACTACACACGCTGGCTTGAGCTTAAAGAAGAACATCCGGGTAAGTACGCCCGTGATATCGCCGGATTAATGCACATCAGCGAAGCAGAGCTGGCATTTGCGCGCGTTGGACACGACGCCTGGCGGCTGCGCGGTGAAATCCGCGAGATTCTGGCAGCGCTGGAGTCCGTGGGGGAAACCAAATGCATCTGCCGTAACGAATACGCCGTTCACGAACAGGTTGGAGCGTTTACTCACCAGCACCTCGGCGGTCATGCCGGGCTGGTGCTGAATCCGCGCGCGCTGGATCTGCGTTTGTTCCTCAACCAGTGGGCGAGCGCGTTTCACATTAGCGAAACGACCTCCCGCGGCGAACGTCAGAGCATTCAGTTCTTCGATCATCAGGGCGACGCTTTACTGAAGGTCTACACCACGGATCACACCGACGTTGCCGCCTGGGGCGACGTGCTGACCCGTTTTATCATTGCCGATAACCCCGCTCTGGCGCTGAAGGCTGTCGAAGCCCCCGCGCATTCCGACGGTGCAGATGCAGGCTCGGTGGAGAAAGAGTGGCGCGCCATGACCGACGTGCATCAATTCTTTAGCTTATTGAAGCGCCATAACCTGAGCCGCCAGCAGGCGTTTCGTCTGGTGAGTGACGATCTGGCCTGTAAGGTGGATAACAGCGCGCTGGCACAACTGCTGGAGAGGGCGCAACAGGACGGAAACGAAATCATGATCTTCGTCGGCAACCGCGGTTGCGTGCAGATCTTCACCGGTGTGGTGGAAAAACTGACGCCCATGAAGGGCTGGCTGAACATCTTCAACCCAACCTTTACCCTGCATCTGCTGGAGGAGACTATCGCGGAGACGTGGGTTACGCGTAAGCCCACGGCAGACGGACACGTTACCAGCCTGGAGCTGTTTGCTGCGGATGGAACTCAGATCGCCCAGCTCTATGGGCAGCGTACCGAAGGCGAGCCGGAGCAGAGCCAGTGGCGCCGCCAGATTGACGCTCTGACGCCAGAAGGGCTGGCCGCATGAAAAACTGGTTTGCCCTGCTCTGCGCCCTGCCGCTGGTCACCGTCGCCGCGCCGGAGAGAATTGTCGCCCTCGGCGGCGACGTGACGGAGATCGTCTACGCCCTCGGCGCGGAGTCTTCTCTGGTTGCGCGCGACAGTACCAGCCAGTGGCCGCAGGCGACAAACGCGCTGCCTGACGTGGGGTATCTCCGCCAGCTGAATGCGGAGGGAATTCTGTCCGTACGCCCGACGCTGGTGCTGGCAAGCGACCAGGCGCAACCCTCTCTGGCGCTGAAACAGGTTGAACAGAGCCACGTCCGGGTAGTTACCGTTCCCGGCACGCCTGACCTGCGCACGATTGACGAAAAAGTGCGAGTGATAGCTCAGGCGACGCATCATGAGGTGCAAGGGGAAACCCTGCGCAACTCGCTGCGTCAGGCGCTGGCGGCTCTGCCCTCAACACCGCTCAACAAGCGGGTGCTGTTTATCCTCAGCCACGGCGGAATGACCGCAATGGCGGCCGGGCAACAGACCGGCGCGGATGCGGCAATACGCGCCGCCGGGTTGCAGAACGCCATGCAGGGCTTTACCCGCTATCAGCCGCTCTCCCAGGAGGGGGTAATGGCCAGCCAGCCGGATCTGGTGGTGATTTCGCAGGACGGCCTTAACGCGCTGGGCGGCGAACAAAATCTGTGGAAACTGCCCGGCCTGGCGCAAACGCCAGCGGGGCGAAGCAAGCAGGTGCTGGCTATTGATGACATGGCCCTGCTGGGCTTCAGCGTCCGCACGCCGAAAGCCATACAACAACTGCGTGCCAGAGCGGAGCAACTGCCCTGATGTCCCGGCGCATCACGTTATCGTTATGGCTTCTGGCGGGGTTGCTTACCGTCATGACGTTCATGGCTACCGGTTTTGGGGCGTTACGCCTGCCGGTGAACGTGCTGTGGAGCGGCAGCGATGAGACGCTACGCCAGATCTGGCTCACCATCCGTCTGCCCCGCGTGCTGCTGGCGCTGGTGATTGGCGGGTCGCTGGCGCTCGCCGGCTGCGTCATGCAGGGGCTGTTTCGCAATCCGCTGGCCGACCCGGGCCTGCTCGGGATCAGCAGCGGTGCGGCGCTGGCCGTCGCCCTGTGGGTGGTGCTCCCGCTCTCGCTGCCCGCGCTGGTGATGCTTTATGCCCCGATGCTGGCGGCATTTTTTGGGGCGCTGGCAGCCACAGGCGTGATCTTCCTGCTCAGCAAGCAGCGTGACACCTCTCTGTCACGTCTGTTGCTGGTGGGTATCGCCATCAATGCCCTGTGCGGTGCGGCAGTGGGTGTGCTTTCGTGGGTCAGCAATGACGCCCAGTTGCGTCAGCTTTCACTCTGGGGAATGGGAAGTCTCGGTCAGGCGCAGTGGTCAACGCTGCTCGCCGTGATCTCGCTGATGGTGCCTGCCGCTCTGGCGATCTGGCGTTGTGCCAGCGCGTTAAATTTACTGCAACTGGGTGAAGAGGAAGCGCATTACCTCGGCGTGGACGTTGCCCTTGTACAGCGAATATTACTGCTATGCAGCGCTCTGCTGGTCGCTGCGGCTGTCGCCGTCAGCGGCGTGATTGGCTTTGTCGGACTCGTGGTGCCACACCTGATGCGCATGTGGCTGGGCGCCGATCACCGGGCAACCCTCCCCGGCACGGTTCTCGCGGGCGCTTTTCTGCTGCTGGTGGCGGATACGGTAGCCCGCACTCTGGTCGCCCCGGCAGAAATGCCGGTCGGGTTGCTCACCAGCATCCTTGGCGCCCCCTGGTTCTTATGGCTCATTTTTCGTCGTGGAGAACAGCATGGCTGAACGTTATACGGCTGAAAATCTGACTTTTACCCGGTCTGGCCGCACGCTGACAGATAACGTTTCGCTGTCACTGTCGCAGGGAGAGCTGGTTACATTGATCGGTCCCAACGGCGCGGGGAAATCCACGCTGCTGCGACTGCTGACCGGCTACCTGAAACCCGACAGCGGCGGCTGTTCGCTGGCGGGGAAAGCGCTGGATGAATGGCACCCGGAGACGCTGTCCCGCTATCGGGCAGTGATGCGTCAGCATACTCAGCCTGGATTTGACTGGCTGGTGGAGGAGATCGTTGGAATGGGGCGTGCGCCCTGGTCGCGTCAACCTGAACCGTCGATTGTGCGTGAGGTGATGCAGCTGACCGGTTGCCTGCCGCTGGCTGGCAGACGTTATCATTCCCTCTCGGGTGGCGAGCAGCAGCGCATCCAGCTCGCCCGCGCCCTGGCGCAGCTGTGGCGTGAGGGAACGCCGCGCGGCTGGCTGTTTCTCGACGAACCCACTTCAGCGCTGGATCTCTACCACCAGCAGCATCTGCTGCGCCTGTTGAAATCGCTGACCCGTCTGGGTCATCTTCACGTCTGCGTGGTGCTGCACGATCTTAATCTCGCCGCGTTATGGTCGGACCGGATCCTGCTGTTACACAACGGCAGGATTGTTTCTCAGGGCATACCGGAGACGGTATTGCAGGCCGACGCGCTGGCGCGCTGGTACGGTGCGCAGGTGCACGTCGGCAGACATCCGGCGCACGCCGCGCCGCAGGTTTTTCTCGCCCCTTAGCTTGAGCAGCTCACTTCCAGTCGCTTGCCCCAGTCCGGCGGGCGGCTGACATAGTCATCCTCCCGGTCAGCAAACGGCGTGCGCAGGGCGATATGCAGCCGATGCAGCTCGGCATAATCCCCCTGCTCTGCCTGCTCAATAGCCCGCTGCGCCAGCCAGTTGCGCAACACCATCGCCGGGTTAACCGCCTTCATCCGCGCCTGGCGGGTATCGTCATCAATCTGTTCCTGCTGTAAACGCGCCCGGTAAGCGGCAAACCAGTCATCAAACGCCTGTCGATCGATGAACTCGTCACGCAGCGGTGAAGCGGCGCTCTGCTGCGCAGTCTGGCTTAGCATACGGAAGGTTCGGGTATAGTCGCTGCCTTCACGCGCCATGATGGCAAACAGCCCATTCAGCAGCGCGTTATCGCCTTTTTCCTGCGTCATCAGCCCCAGCTTGTTGCGCATTAACAAACCATATTCCCGCAGCAAGACCTCCTGATAGGTGTCGAGCGCATCGTTCAGGGCATCGACGTCGATAAACGGCGACAGGCTTTGCGCAAGCCGCTGAAGGTTCCACAGCCCCACCGCAGGCTGGTTGTCGAAACGGTAACGCCCCTGATAGTCCGAATGGTTACAGATGTAACCCGGTTGATAGTCATCAAGGAAGCCGTACGGACCGTAGTCAAACGTCAGCCCTAACAGGGACATGTTGTCGGTATTCATCACCCCGTGGGCAAAGCCGACGGCCTGCCAGCGGGCAATCATTGAGGCGGTGCGCGCGACAATATCACGGAACCAGAGAACATAGCGGTCCGGTTCGTTTTGCAGGTGCGGCCAGTGACGTCGAAGGGCGTAATCGGCAAGCTGGCGGACTTTATCCGGCTCGCGGCGATAGTAGAAGTGTTCAAAATGACCGAAACGCAGATGGCTTTCCGCCACGCGGATCAGCATCGCCCCCTGCTCTATCGTCTCGCGGGCCACCGGCGTGTCGCTGGTGACAATGGACAGCGCGCGTGAGGTGGGGATCCCCAGGGCATGCATCGCCTCGGAAGCCAGACTCTCACGAATGGTTGAACGCAGCACCGCGCGGCCATCCCCCATGCGTGAGTACGGTGTTAACCCTGCCCCTTTCAGGTGCCAGTCGAGCGTTTCGCCATTCGGTAGAACCTGTTCACCCAGCAGGATGCCGCGACCATCGCCGAGCTGTCCCGCCCAGACGCCAAACTGATGTCCGCTGTAGACCTGAGCCAGAGGCTTCATGCCCGGAAGCAGCGTTTCGCCGCCCCAGACACCGGCGCCCTTTTCTGGCTGAAAAAGTGTCGAAGGGATGCCAAGCGAATCCGCTAATGCATCGTTATGCCAGATAAGACGCGCGTTCTGTAAAGGCGTGGGCTTAAGCGCGGTGTAAAAGCCGGGTAATTCATCGTGCCAGTGAGCAGTAAAAGACAGGGTCATAAGTCCTCCTGCTTTAAGTGTAGAGGGTTTCCCTTGACGTAAACACGGGCGAAGAAAGGGGTTATTGCTGAACGAGGGTCGTTACGCGTTCTGCCGGGACGGCAGGCCACAGGGTTCCCTGCATTGCGCCAAAATTGAAGGGCAGCACGCGTTGTAAGATGCCGTGATCGTCAATTCCCGAGACCATGACCGACTGACAATGCGGCGCGATCTGCCAGAGAATGGCGCGCATAAATGGCTCGAAAGAGAGCGCCGAGACGCGCTGATGAATAAAGTATTTATCCAGAATCACCCGTTTGAACAGACCATCATAAACCGGTTTAAGGGATGCAGCCCCTGCACCAAAGTTAGCCAGCACTAAGGGGAAATGGATCGCCATTCTTGCAAGCGTCAGATCGTCTTTCCCGTTATTTAAACCTGGATAGTTCTCATTAACAGTAAACTCAAGAAACGGATAACGATCAAGGATTGAAACAGCGTTCTCATTAGTTAATAAAAACTCAACAATTGCAGGTGTAATATTGATCCATGCAATTAACTGATGCTGAATAAAAAATAGCTTACAGGTATCGAGTAATTGCAGTTTTTCCTGAAACAGCACTAATTCATCTTCCTGAGAAAGATGAGGGATAACCAGTTCAGTCGGGATTCGTACGTCCGTACCCACGCCAGTAAAGTTAACCAAAATCTCTAAACCTTTAAGCAAACCTGCACTATCACGCGCCGGAAGGAGTAAAAGTTCAGACTGGTAAGCATTATCTAGCGTAATAATCATCGCCCTTGTCCTGCATTAAAGATGAGAGAGAACATCCTGGAGCAATTGCAGGCACAATTCCACTGTCTTGATTTTAATAAGATTAATTTCATTCTTTCCGTATTAATTTTCAGATTTTTCCCTGAATCTAAAATAATCTTATCCTGGTTAATGAATAATAGCCAGTTTTAGATAAAACAGGCACATGCTGACAAAAATAAGTGGGCAAAAATTTTACTTTAATCCACCCGCAAGAAAAGCCTGACGTCTATTTCCACCGCCAGGCCCTCCGCACTGCATCTTTATGCAGCGGTTAAATACGCCTGGCCTGCCAGAAATTTTTACGCCAGTAAACATTATCGAGAGAGGAGCGCATCACGCCGCGGCTGGTCGAGGCATGAATGAACTGATTATCGGTGTCATAAATGCCGACATGAAGGCCGCTTTCACCGGAACCTGTTTTAAAAAAGACCAGATCGCCGGGCAGGAGCTCGTCTTTATCAATTTCAGTGCCGATTTTCGCCTGCATACGCGTTTCACGCGGAAGCTGTAGGTCAAATTTATCGCGGAAAGTCATTAGCACAAATCCCGAGCAATCCACCCCGCCCCGGCTCATCCCGCCGTAGCGATAAGGGGTGCCGCGCCAGTTGCTGAGCTGATCGTTCAGGCTGGCAATGACCGTAATGGAGTCAGAAAGCCGTGGGTTAGGCGGAGGTGCACGATGGCTGCTGCATCCTGCAAGAAATAGCGCCGCAACAAGGAGAAACCAGAATCGCATTTCAGACGAATCCTCTGCTTTTTTTGTTCTTTCGGTAATTTAGCGTGCATCTATGCGGCTGTGCAAGAAAGGTTACTCCTGCGTCGTGGAAATGAGCATCTTGTGGCCTTCAATATCCAGCCTCCGGAACGACATGTGGTAAGCACTCGCAAGATTGGGGGCCGTCAGCACGCTGTCGCGCGTTCCGCTGGCAATCAGTTTGCCACGCGCCAGCAACCACACCTGATGCGCGTGGCGCAACGTATGGTTTAAATCATGGCTGCTCATCACAATGGCGATGCCCTTGCGACACAGCGCGCTGAGCAGAGTATCCAGCGCTGCCTGCTGGGCAACGTCCAGTCCGCTCATCGGCTCGTCCAGCAGCAGCAACTGCCCGTGAGGATTTCCCACCGGATGAACCTGAAGGATGACGGCGGCCAGACGCACGCGCTGCCATTCGCCACCGGAAAGCTGGCTGGCCTGTCGGGTGAGCTTATCGTCTAACCCGAGCGCCGCAGCAACGTCATGGAGCAATGCTACCTGATTTTTATCAGGCAGGTGCAGCGTCAGGTAGTGCCAGACGGGCATTGCAAAGGGCGGAACCTGCTGCTGAACCAGATAGCTTCGACGGGAGGCGAGTGTAGAGGGTAGCCAGTTGACGAGCGATTGCCCGAGAAAGGTAATCTCCCCTTCCCCGCGGGTCAGCCCCGCCATGCGCGCCAGCAGCGTGCTTTTTCCGGCGCCGTTAGGCCCAACCAGGTGAAGGATTTCACCTGCGTTGACTGCGGCGGTAACAGGCTCAAGACGTCCCTTCCCGGCAACGCCTGTGAGCTGCATCAGCAGCGTCATTATTTCGCCAGCGCCAGCTTGATTGATTCCATCACGATAGGATCTTCAGGCGTCATGTCAGGCGAGAAACGCTGCACGACCTGACCGTCACGGCCAATCAGGAATTTTTCGAAGTTCCACAGAATATCGTCCGGATAGAGCGGCGCGCGACCTTTGCTCGCCATACGCTCATAGAAACCACTCTCTTCAGGCGCAACGGCGGTCGGCGCCGCGGCCACCAGTTTGGCATACAGCGGATGACGATTTTCCCCGTTCACATCAATTTTGCTGAACATCGGGAACGTCACACCATAGGTTTTGCTGCAAAAGGTCTTAATCTCCTCTTCGCTGCCCGGCTCCTGGCCCAGGAACTGGTTGCACGGGAAGCCGAGTACGGTAAAGCCGTCTTTTTCCCAGGCTTTATGAATGTTTTCCAGCTGTTCATACTGCGGCGTAAGGCCACATTTCGATGCCACGTTCACGATGAGCAGTACCTTGCCCTTGTAGCCTTCCAGCGTGGTTTTCTCGCCGTCAATGGTAGTCACTTCGGTATTCAGAATATCAGACTGCATAGCATTCCCTCAGGTTGACTTACAGGTTGTGTTTTAACGTCCAGCTTTTAATAGTAGCCAGATAAAGACCGGTGCGCCCAGCGTTGCGGTCACCACGCCTATCGGCAACTCAGCGGCCGTCAGCGCAAGCCGGGCGATGATATCGGCAATCAGCAGCGTTGCCGCCCCGGCAACCGCCGAGGCCGGAAGCAGAGTTCGGTGGTCCGTAATACCGCACAGGCGCAGCATATGCGGGATCACCAGCCCAATAAAGCCAATCGCCCCCGCCAGCGCCACGCTTACGCCCACCATCCAGCCGATAGCGATAACCAGCACGTTGCGCCAGAAGCCAATCGGCATCCCGAGCTGGCGAGCAGACGTTTCGCCCAGCGCGAGAATATTAAGCGGCTGCGCCTGGAACGCCGTCCACAGGATGACCGGGATCAGGAGCACCATCAGCCACCCCTGACGCCAGTCAACGCCACCAAATCCCCCCATCATCCAGTACATTAACTGGCGCAGATCGAAAGAGGTGGAGAAGTAGACGGCCCATGTCATCAGCGCGCTACAGATGATCCCCAACGCTACCCCGGCAAGCAGCAGCCGGCTGGTGGATAAATGGCGACGAGCAAAGCGCAGAAGGATAAGGGTTATCAACAGCGCGCCAAGGATAGCGCTGAGGCTAATCCCCCAGGCGGAGAGCTCGCCTCCCCCCAGCATCACGGCGGCGATAAGCCCGACGCCTGCGCCATTCGACACCCCGAGAAGTCCGGGTTCCGCCAGAGGGTTTTCAAATAATGCCTGCATGATCGTGCCGCACAGCGCCAGCGCAGCGCCGACTAAAAGCACAGCCAGCGTCCGTGGCAGGCGGATCTGCCAGACAAAGAGCTGTCCCTCAGGCGTAAACCAGCTTTCCGGTCCCAGCCACCGATCGCCCGCACACAGGCTGACGGTGGTGGCGACAATCATCAGCACCCCGAGCAGACACAGGCGGCGGAGATCGGAGCGGTGCTGAAGACGGGCAAGATCAAGCATAGACGATAGGTTATCCGGTTGAGATATCATTGATTTTACGGCGGGTTTAGCAAATAGCGCAAAGAAAAAAGGCCGCGTGAGCGGCCTTTTTAGTTAGTTCATATTACTCTGCTTTGGGCGTTGCGTTTTCGACACGGCTTTTTAACTTCTGTCCGGGTCTGAAGGTCACCACGCGGCGGGCTGTAATGGGAATATCTTCCCCCGTCTTCGGGTTACGGCCCGGACGTTGGTTTTTGTCTCGCAAATCAAAATTGCCAAAGCCGGAGAGTTTAACCTGCTCACCATTTTCCAGAGCACGACGGATCTCTTCGAAAAACAGCTCTACCAGCTCTTTGGCATCCCGTTTGCTAAGCCCAAGCTTATCAAACAGATATTCTGACATTTCAGCTTTTGTAAGCGCCATAGGTTCAATCCCTCAATGATGCCTGGAATCGCTCTTTTAATGCCTCTACACATTTGGCGACGGTAGCGGCAATCTCCTCTTCTTCGAGTGTACGGCTGGTATCCTGAAGGATAAGGCTAATAGCGAGGCTCTTGAAACCTTCTGCTACGCCCTTGCCGCGGTACACGTCAAATAAGTTTACGCCAACTACCTGATTTACGCCAACTTTCTTACATTCGGCCAAAATATCTGCTGCGGGCACATTTTCAGCGACCACAACCGCGATATCACGGCGGTTTGCCGGGAAGCGTGAGACGTCCTTTGCCTGAGGAATGACGCGGTCTGCAACCGGGTTCCACTCCAGCTCGAATACGATGGTACGGCCATTCAGATCCAGCTTACGTTCCAGCTCCGGGTGAACAACCCCAATAAAACCAACACGTTTGCCGTCTAAATAGATCGCCGCACTCTGGCCCGGATGCAGGGCTGGAATCGCTTCTGCGCGGAATTCAATTTCGGATAATTTACCGGTCAGATCGAGAATCGCTTCCAGATCGCCCTTCATATCGTAGAAATCAACCGTCCCTTTTGCCAGGTCCCAGTGCTCTTCATAGCGGTTACCGCTAATGGCGCCGGCCAGCATGAGATCCTGACGGATGCCTAAATTGGCCTGAGTATCCGGTACAAAGCGCAAACCGCTTTCGAAAATACGCACGCGGTTCTGCTGACGGTTCTGGTTATAAACGATAGTACCCAGCAGTCCCGTCCACAGGGACAGACGCATCGCTGACATCTCGCTGGAGATCGGGCTTGGCAGGATCAGCGCTTCCTGACCCGGGTGGATCAGCTGTTGCAGCTTAGGATCAACGAAGCTGTAGGTGATCACTTCCTGGTAGCCTTTGTCGTTCAGCATGGTTTTCACACGCTTCAGTGACAGATCGGCTTCGCGATGGCTGCCCATCACCAGACCCGCCTGCACCGGCTCGTCAGGGATATTGTTGTAGCCGTACACGCGGGCCACTTCTTCCACCAGATCTTCTTCGATCTCCATGTCGAAACGCCAGGATGGCGCAACGGCTTTCCACTCATCCTGACCTTCAGTCACTTCGCAGCCCAGACGCGTCAGAATGTCGGTCACCTGCGCATCGGCAACGTGGTGACCAATCAGACGATCCAGCTTGCTGCGGCGCAGAGTAATGGTCGCACGCTTCGGCAGCGCCGCTTGGTTGGTCACATCGATAACCGGACCCGCTTCGCCGCCGCAGATGTCGATCAGCAGGCGAGTCGCACGCTCCATCGCTTTGTATTGCAGCGCAGGATCCACGCCACGCTCATAGCGGTGAGAAGCGTCAGTGTGCAGACCGTGGCGGCGTGCGCGGCCGGTGATGGAGAGCGGGCTGAAGAACGCGCATTCCAGCAGGACGTTTTGCGTTTCGTCGTTGACGCCAGAGTGCTCGCCGCCGAAGATCCCGCCCATCGCCAGCGCTTTGTTGTGATCGGCAATTACCAGAGTGTCGGCGTTCAGTTTCGCTTCGCTGCCGTCCAGCAGAACCAGGGTTTCGCCCTCTTTCGCCATGCGCACAATAATACCCCCTTCGATACGATCTTTATCGAAGGCGTGCATTGGCTGGCCCAGCTCCAGCAGAACATAGTTGGTCACGTCAACCACAGCGTCGATAGAACGGATACCACAGCGACGCAGTTTCTCTTTCATCCACAGCGGGGTTGGCGCTTTAACGTTAATACCTTTCACCACGCGACCGAGGTAGCGCGGACATGCGTCAGGGGCGTCAATCTGAATCGGCAGCACATCACTGATGGTTGCCTCAACCGGAGCGATCTCCGGCTCGTTCAGTTCGGTCTGGTTCAGAACGGCCACGTCGCGGGCTACACCGATGATACCTAAGCAGTCGGCACGGTTTGGCGTCACGCTGATTTCGATGGTGTTGTCATCAAGCTTCAGGTATTCGCGGATATCGGTACCCACTGGTGCATCCTGCGGCAGCTCGATAATCCCGGAGTGATCGTCGGAAATGCCCAGCTCGGAGAAGGAGCACAGCATGCCTTCAGACGGCTCACCGCGCAGCTTAGCCGCTTTGATTTTGAAATCGCCCGGCAGTACCGCGCCGACGGTCGCCACGGCTACCTTCAGGCCCTGTCGGCAGTTTGGCGCACCGCAGACGATATCCAGCAGACGGTCACCGCCCACATTGACTTTTGTTACGCGCAGTTTGTCGGCGTTAGGGTGCTGGCCACACTCAACCACTTCACCTACCACGACGCCGGTAAAGGCGCCAGAAACAGGATCCACGCCATCAACTTCCAGACCCGCCATGGTGATCTGGTTAGAAAGCGCGTCGCTGTCCAGCGTGGTGTTAACCCATTCGCGTAACCACAGTTCACTGAATTTCATTGTTCTTTCCTGCCCTTATTTAAACTGTTTGAGGAAACGCAGATCGTTTTCGAAGAACGCACGTAAGTCGGTTACGCCGTAGCGCAGCATGGTAAGACGCTCCATGCCCATACCGAACGCAAAGCCGGAGTATACTTCCGGATCGATACCTACGTTGCGCAGTACGTTTGGATGCACCATGCCGCAGCCCAGCACTTCCAGCCATTTACCGTTTTTACCCATCACGTCAACTTCCGCAGAAGGTTCAGTGAACGGGAAGTAGGACGGACGGAAACGAACCTGCAAATCTTCCTCAAAGAAGTTGTTCAGGAAATCGTGCAGTGTGCCTTTCAGGTTGGTGAAGCTGATGTTTTTATCAACAATCAGACCTTCCATCTGGTGGAACATTGGGGTGTGGGTCTGATCGTAGTCGTTACGGTATACGCGACCCGGCGCGATGATGCGGATCGGTGGAGCCTGCTCCTTCATGGTACGGATCTGAACGCCAGAAGTCTGAGTACGCAGCAGACGGGTGGCGTCAAACCAGAAAGTGTCGTGGTCAGCGCGTGCCGGATGATGGCCAGGAATGTTAAGGGCATCGAAGTTGTGGTAGTCATCTTCAATTTCCGGGCCAGTCGCCACGGTAAAGCCGAGCTCACCGAAGAAACTTTCAATACGATCGATAGTACGGGTAACCGGATGCAGACCGCCGTTTTCGATACGGCGACCCGGCAGAGAAACGTCAATCGTTTCTGCCGCCAGACGCGCATTCAGTACTGCACTTTCCAGCTCGGCTTTACGTGCGTTCAGCGCCTGTTGTACCTGCTCTTTGGCTTCGTTAATCACTGCACCTGCTGCCGGGCGCTCCTCTGCTGGCAGTTCACGCAGGGTAGTCATCTGAAGGGTCAGATGCCCTTTCTTGCCCAGATATTCGACGCGGACATTGTCTAACGCGGCAACATCTGAGGCCTGGTTAATGGCGGCCGTTGCACTGGCAACCAGCTCTGCGAGATGTGACATGGTTTTCCTCATTATGTCGGTGCAGACACCGAATTGTTGGACGTAATCTCTCAAATTCAGGCACAAAAAAAGCCTCCATCGGGAGGCTTATCTGGCGCTGTTTTTCGTTTCATCTTTCACGCGCTAGCCTCCTGAAGTCAGGTGCTAAAGTAAAAGAAGAAGCGGAAAATAGCAGCATTCATGCTTGCGTTACCTTGTAGGGTAAAAACCGTTAAGACCTTATTGAAAAGCCTGGACGGGTAAATGTCAATCTTCTGATAAGGCGATATGAAAAGAGGGAGCAAAGCCCCCTCTTTCAACTGGCTTATGCCAGTGCTGCTTTCGCTTTTTCGACCAGAGCGGTGAACGCTACTTTGTCGAATACTGCGATGTCAGCCAGGATCTTACGGTCGATTTCAACAGAGGCTTTTTTCAGGCCGTTGATGAATTTGCTGTAAGAAATACCGTTCTGACGTGCTGCTGCGTTGATACGCGCAATCCACAGTTGACGGAACTGACGCTTACGCTGACGACGGTCACGGTAAGCGTACTGACCTGCTTTGATAACAGCCTGGAAGGCAACGCGGTATACGCGTGAACGCGCACCGTAGTAGCCTTTAGCTTGTTTCAAAATTTTCTTGTGACGTGCACGTGCAATTACACCACGTTTTACGCGAGCCATGTGTGCTCTCCTGTATCTATTCTAAGTTAAAAAAGTTAAACGTTAACGACTTATGCGTACGGCAGGCACGCGATGACCAGGCCCAGATCGCCTTTAGAAACCATGGCTTTTGGACGCAGGTGACGTTTACGCTTGGTAGCTTTCTTAGTCAGAATGTGACGCAGGTTAGCGTGCTTGTGCTTAAAACCACCTTTACCGGTTTTTTTGAAGCGCTTAGCAGCACCGCGTACGGTCTTAATTTTTGGCATTTTAATAACTTCCACTTCGCATTGTTAAATAAACGAAACATAGGCGAACAAAACCTATGGGGCCCGAAGGCTCCACAGATTTTGCTGCTTGAAGGCCTTACTGTTTCTTCTTAGGAGCGAGCACCATGATCATCTGGCGGCCTTCGATCTTCGTTGGGAAGGATTCGACTACTGCCAGTTCACTCAGATCTTCACGGACGCGGTTAAGCACTTCCATACCAATCTGTTGGTGGGCCATCTCACGACCGCGGAAACGCAGCGTGATCTTGGCCTTATCGCCATCTTCCAGAAAGCGAATCAGGCTGCGGAGTTTTACCTGATAATCGCCATCGTCGGTACCAGGACGGAATTTGATTTCCTTAACCTGGATAACTTTTTGCTTCTTCTTCTGTTCCTTAGAAGATTTACTCTTTTCATAAAGGAACTTGCCGTAGTCCATAATACGACAAACTGGCGGTTCGGCGTTAGGGCTGATTTCAACTAAATCTACTCCAGCTTCTTCAGCTTTTTCGATCGCTTCTCTCAGACTCACAATCCCCAGTGGTTCACCTTCAAGATCTGTTAAGCGAACTTCCTGGGCGCGAATCTCGCCATTGATACGATTCGGACGTGCCGTTTGAACTCGTTTTCCGCCTTTAATACCTTATTCCTCCAGTTGTTGAAGACTGCGGCTGCGAATCTCTTGTTGCAGCTTCTCAATCACTTCACTTACGTCCAGGCTCCCCAGGTCTTTACCACGGCGGGTGCGAACGGCAACTTTGCCTGCTTCCACCTCTTTATCACCACAGACCAACATATACGGGACACGACGTAAAGTGTGCTCGCGGATTTTAAAGCCAATCTTCTCATTTCTCAAGTCTGCTTTTACGCGAATGCCCGCATTTTGTAGTTTCTGCGTCAATTCTTTAACGTAATCCGCCTGAGAATCGGTAATGTTCATCACAACTACCTGCACTGGCGCAAGCCAGGTTGGGAAGAAGCCGGCGAACTCTTCAGTCAGGATGCCGATGAAGCGCTCCAGTGAACCGAGAATCGCACGGTGAATCATAACCGGCACCTGACGCTCGTTGTCTTCGCCAACATAAGAGGCGCTTAAACGCTGCGGCAGGGAGAAGTCCAGCTGTACCGTTCCGCACTGCCATGCGCGATCGAGGCAGTCATACAGGGTAAATTCAATTTTTGGACCGTAGAATGCGCCCTCGCCCAGCTGGTATTCGAACGGAATACCGTTCTCTTCCAGCGCCACGGCGAGATCCGCCTCTGCGCGATCCCATGTCTCATCGCTACCGATACGTTTTTCCGGACGCGTTGAGAGTTTGACCACGATCTTCTCGAAGCCAAAAGTGCTGTACATATCGTAGACCATACGAATACAGGCGTTAACTTCATCACGTACCTGATCTTCAGTACAGAAGATATGCGCATCATCCTGAGTAAAGCCACGAACACGCATCAGACCGTGCAGCGCACCTGATGGCTCGTTACGGTGGCAGCTACCGAACTCCGCCATACGCAGCGGTAGATCGCGGTAGGATTTCAGACCCTGGTTGAAGATCTGAACGTGGCCCGGACAGTTCATTGGCTTGATGCAGTATTCACGGTTCTCAGACGAAGTGGTGAACATCGCATCTTTGTAGTTGTCCCAGTGGCCGGTTTTTTCCCACAGCACACGGTCCATCATGAACGGGCCTTTCACTTCCTGATACTGGTACTCTTTCAGCTTGGAGCGCACGAACGTTTCCAGTTCACGGAAGATTGTCCAGCCGTCGTTATGCCAGAACACCATCCCCGGCGCTTCTTCCTGCATATGATACAGGTCAAGCTGCTTACCGATTTTACGGTGGTCACGCTTAGCCGCCTCTTCCAGGCGTTGCAGGTACGCGTTCAGGGCTTTCTTATCGGCCCACGCGGTACCATAGATACGCTGCAACATTTTATTGTTGCTGTCGCCACGCCAGTAGGCGCCTGCGATTTTCATCAGTTTGAAGTGATGACAGAAGCGCATATTCGGCACGTGCGGTCCACGGCACATGTCGACATATTCTTCGTGATGGTACAAGCCAGGCTTGTCATCATGAGCGATGTTTTCATCAAGAATCGAGACTTTATAGCTCTCGCCGCGCTTCACGAAGGTTTCACGCGCTTCATGCCAGCTGACTTTCTTCTTGATGACGTCATAGTTCGTTTCGGCGAGCTCATGCATACGTTTTTCGAGCGCGTCGATATCTTCCTGTGTCAGGGTGTGGTCAAGGTCAACGTCGTAGTAGAAGCCGTTGTCGATAACCGGGCCGATCGCCATTTTGGTGTTGGGCCACAGCTGCTTAATAGCATGACCTAACAGGTGCGCACAGGAGTGACGAATGATCTCCAGACCTTCTTCGTCTTTCGCGGTGATGATCGCAAGCGTTGCATCGCTTTCAATCAGATCGGACGCGTCTACCAGCTCACCGTTTACGCGGCCTGCAATGGTTGCTTTTGCGAGTCCAGGACCGATATCCAGTGCAACATCCATTGGGCTTACAGCGTGGTCGAAATGGCGTTGGCTGCCATCAGGAAGAGTAATTACAGGCATTTTATATCCTTATTTGCAGTGATGCCCCACACATAAGAGCATATACAAAGAAAATAATCGTGATTAAACAGTAGATTACGAAACCATCTGACCAACAATCGTCAAATTGGTTCGTCATCATGCACCTGCCGATTCAGATAAATGCGGATTTACGGCAAGCAGCGTAATGGTAACACTATTAACAGGGCGAATGCACCTTCCCGCGACCGATTTGAACCGCTCATTCTTATGTCTGCGTTCATGAACTTTTGTTGACGGGGGCTCGCAATCCGAAAGTGCTGAGCTATTCTTGATCTGGTCCTTAAACATCGAAGGGGTATCACATGAATGTATCGAGCAGAACCGTTGTGATATTGAATCTACTTTCCGCTGCTGGTCTGGTATTGATACTGGCCGACAGATTCCACTGGTTTTAAGCCGAACCGCTGTTCTGGCATAACCTGTTGTCCCGGGTAAAGCGCTTTCTGGCGCAGACTTTGGTAGACTAAGGGTATCAACTGACAAGGATTGGGTTATGCCAACAAAAAGATTTGCCGTTAAGCACTGGAAAATGGTCGTGGTGTTAATCGCTATTTGCGGCGCGATGTTGCTGCTGCGTTGGGCCGCGATGATCTGGGGCTAATATTATGTCAGCGAAAACGTGCCGTGAATTTACTGAATAAATCTTAACTATCTTTACGATAATTTATGGTCCAAAACCGGTACGTCATAATCCGGTTTTCGCCAGGCTGGGACAGCGTATATATTCCATCACATGTGGCAATTGAAATATCAGGACCACTCACCCGCCACCAGCTTGTGTACATCAAATGCATCATTCATTGACTGGCCGGTAGACTGGGAGCCAGGGGCAATGTTGGAGCCTGCTTCAACATCAGAGGCTTTAGCGATCCCGACTGGGCTGTTAACGTCACTGGCAGGTTGCGTCATATTATCAGCAGCAAATACGCCAAATGAAAGTGCGGAAAGCACCATCGCTGCTGTAGCGGTTTTGATTTTTTTCATAATTCTGTTCTCATACTTAATTAATGCAGAAATGCCTGAGGCGAGTTTTTTGCCTGTGCCGTAAGTGTAGATCTGGATCACACTTTTGCCTAGTCAAATTATTTATCAAATCGTGTCAAATAAACTGAATAAGGCCTGGCCGCCTAATTATGGAGAAATTATGAAGACGAAACCATGCCTATTATTTCAAAACGCCGTTTAATATAAATAAGCACAGTTTCAAAAAATAAAAAACAGGCCGAAAATAGTCCCGGCCCAAAGAAATTACATTTTATAACCTAAAGAAATCGTGGTTCGGCGATCGGTATGTTCCGGCGCGGAATCAGGCGGTGAAGAGTTCCAGGTTACGTTGTACGCCACCTTGAGTCCAAAGTGTTCGTTGATAGCCACGTTCAACGCACTTTCAGAGTTCAGCGTTGTATCTTCAGCACCAAACACCGACACACCCTGGGTGAATTTAGCGTTGTCAGTCATTTGCCATGCGTAGGTGCCCGATGCATAACCCAGCGGCTGGGTTTCATCTTCGCCGTTGGTGTACTCGTCGTAACGGACACCCGGACCGAATTCAAAACGGAGGCTGTGCACCGGTCCATTCAGGAACTGACGACCATAACCCGCAGTCATGACATCGCGCTGGCGATAGCCGTTGTAGCGGTCAGTAAGCCAACTCGCCTGCCCGAACAGGTAGTCATAATCTGTCATGTTGTAACGGCTACGCCCACCTACCGCGTATTTCTCAGAGGAGCGTTCATCGTTAGCAGACGTGTTGCTGGCATTGCCCCACAGCGACCAGGCCGTGGTGTTGCCGTACCAGGTCAGGGTGCTGTCTGCGGTCATGGAGGAGCTTTTCGTGTTACCGGATTGCGCCAGATACCCGGCATTCACGTTACCTTCAAAGGGTTTTTTGGCAGTGGAGGGATCGTCCATGACAGTAAAAACGGTATCATCGGCGGTTGCATTCAGTGACGCAAATACGCCACCCGCCAGCATCAGTGCTGCGGGTACTGTCTTCAAAAGCTTCATTTATTTTAGGAGTCCGTACAACATAAAAAGAGACCGTCACGGTCTCGGAAACTTTCTTGCGGATCAATGACAAGGCGACCATAGAAAGGTAACAAATTATAAAAAGCCGCAAATAACATAGCAATAATTTCTTCTTTCATTTTTTGAATAAGAACGATCCCAAAACGCGATTTAATGTATATACCCGGCCAAGGTTTTTTGTCAGCATTCATTTTTAAAATCATACTGTTATTTACGTTGCCTTCCTGCCAAACGGTGCCAGGCTTAAAATAACCCATGATAAAAGGAGGTCATGATGGCTTCGATTTACACGCTGACGCTCTCCCCTTCCCTCGACTCTGCGACCATGACGCCGCAAATCTATCCGGAAGGTAAGCTGCGCTGTAGCGCGCCGGTGTTTGAGCCGGGCGGCGGCGGCATTAACGTGGCGCGCGCCATTACCCATCTCGGCGGAAAAGCAACCGCCATCTTCCCCGCTGGCGGCGCCACGGGTGAGCATCTGGTTGCGTTGCTGGCAGATGAACAGGTTGCCGTAGATACCGTTGACGCCAGAGACTGGACCCGGCAAAACCTGCATGTCCATGTTGAATCCAGCGGCGAGCAATATCGTTTTGTGATGCCAGGGGCGAAGTTGAGCGATGATGAGTTTCGTCAACTGGAAGAGAAAGTGCTGACCATTGAAAGCGGCTCATTGCTGGTGATCAGCGGTAGCCTGCCGCCGGGCGTCAAAACAGAAAAGCTGACGGCACTGGTTCAGGCGGTGCTCCAGCGCGGCATCCGCTGCATTGTCGATAGCTCAGGCGATGCCCTGAAGGCGGCGTTAGAGCCCGGACAACTTGAACTTGTCAAACCTAACCAGAAAGAGCTCAGTGCGCTTGTCAATCGCGAGCTCAACCAGCCTGATGACGTGCGTACTGCCGCAGAAGAGCTGGTACGCACGGGCAAAGCGCATCGCGTTGTAGTCTCTCTCGGTCCTCAGGGTGCGCTGGCCGTCGACAAGACGGGCTGCGTGCAGGTTGTTCCACCGCCGATGAAAAGTCAGAGTACCGTGGGTGCCGGTGACAGTATGGTTGGCGCGATGGTGCTGAAGCTGGCGCAGGGCGCTTCGCTTCTGGAGATGGCACGCTATGGCGTCGCGGCAGGGAGCGCTGCCACCATCAATCAGGGAACCCGTCTGTGTTCGCTTGCGGATACTCAGAAAATTGTCGATTACCTGGCGAGAAGCTGAACGTGCTTCCCCTTCCCGTGGAGGGGGAAGTCGCCAAATATGGCTTATCGACTATGCTAAGAAAACTTTCAGGATAACAACGAGGTGAATTATGAGCAGTGGTGATATCACCCGCTACGTCGTAACCGTCAATATTCATGAAGCATCGCTGACCGAACTGAATGAACTCAACAACGCTTTCACGCGGGCGAATTTTCTGCTCACGCTGACGGACGATGAGGGCAATATTCACGATCTCGGCTCGCTGGCCTTTGGCCTGATAAGCCCGCTGAGTCAGGAGGAGGTGAAGGCGCTGGCCAGTAGCCTGGTGGAAAGCGTGACTGACAAAGCCACGGAAATTGATGTGGATAGCTGGGAAAACTGGCATAAAAAAGAACAATAAGTGCCCTGTACAAAATTAAACCGCTCAGTTGTGCGTTAGTTCCTGTTTTTTTATAGCCGTTTTGCGCTAACTTTATGATCTGGCAGACAACATGGGAGAGACATCATGTGGCAGGCTATCAGTCATCTTTTAAGTGAGCAACTGGGTGAAGGTGAAATTGAACTGCGTAACGAACTGCCAGGCGGAGAGATCCATGCCGCATGGCATTTACGTTACGCCGGGCGCGATCTCTTCGTGAAATGTGATGAGCGCGAATTGCTCCCCATTTTTACGGCCGAAGCCGATCAGCTTGAGTTGTTATCGCGCAGTAAAACAGTCAACGTTCCACAGGTTTTAGCCGTTGGCAGCGATCGTGACTACAGCTTTCTGGTGATGAACTATCTTCCGGCGCGCCCTCTGGATGCGCACAACGCCTTTATTCTCGGCCAACAGATCGCCCGTTTGCACCAGTGGAGCGATCAACCTCAGTTTGGGCTCGATTTCGATAACGACCTCTCTACCACCCCACAGCCAAACGCGTGGCAACGCCGCTGGTCGACTTTTTTCGCCGAGCAGCGCATAGGCTGGCAGCTGGAGCTGGCCGCTGAAAAGGGACTAGCGTTCGGCAACATCGACGCGATTGTTGAACACATTCAGCAGCGTCTGGCTTCGCATCAGCCTCAGGCTTCCCTTCTGCACGGTGATTTATGGTCGAACAACTGCGCGCTTGGGCCTGATGGTCCCTATATATTTGACCCGGCCTGCTACTGGGGCGACAGAGAATGTGACCTGGCGATGCTGCCGTTGCACCCTGAACAGCCGCCGCAAATTTATGATGGCTATCAGTCTGTCTCGCCGTTACCTGCGGGTTTCCTTGAACGTCAGCCGGTTTATCAGCTGTACACCTTGCTAAACCGGGCGATTTTGTTTGGCGGGAGTCATCTGGTGAATGCCCAGCGAGCGCTGGATCGTATCCTGGCGGCATAGCGGGAGGGGGCGGCAATACGCCCCCTTTGATATTACAGGAAGCCGAGCAGTGTAAAGAAGAAATACCCGGCCACAATGATAATAACCGGCAGGATATAGAGCGGGAAAAACTGCACAAAAATGGTATGACGCGGAACGACAATGCGCGATTCGATCTGCTCGCGGCTCATCCCGTCAGGGCCTTTCGCCTTCTCAAGTATCAGCTGATCTTCTACCCCTTCGCGTAAAAAGCGGGTCTGGCGGCTCATGCGTGCGCCGGAGGCCTGCAACGCCATCGCGATAAAGATCAACGCATAGATTATCCAGAACCCGACATTCAGCTGGTGGTGAAAATCCGGGGTGGGCGAGTTGAACCAGAAGACGTTCAGGAATGGGGTGTTAAACCGCATCATCTCAATCATGACGTGGGCAAAATCAAGCATGACGGCATTAATGCCCGGCTGTTTTTCGCTGTGATCGTACATAAATTTAAGTACGGAGATCAGCGTTGAAATCAGGGCGGGAATGAAAATAACCCAACCAGCAATACGTTTTAAGACTGCGATGCGTCCAGCTTGTTGATACGTCATTAGTTCCTCTTCATAAAGACGCGTTATTTGTGCCTAAGTCTACCTGCTGTCGGTCATTTTCGCCCGATCTTTGAATGCAATATGCTAAATTGCTTGTGCTTAGCACCGTTCGTCTTACCCCCAAGATAAGGAGATGTTGTAATGTCGACACCGCGCCAGATACTTGCCGCTATTTTTGACATGGATGGATTGTTGATTGATTCCGAACCCCTGTGGGATCGGGCTGAACTGGACGTGATGGCCAGCCTCGGCGTCGATATCAGTCGTCGTAATGAGCTTCCCGATACCCTGGGGCTGCGCATCGATATGGTGGTTGACCTTTGGTATGCCCACCAGCCATGGGTTGGCCCGGATCGCGACGAAGTTACGGCGCGCATTATCAACCGTGCTATCTCCCTTGTAGAAGAGAATAAGCCTCTGTTACCGGGCGTACGCGACGCTATCGCCCTGTGCAAGGCGCAAGGGCTGAAAGTGGGGCTTGCCTCTGCCTCACCTCTGCATATGCTGGAAAAAGTGCTGACGATGTTCGGGCTGCGCGACAGCTTCGACGCGCTGGCCTCGGCCGAAAAGCTTCCTTACAGCAAGCCACATCCGCAGGTGTATATGGACTGCGCCGCGAAACTGGGGCTGGATCCGCTTACCTGTGTGGCGCTGGAAGATTCGGTTAACGGCATGGTGGCGTCCAAAGCCGCACGTATGCGCTCCATCGTTGTGCCGGCTGAAGAAGGCCGACACGATCCCCGCTTTGCCCTCGCGGATGTCAGGCTGACGTCTCTTGAAGAATTGACTGCCCGCCATCTGCGCGGAGAGTAACGCTCTTTCAGGCAGCTTCGGCTGCCTGTATCACAAAATCAAAACAACGTTTTACTTTATTTGCTTTTCTCATTCCAGACTCCTATCCTTACGTGCAGAATGACAATAACCTGACTTCTGAGGCGCGTATGATACTGGATGCTTTTACTCTGGCAGGAAAAGTGGCGATGGTGACCGGGTGCGATACCGGTCTGGGGCAAGGCATGGCCATTGCCCTCGCCCAGGCAGGATGCGATATCGTGGGGGTAAACCGCAAGGTTCCTGACGAAACGGCAGCGCGCGTCACGGCGCTGGGACGGCGCTTTATCGCAATTCGCGCCGATCTCGGCAAGCATGAGAGTATTCAGAGCGTCGTGGATACCGCCATCACAGAGATGGGCCGCATCGATATTCTGGTTAACAATGCCGGCACCATTCGTCGGTGCGATGCGCTGGAATTTAGCGAGAAGGACTGGGACGAGGTCATCGATCTCAATCTGAAATCGGTCTTTTTCCTCTCTCAGGCAGTAGCGAAACAGTTTATCGTGCAGGGTCAGGGCGGCAAGATTATTAACATTGCCTCCATGCTCTCCTTCCAGGGCGGCATTCGGGTGCCGTCCTATACGGCTTCGAAAAGCGGCGTCCTCGGGCTCACCCGCCTGCTGGCAAACGAATGGGCGCCGCTAGGTATTAACGTGAACGCTATCGCGCCGGGTTATATGGCGACAAATAACACCCAACAACTTCGCGATGATGAGCAGCGCAGCCAGGCGATCCTCGACCGTATTCCGGCGGGCCGCTGGGGACTTCCGGAGGATTTACAGGGTCCGGTGGTGTTTCTGGCCTCGGCGGCGTCGGATTACGTTAACGGCCATACCCTTGCCGTAGACGGTGGCTGGCTGGCGCGCTAACCGCCGGTTTGTGACAAAGAGTTACACCGTCACCTCTTTCACACACTGTATAAAAACCCTATACTGTATGGATTGACAGTTTACCGGGTTTTATCATGACGGCGGAAGGCCACCTGCTTTTTTCACTTGCCTGTGCAGTGTTTGCTAAAAACGCTGAACTGACCCCTGTGCTGGCCCAGGGGGACTGGTGGCATATTGTCCCTTCTGCCGTGCTGACCTGCCTGCTGCCGGACATCGACCATCCAAAATCATTCCTTGGTCAGCGGCTGAAGTGGATTTCAAAACCCATCGCCAGAGCCTTTGGTCATCGCGGGTTTACCCACAGCCTACTGGCCGTATTTGGCCTGCTTACACTCTTCTATTTGAAGGTTCCCGAGAGTTGGATAGTCCCGGCGGATGCCATTCAGGGCATGGTGCTCGGCTACTTAAGCCATATCCTCGCCGATATGCTGACGCCAGCGGGCGTTCCGCTGCTCTGGCCCTGCCGCTGGCGTTTCCGCCTGCCAATCCTCGTGCCGCAAAAAGGCAACCAGCTGGAGCGCGTTCTGTGCATGGCGCTGTTTGCCTATGCCGTCTGGATGCCGCAGACATTGCCCGAAAATGGTGCAGTGCGCTGGTCATCGCAGATGATCAACTCGCTGCAATTTCAGTTCAATCGTTTTATTAATCACCAGATTGAACATTAAACCGACAATATAATCACTTTTGTCATAAACCATTCCATATGGATATAAGCGCCACATCACACTTCTGATAACCTTGCGCCAACAGGTTCGGTAAAAACCGACCGTATAATAAATCAGGAGAACGGGGATGAATTTTCCACTCATCGCGAACATTGTTGTGTTCGTCGTATTGCTATTGCTTCTCGCCCAGGCTCGCCACAAACAGTGGAGCCTGGCGAAAAAGGTACTGGTTGGTCTGGTCATGGGCGTGGTGTTTGGCCTGGCCTTACACGCTATTTACGGCTCCGACAGCCCGGTACTGAAAGATTCCATTCAGTGGTTCAACATTGTCGGTAACGGCTATGTACAGCTGCTGCAAATGATCGTTATGCCGCTGGTATTCGCCTCAATTCTGAGCGCCGTAGCCCGCCTGCATAATGCTTCTCAACTGGGTAAAATCAGTTTCCTGACCATTGGCACCCTGCTCTTCACCACGCTGATTGCGGCGCTGGTGGGTGTGCTGGTTACCAATCTGTTTGGCCTGACTGCTGAAGGTCTGGTGCAGGGTAGCGCTGAAACCGCGCGTCTGACGGCGATTGAGACCAACTACGTGGGTAAAGTGGCCGATCTGACCGTTCCGCAAATGGTGCTCTCCTTCATTCCGAAAAACCCGTTTGCTGACCTGACCGGTGCAAGCCCAACCTCCATTATCAGCGTAGTGATCTTCGCTGCGTTCCTGGGCGTGGCTGCGCTGAAGCTGCTGAAGGACGATGCGCCGAAAGGCGAGCGGGTTCTGACTGCCATCGATACCCTGCAAAGCTGGGTAATGAAGCTGGTGCGTCTGGTCATGCAGCTGACGCCGTACGGTGTCCTGGCGCTGATGACCAAAGTCGTGGCAGGTTCTAACCTGCAAGACATCATCAAGCTTGGCAGCTTTGTGATTGCCTCGTACCTCGGTCTGGGCATCATGTTTGTTGTGCACGGCATCCTGCTGGCGGTGAACGGCGTTGGCCCGCTGAAATATTTCCGCAAAGTCTGGCCGGTGCTGACCTTCGCCTTCACCAGCCGTTCCAGCGCGGCATCGATTCCGCTGAACGTGGAAGCACAGACACGTCGTCTGGGCGTACCCGAGTCTATCGCCAGCTTCTCGGCCTCCTTTGGCGCCACCATCGGGCAGAACGGCTGTGCGGGTCTCTACCCGGCGATGCTGGCCGTGATGGTTGCCCCAACCGTAGGTATTAACCCGCTGGATCCGGTCTGGATTGCGACGCTGGTCGGTATCGTGACCATTAGCTCCGCCGGTGTTGCGGGCGTGGGCGGCGGCGCGACCTTCGCTGCGCTGATCGTTCTGCCTGCGCTGGGGCTGCCGGTAACGCTGGTTGCCCTGCTGATCTCTGTTGAACCACTGATCGATATGGGTCGTACCGCGTTGAACGTGAGTGGTTCAATGACCGCCGGTACCCTGACCAGCCAGTGGCTGAAGCAGACCGACAAAACGATTCTCGACAGTGAAGATGATGCCGAACTGGCACATCGTTAATCACTGCTGAAATAAAAAAACCGCCATCGGGCGGTTTTTTTATGGCTGTTATTCTTCAACCTCTTCATCCTGGCGGGTCTGCATTGCCCATCGCTGCGCCGATTCCGGCACCGTAAACGCAGGGGAGCGACGGAAGTGCTCGCCAATCAGCACGAAGGCAACGTATTTACCCCGCAGCATCCAGACATCGCGAAAACCATCCACCTTCAGGGCATGGTCTGGCGGCGCGGGCTCAACGCGGGGTACATAGCTAATAACCTGGCGGTTTTGTTGACGAAGAGGTTTCATAAGCGACGGGTTCACTAAAGCAAATTCTTAAAGCAGGAAATTTCTATCATAGCCGATTCTCCCCCCGCCCGTCGCGCCTGACGTATCGCAGATGGCTCCTTTCGCTAATCAATATCTGAAAACGCTTAGTTCGCCTGCTAATTCTTAACATTGTTCTATCCTTAATAGGGTTTTTAGGAATGAACAAAGGAGAAGCGTGCAATGTCGAACAATGATAAACCACATCAGTCACCCATTCATGGGACTGAAGAATCTCAACCGGGAATGGACTCACTTGCCCCAGCCGACGGCTCACACAAACCATCACCGGGTCCTTCCGCACCGGGTGAACAGCCTACCGCCCCGGGCAGCATGAAAGCCCCGGAAACGGAAAACGAAAAGCTGAAATCGCTCGATCCTCACCGCAAGGGCGGTGAAGGCCATGCGCTGACCACGAACCAGGGCGTTCGCATTGCCGATGATCAGAACTCCCTGCGCGCCGGAACGCGCGGCCCGACGCTGCTGGAAGATTTCATCCTGCGCGAAAAAATCACCCATTTCGACCATGAGCGTATCCCTGAGCGTATCGTCCACGCTCGCGGCTCCGCGGCGCACGGCTATTTCCAGCCGTACAAGAGCCTGAAGGAGCTCACCAAAGCAGATTTCCTTTCCGATGCGAACAAAATCACACCGGTGTTTGTGCGTTTCTCTACCGTACAGGGCGGCGCGGGTTCGGCCGACACGGTGCGTGATATCCGCGGCTTCGCCACCAAATTCTATACCGAAGAGGGCATTTTCGACCTCGTCGGGAATAACACCCCGGTTTTCTTCATACAGGACGCGCATAAGTTCCCTGACTTTGTCCATGCGGTAAAACCAGAACCACACTGGGCCATACCGCAGGGACAAAGTGCGCATGACACTTTCTGGGACTACGTCTCCCTGCAACCGGAAACCCTTCACAACGTGATGTGGGCGATGTCTGACCGGGGGATCCCACGCAGCTATCGCACTATGGAAGGCTTTGGTATTCATACCTTCCGTCTGATTAACGCTGAAGGTAAAGCGACGTTTGTGCGTTTCCACTGGAAACCGGTCGCGGGGAAAGCGTCCCTGGTGTGGGATGAAGCGCAGAAGCTGACTGGACGCGATCCGGACTTCCACCGTCGCGAACTGTGGGAATCCATTGAAGCCGGTGATTTCCCGGAATACGAGCTGGGATTACAGCTGATCCCGGAAGAAGACGAGTTCAAATTCGACTTCGACCTGCTCGACCCGACCAAGCTTATTCCTGAAGAGTTGGTGCCGGTTCAGCTGGTGGGTAAAATGGTGCTTAACCGCAACCCGGATAACTTCTTCGCGGAAAATGAGCAGGCAGCGTTCCACCCGGGCCATATTGTGCCGGGGCTGGACTTCACCAACGATCCGCTGCTGCAGGGTCGTCTGTTCTCTTACACCGATACGCAGATCAGCCGTCTTGGTGGACCTAACTTCCATGAGCTCCCAATCAACCGTCCGACCTGTCCGTACCATAACTTCCAGCGTGACGGGATGCATCGCCAGGATATCGATACCAACCCGGCGAACTACGAGCCGAACTCCATTAACGATAACTGGCCGCGTGAAACCCCGCCGGGGCCAAAACGTGGCGGATTCGAGTCGTATCAGGAGCGCGTGGACGGAACAAAAATTCGCGAGCGCAGCCCGTCATTCGGCGAATATTACGCTCAGCCTCGCCTGTTCTGGAACAGCCAGACCCCGATCGAACAGCAGCACATTATCGGCGGCTTCAGCTTCGAGCTGAGCAAAGTGGTGCGTACCTACATTCGCGAGCGCGTGGTCGACCATCTGGCGCATATTGATATCCAGCTTGCTCAGGGCGTGGCGAATAATCTCGGCATTACGCTGACTGACGAGCAATGCCATGCTGCACCGCCTAAAGACGTGAACGGGCTGAAGAAGGATCCGTCCCTGAGCCTGTACGCGGTACCTGGCGGGTCGATCAAAGGCCGCGTAGTGGCTATCCTGCTGAACGATAAACCGCGCGCCAGCGACGTGCTGGGGATCATGAGGGCGCTCAAGACTCAGGGCGTACATGCCAAACTGCTTTACTCACGCATGGGTGAAGTGACGGCCGATGATGGCTCCGTCCTGCCGATTGCTGCGACCTTCGCCGGGGCACCGTCCCTGACGGTTGATGCGGTGATTATGCCGTGCGGCGACGTTGAGAGTTTGCTCGGTAACGGTGATGCCGCCTATTATCTGCTGGAAGCCTATAAGCACCTGAAGCCAATCGCCCTCGCAGGCGATGCGCGGAAGTTTAAATCGCTGCTGAAGGTACCGGATCAAGGGGAAGAAGGCATTGTCGAAGGTGATAACATTGACGATGCGTTTATGACCCGGCTGTTTGACCTGCTCGCCGCGCACCGCGTGTGGTCGCGCAGCAGCAAGATTGACCAGATACCGGCGTAAAAAAAACCGGGTGGCGCTACGCTTACCCGGCCTATATTTCGACTGATGTTGTAGGCCCGGTAAGGCGAAGCCGTCCCCGGGCTTTATTTTGCTCACAAATCCCTGAACGTCCCCAGACGATACCCACGCTCGGCAATCGCATACTTCAACGACGCCGACGTTAGCACGTCCAGTTCCGCCAGACGCGGCCAGCAGTAGGCGCTCTTACGTACGATGTTATCGACAAACGCCGGATGCGCCATTACCTCAAGCGAGCGCTCCCCTTTTGCGGCGGAGGCATCCAGCACCTTCAGGAACAGCGCTTCGTCGATATCGTCGCCATAAAATGCGCTGCTGAACCCCTCCGTTGACGTCACCGCAACGTCCGGCAGTCCGCGCACCTCCCGATCCACGCGCATCGCCACGCCTTTACGTTGGGCAAATTCTGCCACAAGCGGGAAAATCGCCGGGATCATATGCACATGATGATGACTGTCGATATGGGTGGGCTCGCGGCCAAACACATCCACAAAGCGGTTAAACTGGCAGTCCAGCTCGCGGGCAATCTCATCAAGCGGTAAAGCGTCCTGCTCCGCCATTTCCCAAATCCATTTACCCAGTTGCCCGTCGCGCGTCAGCCCCGGCATCGGTGAAAGGGGCAACCCAAGCGTCAGCACAAAGTGCATGCCCACGCCCAGTTCGGGCAACTCACGGCTTAGCTGCGCCGCATGTTCCACCGCCTCACCGTTGATGAGCGCTGTTGTAGAGGTCACGACGCCCTGGCGACAGGCTTCGATAATGCCGTAGTTCTGCCCTTTTGACAGGCCGAAATCATCGGCATTGACGATCAGCAGGTTTTCCATCGCGCCTCCTCTTAACGGTGTGTGAGTTTCAGTTTCTCAACCGTTGCAGCAAAGTTTGGCAGCCATTTCTCATGCGCCAGGATCATCTCACTCGCGAGTTTTTCAGCGTCACGGTCAGAATGCACCAGCGGGCTCAGGTTCAGCGCCAGCAGCACGTCATTCAGCTCGCCGCTCAGGGCCGCATTGCTCGCCGCCACTTCAAAGCCTTTAATGGTGTGAATCAGGCCCATCACCTTATCGTCGAAGTGGGTAATGCGGGGATGCGGTTTTGCACCCTCGCGCCCAAGGATGCAGGTCATCTCCACGGCCCAGTCTGCCGGGATATTGTCGATGTGCCCATGATGCGGAACGTTCACATAGTGCTCGGCCTGCTTGTCATTGTAAATGGCGTTGATCACTTCACACGCGGCATCTGAATAGTATGCCCCACCGCGCTGCTCAAGCTCTTTCGGTTTGACGTTCAGGTTCGGATCTTTATACAAATCAAAAAGCTGCTTCTCTACTTTCTGTACAACCTGAGCGCGTGCGCCACCTTTGTAGTATTCGCCCATTTCAATCGCCAGCATCTCTTTCTGCTTGAAGTAGTAAAGCAGATACGAGCACGGCAGCAGATTCAGGGAGCGGATCAGCCCTTCGCTGAACGGCAGATCGAAGATGTTTTTCACCGAGGCCGCGGTCAGGCGACCAGAGGCAACGCCATCAAGCAGCTCCGCAAAGCGCGATTGCCCGTTCACAATCACATCTTTGACAAAGACCATGTGGTTCAGGCCGAACAGGTCAATGGACAATTCATCGTTATCGGTTAGCGCCAGCACATCGCGGATGAACATCTTCATGCCGATCGGAATATTGCAGACGCCGATAAAGCGTTTGAAACCGGTGTGACGATAGACTGCCTCGGTGACCATCCCGGCCGGGTTGGTAAAGTTAATCACCCAAGCGTTCGGGCAGATCTCCTCCACGTCTTTAATGATGTCAAAAATGACCGGAATAGTACGCAGACCTTTAAACAGGCCACCTGCCCCGTTGGTTTCCTGGCCCAGATAACCGTGGCTCAGCGGAATACGCTCGTCCAGCTCACGCGCCTTCAGCTGGCCGACGCGCAGCTGGGTGGTCACGAAGTCAGCATCTTTCAGCGCCAGGCGGCGATCCAGCGTTTTATGCACGGTTAAAGGCACGCCTGCTTTTTCAACCATGCGTTTGCACAGTTCAAAAATAATATTTAGCTTCTCCTGACCTTCTTCAACATCCACCAGCCATAATTCGCTGACCGGTAATTCATGATAACGTTTCAGGAAACCTTCAAGTAATTCCGGGGTATAGCTGCTGCCGCCACCAATGGTTACGACTTTTAATTTCTTTTGCATAAACTCTCCCTTAGCTTATCAGGGTAATCGCCTGCAAGGTATAGCGTACTCTTCCCGCTATTTGGGCAAGCCATTACGTCAATATTCCTGGCGGATAAACCGCCGAAAGTTAATTAATTACCGTTAAATTTTTGCGGTAACTGTTCGGTGTGAATGAAGTCATTTTCTTAAAGGTTTTAATAAACAGGCTGGGGCTGCTGTAACCCGATTCGTAAGCGATATCGGTGACAGAGTAGTTAGTAATTTCCAGCTGTTTTTTGGCAAAATTGATGCGGATTTCATTAATAATTTGAACAGGCGTTTTACGGTAATAGCGCTGCGTGGCGCGCGTTAAATATTCCTGCGATTTACCCGACAGCGCCACCATGTTTTCCAGGGCGTTATCGCTGAACTGTCCTTTGTCGTGCATCAGCTCCACGGTACTGCGCAGCCACTGAGGAATATCATCCACCACCTGCTGTTCTTCACGGTGATGGCGAAGACGGTTCATGACGTAGAACGTCACGGTTTCAATAAATTCATCAAATTCATTGTCGCGGAAATTCAGCGAGGCGATAACCGTTTCAATCCAGGTCATAAACTCATTTTTAACGCGATACACCTGTGACGCCACAAAGCAGAACGGAACCAGCGGCAGATAGTGCTTCTCGAAGAAACGCCTGCTCACCCCTACGTTAAGAATGCGCGTCGCACCAAACTCATAAAAGCTCTGGTGATAGGACCCCATCGGCAGGAAGACGAAATCGCCACGCTCAAGCAGGACGCGCTTACCGTTAATCTCCTGATAGTAGCGGCCGGTCAGAACAATCGTGAACTCGTAGTAGTCATGCTGGTGCAGACCGCTGGCGCTCTCCGTTTTGTTGTAAATCACCACGTGAAAATTCTTGCCATTAAACAGCTGCTGCTCATGTGCGGTTTTGATTTCCATCGTGCTGACCTCCTGGTGCCTGTTCAGACTTACTGCATCTTCTCGTGAAGCTCGATGAGCTCCGCTACCATCTCGCGCGCCAGCATGGAGGTCATCAGGTGATCCTGCGCATGTACCAGCACCAGACTCACTTTCATCTTTCCTTCGCCCTGGTCGCTTTCGATGAGTTTCGTCTGCACCAGATGCGCTTCGTTTAACGCCGTACGGGACTGCTCCATCATGGTTTTCGCGGCAACAAAATCGCCCTGCTTAGCCTGCTTAAGCGCCGCATACGCCAGGCTTCGCGCCTGCCCGGAATTGATGATGAGCCCCATCACCACCTCTTCCAAATCGTTCACTGCGGTTTCTTCGGCAACGATACTCTCTAAATCTAACATCTTTAAGCTCCTTTACGCTGGCGCGGGCTGCCCCGCGCCGTGCAATTTTAGAATTTCAGTGCGAGGGCGATATCCTCTTCGCTCTCTTCTTCATCGATAACCGTTGCAGCCTTGTTCGCAATCGCCACGAACGGCATGTAGAGCAGGGTTGCAATCCCGAGGTTGAATATCGCCAGCAGGAAGGCGGCCACGCTACCGTTGGTGTTGAAGAACGCGCCCAGACCAGCTGGCATCGTCCACGGCGCAATGTTGGTCACCGGCGGGATAATGCCCAGGTAGTATGCCGTCAGCGTAATCGCGGCCAGCAGCGGCTGAACCAGGATGAATGGAATGAACATCACCGGGTTCATGATAATTGGCAGACCAAACAGGATCGGCTCGTTAATCTGGAAGATGCCTGACGGCAGGGCCAGCTTCGCAACCTGACGATGGTCGGCGCGGCGAGAGACAATAAAGACCGCGATGATCAGACCCAGCGTCGCCCCGGTACCGCCCAGGAAGATATAGGAGTCAAGCATCGGCTTCGCCCACACATGGAAGGTTTTACCGGCCGCCAGCGCCGCATCGACGGAGCCGTACTGCTGGTAAAGCGCGACGTTTTCCAGTGCCCACGGGGTCATAATACCGCTGTCCAGCGCCGCCAGTGCCAGTGAACCATGCACGCCGAAGAACCACAGCAGGGAGGTAAAGATGACATACGCCCAACCGACCACGCTACCCATCGACGCCAGCGGCGTTGAGATAGAGTCCATAATGATCTGGTGGAAGTTAGTCCCCCAGTGAGAGAGCGCCCAGGCAATAATCCCCATGATGGAGAGAATAATGAAGCCCGGTATCAACGCGGAAAATGAACGAGAAACGGAGGCCGGAACGCTATCCGGCAAGCGGATAACCCAGTTGCGGCGAATAATAAAGGTGAACATTTCGGCCACCACCAGTCCGATAATAATACCGGAAATGATGTTTGCCCCACCCAGCCAGTTGGCGCCCACGGCGTAAGCGTCGCCCACGCTGTACGGCGTGACGGTCATAAACGCGGCAATGGCCAGTAAGCCTGCCGCCAGCGGATCCACCTTACGCTCTTCCGCCAGCGCCATTCCAATAAAGAAAGGCGCCATTAGCGACATAATACCCAACGTACCATTGTATACGTTGCCGCCAATGGCTTTTAAACCATTAAGGGTTTCAATAGTGGAAGCATCTAACCTAATTCCTAATGAATAAAAAAAGGAACCTTCTCCAAAGCTGAGAAAAACGTTGTTAATTAAAACGAACATTGCCCCGGCTAATGTCAACGGCATTAATTTAATAAAGCCGTTCTTAATGGCATTAACGTGAGGCTGCTTTCCTATTTTAACAGCAAAAGGAAGGAGTACCTTTTCAAGTGAAGCGATGACTTTACTCATAGGAAAATACCCTTAAATGCCGCAACGACCGTTACGGCGTATTGTGTGTGAAATAACTCTTTGACGGGAAAAATAAAAAATTAATTAGCAGCTTTTTTAATCGCCGCAACAGCAGCTTTTAATACACCTAAACCATCAATCTTGCCGTATAAAACGGAATCGATCACTTCGACCGGCTTATTAGGGAGCAAACGTTGAATTTCTGGCAGCATATAAGCGATTTGCGGCCCGAGTAAAATTACATCTGCTGTCTGACCCTTTTCGCCCGCCAGCGTTTCCGGAAACGCCTCAATCACCACAGGGACTTCATATTTTTCGGCCTGCGCGCGCATTTTTGAAACCAGCAGCGAAGTGGACATGCCCGCAGAGCAGAACAAGTAGATATGTTTCTTTTCCATGATAATTTCCCTCTTATTGGTCTGACCGCCGTCGCGCTATCACTCGACTCGCTATCCTGGCTGACGGGCAGTGTGCTGAACATTGTTTGTCGTTGAAGTGAGTATACGCAATGGTACAGGGAGGGGATAATTCTGGATAGACTCAAATTGTCTCTCATTGACCTGGCTTGTTGACTACCTTCACATTTCAGGCAAATATTTCGCGCTAAGAAATAAGATTTACGTATGCATAAAAAAACCGGCCATCAGGCCGGTTTGTTAACACTTTCAGGCAAGCGCGGTTACTGCGCCTTAGGTGCCTGTGGATCGGTGTCATATTCAGCGCAGGTTTGGTAACCCGAATTGATCACGTGACCGGTATCATCCAGGGCGACAAAGTAGGTTTCTGCCTTACCATTACGTTGACCCAGAATATAGGTCTGGCAGGTGCCACGCGCGTGGATCATAGTGACTTCTGAAGAAGGTTTACCGGCAATGGCTGCAACCTGGGAGCGCGTCATGCCTTTTTTGACGTCTTTTACCACTGGCTGTGTGAACTGATCTGTGGTGCGATCGTAAGCTGTACACCCAGCCAGCATAGTCAGTACCGCCGCTGCGCTTAAAATTCCTGCTACGTTCTTGTTCATATTCCGTCCTCTTGTTTATCAGCGTGTTAACTAAGCATGGGATAAAAATTACTATTGTTCAACTTTACGAGTTACGCCAGACGAATTTCGGAAAATTCTAATAAAACAACGATAAGCTGCTAAATCGCTGTAAAACAGTACACTCAAAACTGTGATCCTTGTCGTTTCCCCGACAAAGGGTTAGTTTTAACAGATCACACTTTCTGTTTGGTTCTGCATAGGGAGGGCGTAATGGCTCTGCAACAAGAAATTATTCAGGCGCTGGGCGCGAAACCTGCGATTAATGCCAATGAAGAGATCCGTCGTAGCGTTGATTTTTTGAAAGCTTACCTGTCCGCACACCCTTTCCTGAAGACGCTGGTACTGGGTATCAGCGGCGGTCAGGACTCCACTCTGGCCGGTAAACTTAGCCAGATGGCCATCACCGAGCTGCGTGACGAGACCGGTGACACCGCACTGCAATTTATTGCCGTACGTCTGCCGTATGGCGTGCAGGCCGACGAGCAGGACTGTCAGGATGCGATCGCCTTTATTCAGCCGGACCGTGTTCTTACCGTAAACATCAAAGGTTCGGTACTGGCAAGCGAGCAGGCCTTGCGTGAAGCCGGTATTGAACTGAGCGATTTTGTTCGTGGCAACGAGAAAGCCCGTGAGCGCATGAAAGCGCAGTACAGTATCGCAGGGATGACCAAAGGGGTCGTCGTCGGCACCGACCACGCCGCGGAAGCCATCACCGGTTTCTTCACCAAATACGGCGATGGCGGCACGGACATCAACCCCCTCTTCCGCCTGAACAAGCGTCAGGGTAAGCAACTGCTGGCGGCGTTGGGCTGCCCGGAGCACCTGTATAAGAAGGCGCCAACGGCAGACCTGGAAGACGATCGCCCTTCCCTGCCGGATGAAGCCGCGCTGGGTGTGACCTATGACAACATCGATGATTATCTGGAAGGCAAAACGCTCGACGAAGGTACCGCAAAAATTATTGAAGGCTGGTATCTGAAAACCGAGCACAAACGCCGTCCACCCATTACGGTGTTTGATGATTTCTGGAAAAAGTAAAAGCAAAACGGTAACTCAGTTTTGCAGGCCGGGTAAGGCGTAGCCGCCACCCGGCTCTTTTTTAACCACCAAACACCTGCTACACTGTATGCCTGAACAGTATATGGAGCAGTATGTGAGCAGGCGTCAATCCGCCCCGCGTCTTGAGTTTGAAGCGGCGGCTATCTACGAATATCCCGAGCATCTTCGCCCCTGGCTTGAGGCGCTGCCTAAACAGCCTGGCGTCTATTTCTTCCACGGCGACAGCGACACCATGCCGCTCTATATCGGCAAAAGCGTAAATATCCGCACTCGGGTGATGTCGCACCTGCGTACGCCGGACGAAGCGTCGATGCTCAGACAGTCCCGGCGGATCACCTGGATCGAGACGGCAGGTGAACTGGGCGCGCTTCTGCTCGAAGCCCGGCTCATCAAGGAACAGCAGCCGCTGTTTAACAAACGTCTGCGCCGCAACCGCCAGCTGTGTTCCTTGCAGGTTAACGCGGGAAAACCGCAGGTCGTTTATGCCCGGGAAGTGGATTTTTCGCATGAACCGAATCTTTACGGTCTGTTTGCCAACAAACGTGCCGCACTGCAAACTCTGCAATCCCTTGCTGATGAATTACAGCTTTGTTACGGCCTGTTAGGACTGGAAGCGACTACCCGCGGTCGCGCCTGTTTCCGCTCCGCATTGAAACGCTGCGCCGGGGCGTGCTGTGGAAAAGAGAGCGTTGAAGAACATCATGCCCGGTTTATGGCTGGCCTGGCCTCAATCAGCGTCAACTGCTGGCCGTGGGAAGGCGCGGTGGCGTTGAAAGAGACCCGCGATGCGATGACGCACTATCACGTCATCCGCAACTGGCTCTGGCTTGGCGCGGTTGAAAGTCTGGATGACGCTGCCGCCCTGCTGCGCACACCTGCCGGGTTCGATCAGGATGGCTACAAAATTCTCTGTAAGCCGCTGTTAACCGGTAAATATGAGATAGTCATGCTCAATGACCCGGCAGCCAGGTAATTTCACTGAACAGCAGCGACCCCTTCGTTTCCAGTAGACGGAGGGTATGGCTGCCCTCTTGCCAGCTGGCGCCCTGATCGGCGGTCAGTAATTTATCGCCCAGTTGCCAGGCGCCGCTTAATACGAACGCCACGCCACCGCGTGATGCGAAGGTAGTGAACGTTCGGGTAGCAACGCGCACTTTTGCCTGGCAGTGCTCCCGTCGGGTCATGACATTGAAATCCATCGACATCTGCCCCTCCGTGAGCACGGCTTTCACCGTCAAATCGCCCGCAAAGCCGTAAGGCTGATGGTGTTTCAGGGTATGGCAAAACGCCCTCCCCGCATCCAGCGTCACCTCGCCGCCTTCCAGCAGCGTAATCACCCGGTCAACGCCCGGAAACGCGGAGAATTCGCCGTTACTGGCGATGGAGGCGATGCTGGCCCGCCAGGAAAAATCCCGCGTCGCGGGAGGGAAACAGCAAATCTCACGCGTCTCGCCCGCGCCGTTACGCCAGAGACTGACGGGTATTTTACGGATATCAAAGAATTCCATGACCACTCCTGAAGGACGCACCGTGCGCCAGGGCATTTTCACAGACGTATTATCGGCAACGGTAAGGCCAGACCTTAGGCATGGGGCAAAAGAAAAACCGCCGGTCCTGTCCACAGCGTTTTCGCTTGTGTAGACAGGAGCCCGGCGGTCTTAAGAGAGTGAACCGATTATTCGGCTGGTGCAGGCATTTTACCTTCCGGCGCTGCACGTTCTGTCAGACGCTTCTCAAAATTGGCATTAAATTGCTTTTTCTGTTCCGGCGTCAGAATGTTGTAAATCTTGTTCTGGGTTTCCATGTGGGCCAGCATGCGCGCTTTATGCTGCTCGGCCATTTTGTCGATCTGCGCTTCTGCTTTTGCTTTGTCGAAGCTGTCGCTGGCAATGATGTCATGCATCGCGCGGCGCTCTTCCAGCGGAGGACGTTTCATCTGGTCACGCTGACTTTTCCTGATGTCGCGGATCTGCTGCTTCTGCGCATCGGTCAGGTTCAGATCTTTAAACATCATCATCTCATGATGCATACCCGGCTTGCCTTTATGATGCATCATCATTTTGCCTTCTGCCGGCGCGGCGGTAGTGGTCGCGGTATCGGCGGCGAACGCCATGCTGGTAGCGCCCAGAGCCAGGGTAGAGGCAACAAACAGTGCAGTTAATTTACGCATAATGTCTTTCCTTACTTTCAGTTATTCTTCGGCGCTATGCCGTGTTGACGAGATTAACTTTACGGGGTTTATCGTCAATTAGTCAGAGCAACGGTAAAACAATGAAAGTATAAAAAACACGTTTTCGCCAATTATGGAGAAATTAAGGAAAAAGCGTGGAGAGATGAAACAAAAATATTCAACAGGATGATTTTAAAGAGATTGTGGAGGAGTATAGCGAAGTGCCGTTTAATAATAAAGCAATTCTCCAGGAATATTCCGCAAACACTTCCAGAGCGCTTTTAACGTTAAGAAATTAATTCTTCGTTTCCCCTCCGGTCTGCGCGAGGGGAGACGATCAGGGCATTTTTTCCAGCATCAACCCGGCTCGTAAACCAAACGCGACTGACGGGTTAGGAAATAAAACATATTCCGTGGGGTTCTGTACCGCATAGCGCGTCTCACCCTCTTCCGCCAGCAGGACGCCCTGGCGAAACGGCGTGAAGTTCAGCGTATGGGGCGCCATATGAAGCTGGAAAGCTTCACTTTGACGCGTGATCTGCTGTACGACCCGATAGCGCACGACAGGTTCCCGGGTGGGTTCCGGCGCAACCCCTGCGAGCAACGCCCGAAGCGCCTGATGCGTAGGGGCAAAACGCGTCAGGTCGTTTTGCCCGAACGGCAGCGCTTTTCCCAGCTCCAGCGTGCAGGACAGCGCGCCGAAATTCTCGCAGGTGAAGTGGGTAAACGTGCCCCCCGGCGTCTGGTGGAAAACCAGCGCTTCCAGTCCCGCGTCGCCAAGCCAGGTCAGAAACGCCTCATCCCACGGCTGATGGCGCTGCGGTAACACGCCAAAACGTACGTGGTACGAGGCGCGGATGGCGGTATGCAGATCGAGGTGCCAGCGCGTCTCCCCCGCCCCGGCAAAAAACGCCGTGACCACCTTCTCCAGCCATTGCGCACGTGTCGTTTCATCACTCTGTGGAAATTGCGCCCAGCGGCCACCAAACATTCGGTTGATGTCGCTCACGAGATACCGTTTGTTTTGCGCCAGCGCAGGCGGATTTCCCAGTACCACCAGCAGACGGCAGTGCAGCGTGATCTCTGCGCGATACAGCGCGCGCAGCAACAGATCGACAATCTCCACGGGCGCGGTTTCATTCCCGTGAATGCCGGTAGAAAGCAGCAGCGACAGGTTATATTGCCACGTCGGCGTCAGTTCAAGCACGCCCGGCCCCAGCCATCGCCAGTGGAACGAAGGGCCTTCCCCCTCGTGCCGCTCCGGTGTCTCTTCAGCCAGCGTCAGCGCCAGAAAGTTTTCCATATCGTCTCCTTAGCGCTGGAACGGATAAACCGATCCCAGTTGCAGGATGGTCGATAATGCATCCAGCGCCTCGCGGCCTTCGCGCAGCAGCTGCGGATCAACCAGATCGGCCTGAACCAGACGGTCACGATAGTAGCGGTCCACCCAGTCATTGAGGGTATTGAACAGCGTGTCGTTCATCATCACCGACGGATTCACGGCCTGCATTTCCTCCGGCGTTAACACCACGCGCAGTCGCAGGCACGCCGGTCCCCCGCCGTTGGCCATACTTTCCCGCAGATCAAACACGCGCAGTTCATCAATCGGGTTATCCGCCTGCACCAGTTCGCTGAGATAGCGCCAGACGCCCTGATGGTTGCGGGACTCCTGCGGCAGCACCAGCATCATGCTGCCGTCATCCCGGCTCAGCAGCTGGCTGTTGAACAGATACGTTTCGACCGCATCCTGCACGCTTACCGCCTGCGTGGGCACCTGAATCGGCATAAATCCCGGCACGCGTTCGCGCAGCGTGGCCAGCAACTTTTCCTGATGGGCAAACGCCTGCTCGTGGCAGAACAGCACCTGACGGTTGGAAACGGCAATCACGTCGTTATGAAAAACGCCCTGGTCGATCACCTGCGGATTTTGCTGGGCAAAAATCACCTGAGTAGGATTAACCTGGTTCAGCCGTGCAACCGCCTGGCTTGCGGCTAAGGTTTGTCTCGCCGGATAACGAACCGGCGCGGCGTGGCCGCCCTCTTCCCGTCCATAGATAAACAGCTGCAAACCCGGATCGCCGTAATCGCCACCCAGACGGTTGTGGTTTGCCGCCCCTTCGTCGCCAAACATCGCGACCTGCGGCAGCGCCGAATGCACCTCAAAATGCGCATCATGATTAAAAATGGCGCGCAGCACGCGCCCGGTGGTCTCCGCTTCGCTGGCGCGGTGGAATTTGTTGTTCAGGTTAGCGACAGTCAGATGCACTTTGCCGTCCAGCGTATCCGCCGACGGCGCGACGGTGGCGGCATTCGCTACCCACATTGAAGAGGCTGAACTGGCCGCGGAAAGCAGCTGTGGGGACTGCGTACCGGCTTTTTCAACCACCTGTTCATCCGTACCGCTGAAGCCCAGCTGGCGCAGCACGGCCACGTTCGGCCGCTCCTGCGGCGGGATCACCGCCTGCGGGAAACCGGCATCGGACAGCGCCTTCATTTTCAATAGCCCCTGCTTGGCCGCCAGCTTCGGGTTCGAGACCTGGAAACGGTGCTTCGTCGAAGCTTCATTGCCGAACGACAGCCCGGCATAGTGGTGCGTCAGCCCCACCAGTCCGTCAAAGTTAACCTCACGCGCTTTCATGGGCGTCACCCTCTGTAAAATCCAGCCCCGGATTCAACGTCTCCGGCAGCGTCAGCGCCGGGGTTTCCAGGCTTGCCATCGGCCACGCGCAGTAATCGGCGGCATACCAGGCGCTGGCGCGATGGTTGCCCGATGCCCCTACGCCACCAAACGGCGCGGTGCTCGCCGCGCCGGTCAGCGGTTTGTTCCAGTTCACGATCCCGGCGCGCGCTTCCAGCAGCAGCTGGTCGAATTTCTCGCGATGCGGGGATATCAGGCCGCTCGACAGGCCGTAGCGGGTGTTGTTGGCCATCTCGATCGCCGATGCAAAATCGTCATAGCGCCAGACGCACAGCAGCGGGCCAAAGACCTCTTCATCCGGCACGTTGCTCGTCGCACTCATCTCAATAATCCCCGGCGTCAGCAGCGATGTGCCCGGCTGAACCAGCTTCGGCTCCAGCAGGGTTTTCGCCCCGCGCGCCACGTGCTCCTGCCACGCTTTCAGCATGTTCAGCGCCGCCTGCCCGGAGATCAGCCCGCCGATAAACGGCTGCGGCTCGGTATCCCATTTCGCGGGAACCAGACGCCCGCTCACCTCCACCAGACGCTTAAGAAACGCATCCCCCTGCGCGCCGCGTTTAACCAGCAGGCGGCGGGCGCAGGTGCAGCGCTGTCCGGCGGTAATGAATGCCGACTGAATGGTCAGGTGGACCGCAGCATCGATATCATCCGGATCTTCCACAATCAGCGGGTTGTTGCCACCCATCTCCAGCGCCAGAATTTTTTCCGGCTGCCCCGCCAGCTGACGATGCAGCTGATAACCCGTTCCGGCACTGCCGGTAAACAGCAGACCGTCAATGTCGCTCAGCGCACTCAGCGCCTGACCGGTTTCACGCCCGCCCTGCACCAGATTCAGCACGCCCGGCGGCAGCCCCGCCTGCTCCCAGAGTTTTACCACCGCTTCTCCGGTTAAGGGGGTTAACTCACTCGGCTTGAAGATGACGGTATTTCCCGCCAGCAGCGCAGGCACAATATGCCCGTTCGGCAGATGCCCGGGGAAGTTGTACGGGCCAAACACCGCCAACACCCCGTGCGGACGGTGGCGCAACGTGGCGGCGCCGTCCGGCATCCCGGTATGCTGCTCACCGGTGCGGGCGTGGTACGCCTTCACCGATATACCGATTTTATTGATCATCGCCGTCACTTCGGTTGTTGCCTCCCAGCGCGGCTTGCTGGTTTCGCAGGCAATGATGCGGGTCAGCTCTGCTTTATTGGCCTCCAGCAGCGCAGCAAATTTCTCAACCAGCGCCTGGCGCTCGGAGAATGGCCGTTTCGCCCATGCCGGAAACGCGCGGCGTGCAGCCTGGCAGGCCTGCTCAACCTGCCCGGCGCTGGCGTCGCTCCCCGACCAGAGCACCTCCTGGCCGACCGGGTTAGTTTTTGTCCGCGCATCACCTTCGCCCGTTACCCAGTCACCGTTAATCCATAGAGTCATGCTGTTTTCTCCTCAGGGCAGAGCCGCACCAGGCGAACCGTGTCGCCAGCGTTACATTTCAGGGCATCCAGTTGCGCAGCCGTCAGTACCAGACGCTCGCATGTTGGGTTGGTTCGCACCAGCATGGCGCGGAAGTTGGCGTAATTCTCGTTCGAGACCAGGCAGGCTGGCCACTCGCCCGGCGCGGGCTGGCCTTCTGAAACCTCAACCAGGCGGCTTTTTCGGATGGCGCGTACGCGGTCAATATCGCATTCCAGCGTCGGGCCGCCGTCAAAGATGTCGACGTAATTACGGTAGCGAAAACCCTCTTTCTCCAGCACTGCACGGGCCGGAGCGGTTTGCGGGTGAACTTCGCCGATCACCGCCTGCGCTTCCGGCGTTAAGAAATGGGTATAAATAGGATGCTTCGGCATTAACTCGGCGATAAACGCCTTCTGACCGGTACCGCACAGGTAATCCGCCCGGCTGAATTCCATGGAGAAGAAGCGTTCGCCCAGGCTCTCCCAGAACGGCGAGTAGCCCGTCTCATCAATTACGCCGCGCATCTCCGCGACCACTTTTTCGTTGAAGCGGTCGCGAAAGGCGGCCATAAACATGAAGCGCGATTTGGAGAGCAGATAACCGTTACCCTCTTTGCGCCAGTCCGGATCGAGAAACAGGGTGCAGAGTTCGCTGGCGCCGGTATGGTCATTACAGAGAAAAAGCGTCGGCAGCGCGTTGTAGACGTTCAGCTCTTTCGAGGCGTGGACCATCGTGCCGACGCGGTAGTTGTACCACGGATCGTTAAGCCCGACGGCCACCTCGATGGCGCAAATCCCCGCCACGGTTCCCGTGTCGGTCTCTTCCAGCACGAACACATAGCCCTGTTCGCTTTTTGGCAACGTCCCCTGCCAGGTTTGCAGGGCGCGCTCAATGCGCGCCGACAGCGTTTTTTCATCGGCAGGCAGCGAGGTCAGCCCGCCCCCTGTCTTACCGGCAAGCTGCATAAGCCCGGCGAGATCGCCGTGCGCAACGGGACGGATGACCATCATGATGACACCCCGGACTTCACCTGTTCGCAGGCCAGCGCAAAACGATCTAACCCGGTTCTGACCTCTTCCTCACTGACGATCAGCGCAGGGGCAAACCGCACCACGTTAGCGCCGGCAATCAACACCATCACGCCCTGCTTTGCCGCTTCCTGTGAAATCAGCTTCGCTTTGCCAGCAAACTCAGGGGCAAGCTCACAACCTATCAACAGCCCCAGACCGCGGATCTCTTTGAACATGCCGGTCTGGTTATTGATGGCGGTAAGACGCTCAACAAACCACTGGTGACGCTGCTTCACGCCGCTAAGCACCTCAGGAGTGTTGATGATATCCAGCACCTGTCCGGCGACAGCGGTTGCCAGCGGGTTACCGCCGTAAGTGGTGCCATGGGTGCCCACGGTCATCACGCTGGCGAATGTATCGGTGGTCAGCATCGCCCCCACCGGGAAGCCGCCGCCGAGCGCTTTGGCTGTTGAAAGCACATCCGGGGTCACGCCATAGTGCATGTAGGCGTACAGCTCACCCGTGCGGCCCACGCCGGTCTGGACTTCGTCAAAAATCAGGACCGCGTTATGCCGATCGCACAGCTCGCGCAGCCCTTGCAGGAACGCTTTCTGGGCGGGCATGACGCCGCCTTCCCCCTGCATGGGCTCGACAATCACCGCACAGGTGGTGTCGTCAATCAGCTCGCTGGCAGAGTGTAAATCGTTATACGCCGCATGACGGATATCCGGCGGCAGCGGCGCAAAATCCTGAGAATATGAGGGCTGACCACCCGCACTGACGGTAAACAGCGTGCGGCCATGGAAGGCATTTTTAAAGGCTACGATGCCGCTCTTGTGCGGGCCGAATTTATCGTGCGCATATTTGCGCGCCAGCTTCAGCGCCGCTTCGTTCGCTTCCGCGCCGGAGTTACAGAAAAAGACTTTTTCTGCGAAAGTGGCGTCGATCAGCTTCTTCGCCAGACGTAACGCCGGTTCGTTGGTATAACCGTTGCCGGTATGCCAGAATTTCGCCGCCTGATCATTCAGCGCCTGCCGCAGCGCCGGGTTTGCATGCCCCAGCGCATTCACCGCAATCCCACCCGCAAAGTCGATATACTCTTTGCCCTGCTGATCCCACAGGCGAGAGCCTTCCCCACGTACCGGAATAAAAGCCGCCGGAGCGTATACCGGCATCATCCATTCATCAAAATTTTCACGCGTAACTGACAGAGACATAGCGACCTCATCCGGTAAATAAAAGGTTGTTTAAATGTTAAATAATTGAGTGTTTGCACTGTGAATGTAGATTGCAGCGTTCGTGCCAGCCAGCGATAAAAATGCATAAACGGATTTGGGTAACAGAATATCAATGAGTTACAATATGGAGTTATTCACTATTAATGCATAAATAGTGAATATTTTTACAGCAAGCGGCGCTTTGCCGCACGAAAACAAGAAAGAGTATGCACATGCCAAATATAATTCTGGAATTGTGATCGCTCGCGAAATTTATCGGTCCTTTACGCCCTGTTCGAGGGCAAAACGCGTCGAAATGGTGCAAATATTGCACCGTCGGCATTATCTGTCGCAGTAATTGGGCGAAGCGGATAACAGACGACGTAAATTCTGCTACCATCCTTGCACTATTCACCTTGCATTGGCAGCGACTATGAAATTTGTCTCTTTTAATATCAACGGCCTGCGTGCCCGCCCTCACCAGCTCGAAGCGATTGTTGAGCAACATCAGCCAGATGTGATCGGCTTGCAGGAGACAAAAGTTCACGACGATATGTTCCCGCTCGAAGAGGTAGCGAAGCTGGGCTATAACGTTTTTTACCACGGTCAGAAAGGCCACTACGGCGTTGCGCTGCTGACCAAAGATACGCCGGTGTCGGTACGTCGTGGCTTCCCGGGTGACGGTGAAGAAGCACAGCGTCGTCTCATCATGGCTGAGCTGCCTTCCCCGCTGGGTAACATCACTGTGATTAATGGTTACTTCCCGCAGGGTGAAAGCCGCGACCACCCGACCAAATTCCCGGCCAAAGCCAAATTTTATCAGGATCTGCAAAACTACCTTACGACCGAACTCAACAAAGATAATCCGGTGCTGATCATGGGGGATGTGAATATCAGCCCGACTGATCTGGACATTGGCATTGGCGAAGACAGCCGCAAGCGCTGGCTGCGCACCGGGAAATGTTCCTTCCTGCCGGAAGAGCGCGAGTGGATGCAGCGCTTGCTTGACTGGGGGCTGGTGGATACCTTCCGCACCGCTAACCCGGAGACGCAGGATCGCTTCTCGTGGTTTGACTACCGCTCAAAAGGCTTCGATGACAACCGGGGCCTGCGTATTGATCTGCTGCTGGCGAGCGCCCCCCTGGCCGAACGCTGCATCGAAACCGGTATCGACTATGATATTCGCAGCATGGAAAAACCGTCCGACCATGCGCCGGTATGGGCAACGTTCAAGCTGTAATCCTCAGTGAATATTAAAAAAATCAGTCTCCTGTGCGCCCTTCTGGGCGCATTTGTTTTAATCGTTGTTTTGCTTCCTCCGGGCATGCTCTCCCTCGACACGCTAAAAATACACCAGCAAACGTTGCTCGATCGTGTGGAGCAGGCGCCCCTTCAGAGCGCGCTGATCTATTTTGCGGTTTACGTTCTGGTCTCTGCGCTGTCGATACCCGGGGCTGCGCTTCTGACGCTGCTCGGCGGGGCGATTTTCAGCCTGTGGGAGGCGACGCTGTTGGTGTCATTGGCCTCGACGCTCGGCGCCACGCTTGCCATGCTCGTCAGCCGTTATCTGCTGCGTGACTGGGTGCAACGGCGCTTTGCCGCACAGATGAACACGATCGATGTGGGGATGGTTCGCGATGGCGCGCGCTACCTTTTTGCCCTGCGCCTGATGCCGTTGTTTCCGTTCTTTCTGGTCAATTTGCTGATGGGGCTAACCCGTATCCAGGTGCGTCACTACTGGTGGGTCAGCCAGCTTGCGATGCTACCTGCCACCGTCATTTATCTGAACGCCGGACGCGAGCTGGGAAAACTCACCACGCTGCGCGATATTCTGTCGCCGGGACTGCTGTTCGCCTTTACACTATTAGGGTTATTACCGCTGGTCACTCGCTGGCTGTTTTCCCGTTACATCCCTTCGATTAAAAAGTGAGGCATTATGCGCCGGGTGCGTTTTTGCGCGTTTCTGACGAGTCTGCTGCTGGCAACCTCTGCCTTCGCCGCAGAAAGCTGGCAATCCATTCAGCAACAGGCCACCGGGCAGACCGTCTGGTTTAACGCCTGGGGCGGTGACGAGGCCGTTAACCGCTACCTCGACTGGGTGAGCGGCGAGATGAAAACGCACTACGCCATTAACCTGAAGATCGTTCATCTGGCCGATGCCGCCGATGCGGTGAAGCGGATCCAGACGGAACAGGCCGCAGGACGCAGCAGTAACGGGTCGGTGGATCTACTCTGGGTTAACGGGGAAAACTTCCGCACGCTGAAGGAGGCAAACCTGCTGCTCACCGGCTGGGCGCAAACCCTGCCCAACTGGCGTTACGTCGATACCCGTAAACCGGTCACGGAAGATTTTGCCATCCCGACCGATGGGGCGGAATCCCCATGGGGCGGCGCGCAGTTAACCTTCATCGCTCGTAAAGCGAGTACGCCGACGCCTCCGGCAGATCCCCACGCGCTGCTGGCTTACGCTCAGCAGCACCCTGGCAAGGTGAGCTATCCGCGACCGCCGGATTTTACCGGCACGGCGTTTCTTGAACAGCTTCTGCTGGCATTGACCGCCCATCCGGAGGCGTTAAAAAACGCGCCGGACGGCACCTTTGCAGAGATCACCGCGCCGCTGTGGGACTATCTTGATACGCTGCATCCCCTGCTGTGGCGCGAAGGGAACGATTTTCCTCCATCGCCTGCGCGCATGGATACGCTGCTGGCCAGCGGCAGCCTGAACCTGTCGCTCACCTTTAACCCCGCCCACGCGCAGCAAAAGGTGGCGAGCGGTGAACTGCCTGCCGACAGCTACAGTTTCGGCTTTCTCAAAGGCATGATCGGCAACGTCCATTTTGTCGCTATCCCGGCAAATGCCAGTGCGAGCGCAGGGGCGAAAGTGGTGGCAAATTTCCTGCTGTCACCGCAGGCGCAGATCCGCAAAGCCGATCCTGCCGTCTGGGGTGACCCGAGCGTGCTGGATGGTGCCAAACTACCTGCGAAAGCGGCAAAACAGCTTCATGCCTTTACCCCTTCAGGCACGCCTGATGTGCTTCCCGAACCGCACGCCGCCTGGGTTAACGCCCTGGAGCAGGAATGGCTTCGCCGCTACGGAACCCGCTAAGCGGGCTGGTATGGGCGGCAATGGCGGTCATCTATCTGCCACTGCTTCCCGCCAGCGGCATGCTGCTGGCCCCGGCGTTTTCTCTCAGTAACTGGGCGGCGCTGTTTGCCGACCCGCAGCTGCCGCAGGCGCTGGCCGCTACGCTGGTATCAACCCTCATCGCGACGCTGGGTTCACTGTTTATCGCCCTGAGCCTGCTTGCGCTTCTCTGGCCGGGTGATGGCTGGCAGCGCCTGAGCACCCGTCTGCCGTGGCTGTTAGCCGTGCCGCACGTCGCCTTCGCCACCAGCGCGCTGCTGCTGTTTGCGGAAGGCGGTCAGTTTTACCGGATCTGTACAGTCTGTTCGCCGCAGCTTGACCGCTACGGTATCGGGCTTGGCCTGACGCTTGCGGTCAAAGAGAGCGCGTTCGTTCTGTGGGCAATCTACGCCGCACTGCCTGAAAAGCGCCTCGCACAGCAGAAAATTGTCCTGCATACCTTCGGCTACGGACGAATGCAGGCGCTTAACTGGCTCGTCCTCCCGGCTATCGCCCCCGCGCTGGGCGCCGTGATGCTGGCGGTGCTCGCCTGGTCGCTTTCCGTGGTGGATGTGGCGATCGTGCTCGGGCCGGGCAACCCACCTACGCTGGCGGTGCTGGCCTGGCAGTGGCTCACGCAGGGCGATGCGCAGCAGCAGACAAAAGGAACGTTGCTGTGTCTGGTGTTGCTCCTGCTGCTGGCCGCACTTGCCGCGGTGGGATACAGCCTCTGGACGGCTTGGCGGCGCGCCCAGCCTGACGTCTCGGGGGTACGTCGCGCTTCGCATACCGCGTTGCCCGCACGGACGCTGGGCGGGTTACTGCCGCTATGCGGCGTGCTCTGTGCGCTGGTTCTGCTGATGCTGGCACGCCGGGGCGACATCGGCCCCGTCAGCGACAGCCTTTCACTGGGACTGCTGTCCAGCCTGACAGCGCTGGCCATCCTCATGATCTGGCTTGAGTGGGGACCCCAGCGCGGCGCGGTGTGGATCTGGCTGCCGCTTGCCCTCCCGGCGCTGCCCCTCGTGTCCGGGCAGTATGCCGTGGCGCTGTGGCTGGGCATCGACGGCCAGTACGCTGCGGTGCTCTGGAGCCATATGCTCTGGGTTCTCCCGTGGATGCTCCTGGTGCTGCAACCGGCCTGGCGCAGGCTCGATCCCCGGCTTATCCTCACCGCCAGAACGCTGGGCTGGCGACAGGCGAAAATTTTCTGGTTAGTGAAATGTCCCCTGATGGTTCGTCCGGCACTGCTGGCCTTTGCCACCGGCTTTTCCGTGAGCATGGCCCAGTACATGCCCACCCTCTGGCTGGGAGCGGGTCGTTTTACTACTCTGACGACGGAGGCGGTCGCCCTCAGCAGCGGCGGCAGCGTTCCGATCCTCGCCAGCCGGGCGCTGGGTCTGTTGCTGTTAACCAGCAGCGTATTTGCCCTTGCCGCGCTGCTCGCCCGGCTCGTGGGCCGTCACAGACAAGGATTACGTTAATGCTGAACGTGAAAAATCTCACCATTGCGCCACTCTTACGTGAGGTCAACTTCCGCGTCCCGGCAGGGGAGATTCTCACGCTGATGGGACCCTCCGGGAGCGGGAAATCGACCCTTTTCGCCTGGATGGTGGGCGCGTTATCCGCTGATTTTAAGGCGCACGGCGAGCTGTGGCTGAACGATCGTCGCTGCGATATGCTCCCCGTGGAAACGCGCGGGATCGGCATTCTGTTTCAGGACGCCCTGCTGTTTGACGCCTTCAGCGTGGGGCAAAACCTGATGCTGGCGTTGCCGGCGCACATTGCCGGACGCGCGCGGCGCGACGCGGTAGAGCAGGCTCTTGAATCTGCCGGGCTGGCAAACCACTATGTCAGCGATCCGGCGACCCTTTCCGGCGGCGAGCGCGCCCGGGTCAGCCTGCTGCGCGCCCTTCTCGCCCAGCCGCAGGCATTGCTGCTCGACGAACCGTTCAGCCGACTGGATAAAACGCTCCGCGCCTCATTCCGGGTGTGGGTATTCGAAACCACTCGCCAGCGCAAGATCCCGGTGGTGCTGGTTACGCATGATGAGGAAGATATCCCGCCCGGCGGAGAGGTGATTGAGATTTCTCGCTGGCAATAATGTGCTAACGCAATGTTTTTGGCTTCAGGAGAGACGACAATGCCACCCTCTTTTAATGACGTCAGGTTTTTCGATGAAACGTGTTTCTCAACTGACCGCGCTGGCTCTGATCTGCGGCCTCGCCTCACTCTCCTCCATGGCGGCTGATATGCCCCACTCCCTCACGCTGGACCAGCTCCGGGCGCAAAACGGCGCGGTAATTGATACGCGCGTCAGTGCGTTCTATAACGGCTGGCCGCAGACGCTGCGCGGAACGTCCGGGCATGAACCCGCCGCGCTTAATCTCTCTGCAGGCTGGCTTGGGGCAATGAGCGATGAACAGCTCAGCGGCTGGGCAAAACAGCATCGGATTACGCCCGACATGCCGGTTGCGCTCTATGGCAACGATGATGACAACCAGACCGTCAAAACGCGGCTGGAAAAAGCGGGTTTTACCCACGTTTCCATCCTGAGCGATGCCCTGCAACAATCCGACCGTTTGCAACGTCTGGCACATTTTGAACAGCTGGTTTATCCGCAGTGGATCCACCTGTTGCAGCAGGGCAAACCCGTTACTGCCGCACCAGCCGGAGAGTGGAAGGTGATCGAGGCTGGCTGGGGTGCGCCGAAGCTTTATCTCCTGAGCCACATTCCCGGCGCGGGCTACATCGACACCAATGAAGTGGAAAGCGAACCGCTGTGGAATAAGGTCGCTGACGAAAAGTTGAAAGCGATGCTGGCGAAGCACGGGATCCGTCACGATACCACCGTCATTCTGTACGGTCGCGACGTATATGCCGCCGCGCGCGTGGCGCAGATCATGCTCTACGCGGGCGTGAAGGATGTGCGAATTCTGGACGGCGGCTGGAAGGCATGGTCAGACGCCAGCCTGCCCGTTGAGCGCGGAACGCCTGAGAACGTGAAGCCAGCCCCTGATTTTGGCGCGCCGATCCCGGGCCAGCCCCGGCTGATGGTGGATATGGAACAGGCCCGGGGAATGCTGCACCGTCAGGATACATCCCTGGTGAGCATTCGTTCCTGGCCAGAGTTTATCGGTGAAACCAGCGGCTACAGCTATATCAAGCCAAAAGGTGACATTGCCGGTGCGCGCTGGGGCCATGCGGGTAGCGACGCGACCCACATGGAAGATTTCCACAATCCGGATGGCACCATGCGCAGCGCCGATGACATCGCCGCCATGTGGAAGACGTGGAATATCCTGCCGGAGCAGCACGTTGCGTTCTACTGTGGTACCGGCTGGCGCGCGTCTGAAGCCTTCATATACGCCCGCGCCATGGGCTGGCAAAACGTTGCCGTCTACGACGGCGGCTGGTACGAATGGAGCAGTTATCCGAAGAACCCGGTCTCCACCGGGGAGCGTGGACCGGAGAGCGCACGCTAGCGGGGGAGTGACTTCAGCGTCACGTAACCGCTCCAGATGCGCGTTGTGGTGGTCAGCCAGCACAACGCGCCAAACGCCCAGGCGAACAGCGTGAAGTGTGCCGGAAACAGGCAGCACAGCACAAACAGCGCGATGGTCTCCGTTCCTTCCGTTAATCCTCCAATGTAATAAAGCGACTTGTGCGCGTAGCCGGGGTTGTCGATATTATGCTTCCCCGCCAGCGCGGCAAAGGCCAGGAAACTGCTGCCCGTCCCCATAAACGCGAACAGCAGCCAGGCGGCGGCGATCGCATTGTCAGCCGGAGCGGCCAGCGCGAAGCCAAACGGTACCAGCGCGTAAAACAGGAAGTCGAGGGCGATATCAAGAAATCCTCCCGCGTCCGTCAGGCCACGGCGACGCGCCAGCGCACCGTCCAGACCATCCAGCAGCCGGTTCAGCACAATGGCGACCAGCGCTGGCAGATACCAGCCCAGCGCCAGAAACGGTAACGCCAGTACGCCAATCGCAAACCCGGCGAGCGTTAACCCATCAGGCGTAATAAACGGTTTATCCAGCGCGGCGGCCAGCTGATTTAACCCGGGCTTCAGCCGTGGATGCAGATGTTTATCCAGCATGCGGTTTACCTTTAAACGTGGCACACAGGCCCTGAGCCGGGATATCCAGCGCGGCGTTAAAGCGGGCGGAAAGGTTCTGAAAGGCAATCAGAGCCGTCATTTCGGTGATAGTCTCTTCGCTAAAGTGGCGCTTCAGCTGGTTTTTGATATTTTCATCCACCTGAGGCGGCGTGGCGGTGACCGCTTCCGCATAGGCCAGCGCCGCGCGCTCCTCTTCGCTGAACAGGGTGGAATTTTGCCAGTCGTTGACGGCCTGCACTTTATCCAGCGCCCCGCTCCGCTCGGCCAGACGCAGGCTGTTGGCATCAATACAAAATGCGCAGTGGCAGATCTGCGAGACCCGCGTCATTAGTAACGAACGCAGAACCGGCGTCAAACGCGCCTTGCGCCGCTCCAGATAGCCGACAAATAGCGCTACCAGCCAGAAAAGACGCGGCATACGCCCCCACCAGCGCGTGGGGTTCAGCACCGCGCCGAAGTGTTTTTTCTGCATGGCAGCAATGGGCTTGAGGCTGACGGGAAGGGTTTCCATGGGCGCAACCCAGGCGGCTGTCTCTTTCACCTGATTCTCCTGATGACTGGACTCTTTGGCAGGGCACGATAATATGTCGTTTTTCGCTATTAATTATTGACGAACATGCTGAAAACACTCGATGTTGTTGCGGCCATCCTCGAAAAAGAGGGCAAGATCTTGCTGGCGCAGCGTCCCGAACATGCCGATCAGCCAGGAATGTGGGAATTTGCGGGCGGAAAGGTTGAAGCCGGTGAGACCCAGCAGGAAGCGCTGATCCGCGAACTACGCGAAGAGCTCGGCATTGAAGCCGTGCCCGCGCGGTATGTGGCAAGCCACCAGCGGGAAGTGTCGCAGCGGCTGATCCACCTCCACGCCTGGCACGTGCCGGAATTTAGCGGCGAGCTGAAGGCGCACTACCACTCGGCGCTGGTGTGGTGCACGCCAGAAGACGCGTTCACGTATGATTTAGCCCCGGCGGATATACCGCTCCTGGAAGCGTTTATTCTTTTACGCGACGCCAGACCAGCGGGTTTGTACTGAGGGTGCGTTCATCACGCTGGCACTGCAACAGCACGCCATCCGCCCTGACCACTGCGCCTTCGGAATAGTTTTGATCCTGATAGATACAGCACTGATTACACGGCTGCGCACGCTGGCCGCCAGCGCTAAAAACCTCTGGCGGCACGTTAACTTCGACATCCGGGCGAATGCGATCAGCCTGTGCCCCGGCGGACACCATCAAACATAACGCGGCCATTGCGAAACGGTTCATAGACTTAATTTCCTTTGCATCGTTTATATCTATAACGGTAGATCCTGACGGGATCTTTAATTTATCTCGTCATCGCTTTTGGTTATGACGCGCGGCTTGTCAATAATTTCCCTTTCGGCCTAAATTTCTGCTTGCCTCTCAAAGCGGTGCGGGTGGTATAGTCAAAAAAACGACACAAAACATCTCCGCCACACGCATAAATTATTATAAGAGGTTCTTATATCTATGGATCAGACACGCTCTCTGGAAAGCTTTCTTGCCCATGTACAGCAGCGCGACCCGCACCAAAGCGAGTTTGCCCAGGCCGTTCGTGAAGTCATGACCACCCTGTGGCCCTTCCTTGAGGAAAATCCGCGCTACCGCCAGATGGCGCTGCTTGAACGTCTGGTGGAGCCGGAGCGCGTCATCCAGTTCCGCGTGGCGTGGGTGGACGATCGCAATCAGGTACAGGTCAACCGCGCGTGGCGCGTGCAGTTTAACTCCGCCATTGGGCCGTTTAAGGGCGGGATGCGCTTCCATCCCTCGGTGAACCTGTCGATTCTGAAATTCCTCGGCTTCGAGCAGACCTTTAAAAATGCGCTCACTACCCTGCCGATGGGCGGCGGTAAAGGCGGGAGTGATTTCGATCCGAAAGGCAAGAGCGAAGGCGAAGTGATGCGCTTCTGCCAGGCGCTGGTCACTGAGCTCTATCGCCACCTTGGGCCGGACACCGACGTTCCTGCCGGGGATATCGGCGTGGGGGGGCGTGAAGTGGGCTTTATGGCCGGGATGATGAAAAAGCTCTCCAACAACAGCGCCTGCGTCTTTACCGGCAAAGGTCTGTCGTTTGGCGGCAGCCTGATTCGTCCGGAAGCGACGGGTTACGGTCTGGTCTATTTCACTGAAGCGATGCTTAAGCGTCACGGGCTGAGCTTCGAGGGGATGCGCGTGGCGGTCTCCGGCTCCGGCAACGTGGCGCAGTACGCTATCGAGAAAGCGATGGAGTTTGGCGCGCGCGTAGTGACCGCCTCCGACTCCAGCGGCACCGTGGTGGATGAAGCTGGCTTCACAGCAGAAAAACTGGCGCGTCTGTGCGAAATCAAAGCCAGCCGTGACGGCCGCGTGGCGGATTATGCCCGAGAGTTTGGCCTGACCTATCTGGAAGGTAAACAGCCGTGGGGTGTGCCGGTGGATATCGCCCTGCCGTGCGCGACGCAAAACGAGCTGGACGTGGATGCCGCCCGGACGCTGATTAGCAATGGCGTGAAGGCGGTAGCGGAAGGGGCAAATATGCCCACCACCATTGAAGCGACCGATCTGTTCCTGGACGCAGGCGTACTCTTTGCGCCAGGCAAGGCGGCGAACGCGGGCGGGGTGGCAACATCCGGTCTGGAAATGGCACAAAACGCCGCGAGAATGGGCTGGAAGGCGGAGAAAGTGGATGCCCGTCTGCACCACATTATGCTTGATATTCACCATGCCTGCGTGGAGTATGGCGGTGAGGCTTCACAGACCAACTACGTGCGCGGCGCCAACATCGCCGGGTTCGTGAAGGTGGCCGATGCGATGATCGGGCAGGGTGTGATTTAGTTTCGCTGCATTCTCGCCCTTGCAGGCCCGGTAAGCGTTAGCGCCACCGGGCTTTTTTCAGGCCGCAGAGCTGCTTTTTGCCGGGTGGCGGCTTCGCCTTACCCGGCCTACGGTTTAAGCGGTGGTATTTTTGGCTGCGCTTTTTTTCTTTTTGAACGGTTTCTTCGCCCCGCCACCCGGGGCAACCATCCCCCGGAATCGCTTCACTGGCGTGCTGCGCGCCTGATCAATCAACTGATAAAGCGTCCCCACCAGCGGCTGCATAAAGTCCTGGTAACGGCACTGCTTTTCGCTGATCTGCGTCAGCACCGACTCCCAGTGCGCGGTCATGTCCGGTCTGGCGGCCAGCTCTGGCAAGGAGTGAATCAGCGCCCGGCCCGGCTCTGTCGAATGGATATAGCGCCCTTTTTTCTCGAGAAAACCACGCTTAAACAGCAACTCGATAATCCCCGCGCGGGTTGCTTCCGTACCCAGACCGTCGGTGGCGCGGAGGATCTTCTTCAGATCTTTATCCTGCACAAAACGGGCGATCCCGGTCATGGCCGAAAGCAGCGTCGCATCGGTGAAGTGGCGCGGCGGCTGGGTCTGACGTTCAACCACTTCGCCTTTTTCGCACAGCAGTTCATCGCCTTTGGCTACGACCGGCAGCGGCGTGCCGTCGTTCTCTTCGTCACGCTCTTTGTTGCCGAGCAGCGTGCGCCAGCCCGCTTCCGCGAGGAAACGCGCTTTGGCGATAAATTTGCCTTTGGCAATTTCCAGCTCAATAACGCACTTGCGGAAAACCGCGTCCGGGCAGAACTGCATCAGATACTGACGCGCGATCAGGTTATAGACCTTTGCTTCGTTGTCGGTCAGGTTGACGTTGCTGGTGCGCGCCGTCGGGATTATCGCGTGGTGGGCATCGACTTTTTTATCGTCCCAGCAGCGGTTATGGGTATCCGGGTTTACCGCCGGTTGCGGCAACAGATCCGGCGCATGGACACCAATGGCATTCATCACCGAGTGGCGTCCGGCGAAGTGTTCCTCCGGCAGATAGCGGCTGTCCGAACGCGGATAGGTGATCAGCTTGTGGGTTTCATAGAGCTTCTGGCAGATATCGAGCACGTTCTGCGCGCTCAGGCCAAACTTTTTCGCGGCCTCGATCTGCAACGCCGAAAGGGAGAACGGCAGCGGTGCGGGCTCTGATTCCCGTTTGTCGTTATAGCTGGTAACGATCGCGGGCTGGCCGGTAATGCGGTTAACCACGTGCTCCGCCAGCGGAGGATGTAGCAGCCGCCCCTCTTCGTCCTGATATGACTCACAGGCATCGCTCGGCTGCCAGACGGCGGTAAAGCGTTCGTCTTTCGGCGTGACGATATGCGCTTTGACTTCGAAGAAGTCTTTGGCGACGAAATTTTCGATCTCTTCGTCGCGACGCACCACCAGCCCCAGCACCGGGGTTTGAACACGCCCAACAGAGAGTACGCCCTGATAGCCCGCATTGCGTCCCAGGATGGTGTAGGCGCGGGTCATGTTGATCCCGTACAGCCAGTCCGCGCGAGCACGCGCCAGCGCGGAGACACACAGGGGAATAAATTCGCTGTTGGCGCGCAGGCGCGAAATCGCGCGCTCCACCGCCTGCGGGTTGAGGTCGTTAATTAAACAGCGCTGCACCTGCTGGCGCTTTTCCGGTGCCAACTCCAGGTAGTCGAGCACTTCGTCGACAAGCAGTTGCCCTTCCCTGTCCGGGTCACCCGCGTGGACCACTTCCGTCGCCTCATGCAGGAAACGCTTAATGACGTTGAGCTGTTTGGTGACGGAAGGACGCGGTTGCAGACGCCACTTTTCCGGCACAATTGGCAGATCGTTGAGGTTCCAGCGGGCGTAGCGGCTGTCGTAGACATCCGGCTGCGCCTGTTCAAGCAGGTGACCGATACACCAGGTGACCACCTGCCCGTTACCGCATTCGATAAAGCCATCACCTTTGCGATGCGGCTTGGGCAGCACGTCGGCGATGGCTCGCGCCAGACTCGGCTTTTCGGCAATAAACAACCGCATCGAATTAACGGATCTCAATCATCGGGCGGCCACCGCGGGCGGTCACCAGCTCGCCAATGGCCGTCAGGGTGATGCCAAACTCGGCCGCCGTTGCCTGAACGTCAGCTTCTGCTTCCGGCGTCACCGCCAGCAGCAGGCCGCCGGAGGTTTGCGGATCGCACAGCAGATTGCGCCACGCTTCCGGCATTTCGCCCATTAAATGGCCGTAGCTGGCGAAGTTGCGCTGCGTCCCGCCCGGAACGGCGCCCTGAGCAATGTACTCTTCCACGCCCGGCAGCTTCGGCACATCCTGATACCAGACCTGTGCCTGCACGCCCGCGCCCTGACAGACTTCAGAGAGGTGTCCCAGCAGACCAAAGCCGGTCACGTCGGTCATGGCCTTCACGCCATCGATACTGGCGAATGCCGCACCGGCAAGGTTCATCTGGCACATTACTTCCGTTGCCAGACCGATATGCTCGGGCTTCAGCAGGGATTTTTTCTCGGCTGTAGTGAGTACGCCAATGCCCAGCGGCTTGGTGAGGAACAGTTTGCAGCCCGGTTGCGCCGTGCTGTTGCGCTTCACGCGCTCGGTCGGCACCACGCCGGTGACGGCCAGGCCGAAGATCGGCTCCGGCGCATCGATAGAGTGACCACCGGCCAGGGCAATACCCGCCTGCTGGCAGGCAAAGCGTCCGCCTTCGATCACGTCGCGGGCAATCTCCGGCGGGAGGGTGTTAATCGGCCAGCCCAGAATGGCGATCGCCATAATCGGCTTACCGCCCATCGCGAAGATATCGCTGATGGCGTTGGTGGCCGCAATGCGTCCGAAGTCGAACGGGTTGTCGACAATCGGCATAAAGAAGTCAGTGGTGCTGATAATGCTGGTGCCGTTACCTAAGTCATAAACCGCTGCATCGTCACGCGTTTCGTTACCGACAAGCAGGTTCGGGTCGACAAACTTCGCCTGTTCACTGTGCAGGATGGTCTCCAGCACTTTCGGGGAAATTTTACAACCGCAACCGGCTCCGTGGCTGTATTGCGTTAAACGAATGGTTTGCTCGCTCATGGACGTCTCCTGTCATCTCAATCGCGCTATGGTAGCGCTCATTCCATAAAGAGGTAAGTATGACTATCTGAATTCTGCGGCGGATGCTCAGAATCCAGACAGTTTAGCGCGTGTAATTAAAAACGGCTGACGAAAGGCGTGGTGTCCGGCACGCTAATGGTGCTGGAGGCTTTAAGCTGCGGGGTGCCGAGATAGAGGAAGCCGACAATTTTATCGTGTTCACCGCAGGAGAAGCCTTCCCGCACGGCGGCGCTCTCGGTCAGCGGCCCGGTACGCCAGATGCCGTTAAAGCCCTGCGCGACGGCGGCCATCTGCATTGCCATTACCGCGCAACCGGCAGACATCTCCTGCTCCCAGACCGGCACTTTATGGTCGGCCTGGCATTTTGCGACTACCGCGATGATCATCGGCGCACGGAACGGCGCGTTGCGGGCTTTATCAATCCCCTTCTCATCCTGGCCTGCGGCAACCGCCCCCTGCTCCAGCAGCTGGCTGAAGCGGTCGCGCCCTTCGCCTTCAATAATAAAGAAGTGCCACGGCTGCAATGTGCCATGGTCCGGCGCACGCATTCCGGCACGCAGAATGTTTTCCAGCTGCTCGCCGACGGGGGCCGGGTCGGCCAGGCGGGAAGCGCTACGACGGTTAACAAGCAGTTCAAGTGCGTCCATTGGTTAACTCCTTTCGTGAAATTTACTCACAAAATTAACACGACAGCAGAATTTGTTACAGCGTGGCAGGCGATTCCTGCTGACAAGTGGCGGTTGGGTCATTACGATAACCGCACATTACCGTCCTGTGGCGACGGAAACAGTCCTTTTCTGGTTAGGGAGAATACATGCGAACCCTTTGGCGAATCTTTGCCGGTTTCTTTAAATGGACGTGGCGACTGCTCAACTTCGTCCGCAACCTGGTGATGAATATCTTCTTCATCTTCCTGGTCCTGGTATGCGCAGGTATCTGGATGCATCTCAGCAGCGCCAGCCAGGCGCAGAATTCGACGCGCGGCGCACTGCTCCTCGATATCACCGGGGTGATTGTTGATAAGCCATCGACCAGCAATCGTCTGGGCGTGATTGGCCGCCAGCTGTTCGGCGCGACTTCAGACCGCCTGCAGGAAAACTCCCTGTTTGATATCGTCGACACGATCCGTCAGGCCAAAGACGATCGCAACATTACCGGTATCGTGCTGGATCTGAAAGATTTTGCCGGAGCCGATCAGCCTTCGATGCAGTACATCGGGAAAGCGCTGCGGGAATTCCGCGACAGCGGTAAACCGGTCATTGCCGTCGGCGACAGCTACACCCAGGGGCAATATTATCTGGCGAGCTTTACTAACAAAATCTGGCTCTCTCCGCAGGGCACGGTCGATCTGCATGGCTTCGCCACAAATGGTCTGTACTACAAATCGCTGCTCGACAAGCTGAAGGTCACTACCCACGTCTTCCGCGTCGGGACCTATAAATCTGCCGTGGAGCCGTTTATCCGTGATGATATGTCCCCTGCCGCCCGTGAAGCGGACAGCCGCTGGATTGGCGAGCTGTGGCAGAACTATCTCGGCACCATTGCCGCTAACCGTCAAATGACCGCTGAGCAGGTCTTCCCAGGCGCGCGCGGTGTGCTGGAGGGCCTGCGCAAAGTGGACGGCGATACAGCGAAATACGCGCTTGATAACAAACTGGTCGATCGGCTGGGTTCCAGCGCTGATATCGAAAAAGCGCTGACCAAACAGTTCGGCTGGAGTAAAGAGGACAAGAACTACAGCGCCATCAGCATGTATGACTACGCCGCGAAAAAGCCGGATGACAGCGGTGACAGCATCGCCGTGGTGTTTGCTAACGGGGCCATTATGGACGGTGAAGAAACGCCGGGGAACGTCGGCGGGGACACCACCGCGTCGCAGATCCGCGATGCGCGTCTGGATCCGAAAGTGAAGGCGATTGTCCTGCGGGTGAACAGCCCTGGCGGCAGCGTCAGCGCCTCCGAGGTGATCCGTGCTGAGCTGGCCGCCGCGCGTGCCGCGGGCAAGCCGGTCGTGGTCTCGATGGGGGGCATGGCGGCTTCAGGGGGGTACTGGATCTCGACGCCAGCCAACTACATTGTGGCTAACCCAAGCACGCTGACCGGCTCGATTGGCATCTTCGGCGTGATCAACACCGTAGAGAACAGCCTGGATTATCTCGGCGTTCATACCGACGGCGTTTCCACCTCGCCGCTGGCGGATGTGTCCGTGACTAAATCTCTGCCGCCTGAGGTGTCCGAGATGATGCAGCTCAGCATTGAGAGTGGCTATAAGCGCTTCATCACGCTGGTGGCGGATTCCCGTAAAAAGACGCCAGACCAGATTGACCAGATCGCGCAGGGCCACGTCTGGACCGGCCAGGATGCGAAGAGCAACGGTCTGGTAGACAGCCTGGGTGACTTCGACGATGCCGTGAAGAAAGCGGCGGAACTGGCGAAGCTCAAGCAGTGGCACGTTGACTATTATCAGGACGAACCGACGTTCTTCGATATGGTCATGGACAGCATGTCCGGCTCCGTCCGCGCCATGCTGCCGGAAGCGCTTCAGGCGTATCTGCCGGCGCCGGTGGCGACGGCGGCTAAAGCCATGAAAGCGGAGAGCGATAAGCTCGCGACTTTCAACGATCCGCAAAGCCGTTACGCGTTTTGCCTGACCTGTGCGAACGTGCGTTAAAAACCGTCCCCTCTTCCCGTTAAGAGGGGATTTTTTCTTTTGAAGAACAAGAACTCATTACCATGCAGAAGAAATCAATATATGTCGCCTATACCGGCGGTACCATCGGTATGCAGCGCTCAGAAAATGGCTATATTCCGGTTTCTGGCCACTTGCAGCGCCAGCTGGCGCTGATGCCTGAATTCCACCGTCCGGAAATGCCGGACTTTACCATCCACGAATATGAGCCGCTGATGGACTCCTCCGACATGACGCCGGAAGACTGGCAGCATATTGCGGACGATATTAAAGCCCATTACGACCAGTACGACGGCTTCGTGATCCTGCACGGTACCGACACCATGGCGTTCACCGCCTCGGCGCTCTCCTTCATGCTGGAGAACCTGGGCAAGCCCGTCATCGTGACCGGTTCGCAGATCCCGCTGGCGGAACTGCGTTCAGACGGGCAGATCAACCTGCTTAACTCCCTGTACGTGGCCGCTAATTACCCGATCAACGAGGTAACGCTGTTCTTCAACAACCGACTGTACCGCGGGAACCGTACCACTAAAGCGCACGCTGACGGCTTTGACGCGTTTGCCTCACCTAACCTGCAACCGCTGCTGGAAGCGGGGATCCATATCCGTCGTCTGGGCACGCCGCCCGCGCCAAATACTGCAGGCGAGCTGATCGTTCACCCGATCACCCCGCAGCCGATTGGCGTGGTGACGATTTATCCGGGTATTTCCGCCGACGTGGTGCGCAACTTCCTGCGCCAGCCGGTGAAGGCGCTGATCCTGCGCTCCTATGGTGTGGGTAACGCCCCGCAGAACGGTGAGTTCCTGAAAGAGCTTCAGGAGGCGAGCGATCGCGGGATTGTGGTGGTGAACCTCACTCAGTGTATGTCCGGTAAGGTCAATATGGGCGGCTACGCCACCGGCAACGCCCTGGCGCACGCTGGCGTGATCAGTGGTTTCGATATGACCGTTGAGGCAACGCTGACTAAACTTCACTATTTATTGAGTCAGGATCTGGATATTGATTCCATTCGCCGCGCCATGATGCAAAACCTGCGCGGTGAACTGACGCCGGACGAATAAGGAGTTCCCATGAAGCAACGCGCCCTGTTACTGGTCGATTTGCAAAATGATTTCTGTGCGGGCGGTGCGCTGGCCGTCGCGGAAGGCGACAGCACCGTCGACGTCGCGAATTCGCTGATTGAGTGGTGTAAGGCTCGTGATGAAGCGGTGGTGGCGAGTCAGGACTGGCATCCGGCAAACCACGGCAGCTTTGCCAGCCAGCACAACGTTGAGCCTTACAGCCAGGGCGAACTGGACGGACTGGCGCAAACCTTCTGGCCCGATCACTGCGTGCAGCAGACGGAAGGCGCTGAGCTGCATCCGCTGCTGAACCAGAAAGCCATCGACGCGGTGTTCCACAAAGGTGAAAACCCAACCATCGACAGCTACAGCGCATTCTTCGATAACGGTCACCGCCAGAAGACGGCGCTGGACGCATGGTTACGCCATCATGAGATCACCGAGCTGATTGTGCTGGGCCTGGCGACGGATTACTGCGTGAAGTTCACCGTGCTGGATGCGCTCCAGCTGGGCTATACCGTGAATGTCATTACCGACGGCTGTCGCGGGGTGAATATTCAGCCGCATGACAGCGCCCAGGCGTTTATGGATATGGCCGCAGAAGGCGCAACGCTGTATACGCTGGCTGACTGGATGGAGACGCAGGCGTAAGCTTTTTTAGCCGTGTGGCGGCTTCGCCTTACCCGGCCTACTTTCTCTGGTTTTGTAGGCCGGGTAAGCATCAGCGCCACCCGGCAAAACCCCCTCCCCGATCTCCCATAAAGTGAACTCCCTCGCATCACAAGCGAAGCGGCGATGGTATTCTCTTCAGGCTGTTTTTTCGCCACGCCTTTTCTGTGGCGTGGTTATTTTTATTCAGTCAAAGAGGAACTTATATGAAACGTTTGCCCTTGCTGGCAGCATTACCCTTGCTTTGCGCGTCACTGGCTTCCGCCGCGCCCCTGATGTCCGTGGGCTACTTCAATGGCGGTGGCGATGTTACCGCCGGACCGGGTGGCGATATCAATAAACTCGATGTCCGTCAGATCACACACCTCAACTACTCGTTTGGTCTGGTCTATAACAACGAGAAAGACGAAACCAACCCTGCACTGAAAGATCCGGCAAAACTGCATCAAATCTGGTTATCACCCAAGGTGGCATCCGACCTGGCGTTACTTCCTCGGCTTCGTAAACAAAACCCGAATTTAAAAGTGCTGCTTTCCGTTGGCGGCTGGGGCGCACGTGGTTTTTCTGGCGCAGCGGCTACCAAAGAGAGCCGCGCGGTGTTTATCCGCTCCGCGCAGCAGATCGTCAGTCAATACGGCCTGGACGGGATCGATCTCGACTGGGAGTTCCCGGTCAACGGCGCGTGGGGACTGGTCGAGAGCACCCCAGCCGACAGGGATAATTTCACCGCGCTGTTAAAAGAGATGCGTGACGCGTTTGGTAAGAAAAAACTGGTCACGATTGCGGTGGGCGCAAATGCAGAAAGTCCGAAAAGCTGGGTGGATGTGAAGGCCATTGCCCCCCTGCTCGATTACATCAACCTGATGACCTACGACATGGCGTACGGGACGCAGTATTTTAACGCGAATCTGTATGACTCCAGCGCCTGGCCAACGGTGGCTGCCGCAGACAAATACAGCGTTGATTTTGTGGTGAATAACTATCTGGCCGCCGGCCTAAAGCCGCAGCAAATGAACCTCGGAATCGGTTTTTACGGTCGTGTACCGAAGCGCGCCGTTGAACCGGGTATCGACTGGAGTAAACCGGACGCGCAAAACAATCCTGTCACCCAGCCCTACTTCGGGCCGCAGGAACTGGGCCTGTTCAAATCGCTTGGCTATGACCTGACCAAAGATACCTACGTGAAATACAACGATATCGTCCGCAAACTGCTAAACGATCCGCAGAACCGCTTTACCGAGCACTGGGACGAACAGGCGAAGGTGCCGTGGCTGTCGGTAAAATCCGCCGACGGGAAGGCGCTGTTTGCGATCTCCTATGAGAACCCGCGTTCCGTGGCGATAAAAGCAGATTACATCAAGGAGAAAGGTCTCGCCGGGGCGATGTTCTGGGAGTATGGCGCGGATGACAACAACCAGTTAGCGAAGCAGCTGGCGGAGTCGCTTGGGATCCCGCACTAAGGTGTAGTGTGCCGGGTGGCGGCTTCGCCTTACCCGGCCTACATGGGAGCTTTATTTGAAAGTTGCAATCGGCTTCGGCGTGATGCCGAAGTCTTCTTTCAGTTCGCGCTTACTTTTCATCACCATCTGACCGTTAGTGTCGATGGTCATGTGCTGGGCGTTGGTATTGTGACGCGCCTGCCACAGCATCACCAGCTGCAAGCTGTTCTCTTTTTGCTCAGGTGTGAGCGCCACACCGTCCGGCCATTTTCCCAGCTCAACGGCCGTCACCAGGCGCTGATAAACCTCCGGGGTCATGCCTGCAATCATGTCATCAATATTCACGATCTCTCCCTTTCAAAGGAATAATTTGCTGAATCGTTTTTTCAACCCTTGGTCTGGTCGCCGTTTTCGTCATCGGTAAAGCTCATCGAAGCCGAATTTACGCAGAAACGCTCCCCCGTCGGCTGCGGGCCATCCGGGAAGACATGCCCGAGATGGGCGTCGCAATTCCCACAACGAATTTCGGTGCGCACCATGCCGTGCGAGGAGTCCGTCAGATAGCGGATCGCATCATCGCTGACAGGCTCGTAAAAGCTTGGCCAGCCGCAGCCAGAATCGTACTTAGTCTGGGAGTTAAACAGCGGTGCATCACACACCAGGCAGTGGTAGACGCCTTCCCGTTTATTGTGCAGCAAACGCCCGGTAAACGGCGGTTCCGTGCCGTGATTTTGCGTTACGTAAAACTGCATCTCTGTAAGGTTTTTTTTCAAATCGTCGGGGTTATGTTGGTTCGACATATGCTTACATCTCGCTGTTGAAACAGACATCTTTTAACCCAGATTCTAACAAAACATTAACACCCGCGCGTGCACTTTTGATCTAAACTTATGTGTCGCGAAAAGGCGGTCAGGCAATTGTGATCAATTTCACATTTTAATCCTGCGAGGCCTTTAAAATTCCGGGCGCAGCCCCCATGTGGTTGCTAGCTCAAAGGGAAAGTGAGGCGAGTCAGTCGCACAAACGTTAGTCACAGGATTGATTTGTCGCAATGATTGACACGATTCCGCTTGACGCTGCGTAAGGTTTTTGTAATTTTACAGGCAACCTTTTATTCACTAACAAATAGCTGGTGGAATATATGACTATCAAAGTAGGTATCAACGGTTTTGGCCGTATCGGCCGTATTGTTTTCCGTGCTGCTCAGAAACGTTCTGACATCGAAATCGTTGGTATCAACGATCTCCTGGACGCTGAATACATGGCGTACATGCTGAAGTACGACTCAACTCACGGTCGTTTCGACGGCACCGTTGAAGTGAAAGACGGCCACCTGGTTGTTAACGGCAAAACCATCCGCGTTACTGCTGAGAAAGACCCAGCTAACCTGAAATGGAACGAAATCGGTGTTGACGTTGTAGCTGAAGCTACCGGTATCTTCCTGACCGACGAAACTGCACGTAAACACATCACTGCGGGTGCGAAGAAAGTTGTTCTGACTGGTCCTTCCAAAGACAACACCCCAATGTTCGTTCGCGGTGCAAACTTCGAAACTTACGCTGGCCAGGACATCGTTTCCAACGCATCCTGCACCACCAACTGCCTGGCACCGCTGGCTAAAGTTATCAACGACAACTTCGGCATCATCGAAGGTCTGATGACTACCGTTCACGCTACCACCGCTACTCAGAAAACCGTTGATGGCCCGTCTCACAAAGACTGGCGCGGCGGCCGTGGCGCGGCTCAGAACATCATCCCATCTTCTACCGGTGCTGCTAAAGCAGTAGGTAAAGTACTGCCAGAACTGAATGGCAAACTGACTGGTATGGCGTTCCGCGTTCCAACTCCTAACGTATCCGTTGTTGACCTGACCGTTCGTCTGGAAAAAGCTGCTTCTTACGAAGAAATTAAGAAAGCAATCAAAGCTGCTTCCGAAGGCCCAATGAAAGGCGTTCTGGGTTACACCGAAGACGACGTTGTATCTACCGATTTCAACGGCGAAGTGTGCACTTCCGTGTTCGATGCTAAAGCAGGTATCGCACTGAACGACAACTTCGTGAAACTGGTTTCCTGGTACGACAACGAAACTGGCTACTCTAACAAAGTACTGGACCTGATCGCTCACATCTCCAAATAAGTTGAGATGAGTGCTTGATCCTAAAAGGCGACTTCGGTCGCCTTTTTTATTGTTTTTAGACAGAGGATTGCTTAATGATTAATAAAATTTTTGCACTTCCGGTAGTCGAACAACTTACCCCTGTGCTCTCCCGCCGTCAGATTGACGGCGCCGATATCATCGTCGTCGATCATCCGCGCGTTAAAGCCTCCGTAGCGCTCAATGGCGCCCACCTGCTCTCCTGGAAACCAGAAGGCGAAGAAGAAGGCCTGTGGCTGAGCGAGGCCACCTCGTTCAAAAAAGGGGCGGCGATCCGTGGCGGCGTACCGATCTGCTGGCCATGGTTTGGTCCGTCAGCGCAGCAGGGATTGCCGTCTCACGGTTTCGCCCGTAACCAGCAGTGGACGCTGAAAGCCCACAACGAAGATGATAACGGCGCGGTGTTGACCTTTGAACTTCAGGCAAATGATGAAACGCGCGCCCTGTGGCCACATGAATTCACCCTCTATGCCCGCTTCAAGCTGGGTAAAACCTGCGAGATTGAACTGGAAGCGCACGGCGAATTCGAAACAACGTCCGCCCTGCACACCTATTTCAACGTAGGCGACATTCAGGCCGTTAAGGTGAGCGGACTTGGCGATACCTTTATCGACAAAGTGGACAACGCGAAAGAAGGCAGGCTGGACGACGGCGTTCAGAGCTTCCCGGACCGTACCGACCGCGTGTATCTGCACCCGGAAGCCTGTAGCGTCATCCACGACAGCGCGTTGAACCGCGGCATTGACGTGGTTCACCACCACCATAGCAACGTGGTGGGCTGGAACCCGGGCCCTGCCCTTTCCGTCAGCATGGCAGATATCCCGGATGACGGTTACAAGACCTTCGTGTGTGTGGAAACCGCGTGCGTGACCGCCCCGCAGAAAACCAGCGAAGAAAAACCGTCCCGCTTAGGCCAGACGATCAAGATTGTGAAGCGCTAATATTTATCAGGCACCATAAAAAACAAACGGGGCGCAAGCGCCCCGTTTTAATACATCACGTTCTGGTCAGAACTTGTAGGTCACACCCACGGAGAAGATGCCGGACCAGGACTTGTCGACCATCGGGCTGTCCTTCACTTCGTCGCTCAGACGGGTATAACGGCCAGTACCGTACACGTTCCAGTCGCCGAGGAAGTTATACGAGGCGGTGAGTTCCAGGTACGGATCCCAGCCATCATCAGCGCTGTAGCTCTTCAGACCACTGCGGCGAGACTCAGCCTTAGACACGCCATAGTAGTAGTCATTGTAATTCTCGCTGCTGTACTGCACACCGATACCCGGCGTCAGGGTCACCGCGCCATTGGTATAGCGATAAAGCCACGCCAGATCCCAGATAAAGCCATTGCTGTTGTCCAGGGTATCGCCCGCCAGCGCCGTGCGCAGGAAGCCATACTCGGTATTATGGACGTAAGAAAGCCCGGCCATCAGTGAGCTTCTGCGCTTGTCCAGCTGACGAAGCGCATTGCTGTCGCTGTCGCCTGGTTTAAAGTACGTTGGGTCGTAATAGGCCATGATGGAGAGCTTATCGGCCGTATCGTTCCACAGATAGTAGCCGCCGCCCAATCCACGGAACCAGAAGTTATCGCCTTCATAGGTGACAACGGGGACAGGATAAACGTCGCGGTCATACTGCTTGTACGGGCTGTTGATCACGCCAGCACCCGCGCCAACAGTCCACTGGCTCTCAGCCTGTACGGTGCTCGCTGCGGTCGCGGCAAGGATGCCCAATGCCAGAAGTTTGAGTTTGGTCACAATCCATTCTTTCCTGTAGTCAAATAATCAGCGGGTGAAGTGTAACCGCCATTCCCGTACATCCCAAAATTTTTTGCGCGCGAATCCATTTGATTAACCCGTTATTTTTCATTTTTCAGATGACATCCCGCTTTCATTTATGTGACCGATAAATGAAAAACCCCCTTTTCGCTTATAACCGCAGTGGAAATTTTTGGATGAGTTATTGATATGTCATTGAAAGTAGATTTTATCCGTATGCAAGTTTTGCAATTGCCATCTACGCTTTAATTTAAGAAGAGGTTTTGCTGAACACCCTGCGGTTCATAGCCTTCGACCTGGCACACAGGTTGCTGCTCTGGCAGTGAGGTGCGAAAGATTCTCTTCCGGGAGCCTCCACTACTCATACGAACGGCTCTTATCCTGTGCTAAAAAACGAAAGGACGGCATGCCATGAATATATTCGATCACTATCGCCAGCGCTATGAAGCTGCCAAGGACGAAGAGTTCACACTGCAGGAGTTTCTTACCATTTGTCGGCAAGATCGCAGTGCCTATGCCAATGCGGCAGAACGGCTATTGATGGCTATCGGTGAGCCAAACATGGTTGATACTGCCCTGGAGCCACGGCTTTCCCGTCTTTTTTCAAATCGGGTAGTCGCCCGATACCCGGCGTTTGAAGAGTTCTATGGTATGGAAGATGCCATTGAGCAGATCGTCTCCTACCTGAAGCATGCCGCTCAGGGGCTGGAAGAGAAGAAACAGATCCTTTACCTGCTGGGTCCCGTCGGCGGGGGTAAATCCTCCCTGGCTGAACGGCTGAAAGCGCTGATGCAGCGCGTGCCGATCTATGTGCTGAGCGCCAACGGCGAGCGCAGCCCGGTCAATGACCATCCGCTGTGCCTGTTTAATCCGCAAGAGGATGCGCAAATTCTGGAAAAAGAGTTTGGCATTCCGCATCGCTATCTCGGTACGATCATGTCGCCGTGGGCGGCAAAACGCCTGCACGAGTTTGGTGGGGACATCACCAAATTCCGCGTCGTGAAAGTGTGGCCGTCTATCCTCGAGCAGATCGCCATTGCTAAAACTGAACCCGGTGACGAAAACAACCAGGACATCTCGGCGCTGGTGGGTAAAGTCGATATCCGTAAGCTGGAACATCACGCGCAAAACGACCCGGATGCCTACGGCTATTCCGGAGCGCTATGCCGCGCCAACCAGGGGATTATGGAATTTGTCGAGATGTTTAAAGCACCGATCAAAGTGCTGCATCCGCTGCTGACCGCCACCCAGGAGGGGAACTACAACGGGACGGAAGGTATTTCCGCCCTGCCGTTTAACGGGATTATCCTCGCCCACTCGAACGAATCTGAATGGGTGACCTTCCGTAACAACAAAAACAATGAGGCGTTCCTTGACCGTGTGTACATCGTCAAAGTGCCTTATTGCCTGCGGATCTCCGAGGAGATCAAGATTTACGAAAAACTGCTCAACCACAGTGAGCTGGTCCATGCCCCTTGCGCACCGGGAACGCTGGAAACGCTGTCGCGCTTCTCGATTCTGTCGCGCCTGAAAGAGCCGGAAAACTCCAGCATTTACTCCAAAATGCGCGTGTATGACGGCGAAAGCCTGAAGGATACCGACCCGAAAGCCAAATCGTACCAGGAATACCGCGATTACGCCGGGGTCGACGAAGGGATGAACGGTTTGTCGACGCGTTTCGCGTTTAAGATCCTCTCCCGCGTCTTTAACTTCGACCACGCGGAGGTGGCCGCCAACCCGGTTCATCTGTTCTATGTGCTGGAACAGCAAATTGAACGTGAACAGTTCCCACAGGAGCAGGCTGAACGCTACCTGGAGTTCCTGAAAGGCTACCTGATCCCGAAATACGCCGAGTTTATCGGCAAAGAGATCCAGACCGCCTACCTGGAATCCTATTCCGAATACGGCCAGAACATTTTCGATCGGTACGTCACCTACGCTGACTTCTGGATCCAGGATCAGGAGTACCGCGACCCGGATACCGGCCAGCTGTTTGACCGTGAATCCCTGAACGCAGAGCTGGAAAAAATTGAGAAACCGGCCGGGATCAGCAACCCGAAAGACTTCCGAAACGAGATTGTGAACTTCGTGCTGCGCGCCAGAGCGCATAACAACGGCCGTAATCCAAACTGGACCAGCTACGAAAAACTGCGCACGGTTATAGAGAAGAAAATGTTCTCTAACACGGAAGAGCTGTTGCCGGTTATCTCGTTCAACGCCAAAACCTCAACCGACGAGCAGAAAAAGCACGACGATTTTGTCGACCGTATGATGGAAAAAGGCTATACGCGCAAACAGGTCCGCCTGCTTTGTGAATGGTATCTGCGCGTGCGTAAATCGTCTTAAAACAAGTGCCCGGTAACGCGCTTACCGGGCCAACAAAATGTCCGGCACTTACGGACGCTGCAAGTTGGCAAATGCAGTACGGGGGATATATGACCTGGTTTATTGACCGGCGTCTTAACGGCAAAAACAAGAGCACGGTGAATCGCCAGCGCTTCTTGCGCCGTTATAAAGCGCAAATTAAACAGTCGATCTCCGAGGCCATCAACAAACGCTCGGTGACCGACGTCGACAGCGGCGAATCCGTCTCCATTCCCAACGATGACATCAGCGAACCGATGTTTCATCAGGGGCGTGGCGGTCTTCGCCATCGCGTGCACCCAGGTAATGACCACTTCGTCCAGAATGACAGAATCGAGCGGCCACAAGGCGGAGGCGGCGGTTCTGGCAGCGGTCAGGGACAGGCCAGCCAGGACGGTGAAGGCCAGGATGAGTTCGTCTTTCAGATTTCAAAAGACGAATATCTCGACCTGCTGTTTGAGGATCTGGCCCTGCCGAATCTGAGAAAGAATCAGCACCGTCAGCTCAACGAATACAAAACCCATCGCGCGGGTTATACCGCAAACGGGGTGCCCGCCAACATCAGCGTGGTGCGTTCACTGCAAAACTCGCTGGCGCGACGCACGGCGATGACGGCAGGCAAACGGCGCGAACTGCGCGAGCTGGAAACCAGCCTGAAAGTGGTGGAAAACACCGAACCGGCGCAACTACTGGAAGAGGAGCGCCTGCGAAAAGAGATCGCCGAACTGCGGGCGAAGATCGACCGGGTACCGTTTATCGACACGTTCGACCTGCGCTACAAGAACTACGAAAAACGTCCGGAGCCTTCCAGCCAGGCGGTGATGTTCTGCCTGATGGACGTGTCAGGTTCAATGGATCAGGCCACCAAGGATATGGCTAAGCGTTTTTATATTCTGCTCTATCTGTTCCTGAGCAGAACGTATAAGAACGTGGAGGTGGTCTACATCCGTCATCACACTCAGGCGAAAGAGGTGGATGAGCATGAGTTTTTCTACTCGCAGGAGACCGGTGGCACCATCGTGTCGAGCGCCCTGAAGCTGATGGATGAGGTGGTGAAGGAGCGCTACGACCCGGCGCAGTGGAACATCTACGCCGCCCAGGCATCGGATGGCGATAACTGGGCGGATGACTCGCCCCTGTGTCATGAAATTCTGGCGAAGAAGATCCTGCCGGTGGTGCGCTACTACAGTTACATTGAAATTACCCGTCGCGCCCACCAGACGCTGTGGCGCGAGTATGAGCATCTGCAAGCGATGTTTGATAACTTTGCGATGCAGCATATTCGTGACCAGGATGACATCTATCCGGTCTTCCGGGAACTGTTCCAGAAACAGTCTTCCACCAGCAACGCATGAATCAACAGCCAGCGCTCCCGCTGGCTGTTTTCTTTCAGCCCTCTCCCTCCCGTGCTAATGTAGCAAGCTACGTATTGGCTAATCACAGGTGAAATCGTTATGTCTGATGACGTGATCGGGACGACAACCCATCAGCAGCTAATCAGCTTATTAACCGAGCAGGAGGCGCACTTTCGTGTGGTGGCGCATGAGGCCGTAGGGAAATGCGAAGCGGTCAGTGAAATTCGCGGGACCGATCTCCGCCAGGGTGCAAAAGCGCTGGTCTGTAAGGTAAAAGGCAACGGCGTTAAGAAACATATTCTGGCAATCCTCGCCGCCGATCGGCAGGCCGATCTGAGCCTGCTGGCCAGCCATTTCGGAGGGCTTAAGGCATCTCTCGCCAGTCCGGCCGAAGTGGATGCGCTTACCGGCTGCGTTTTCGGCGCCATTCCCCCCTTCAGCTTTCACCCGGATCTGACGCTTGTCGCCGATCCGTTGCTGTTTGAGCGCTTTGACGAGATCGCCTTTAACGCCGGTCTGCTGGAAAAATCGGTGATTATGGATACCCAGGACTATCTGCGTATCGCCCGTCCTGAACTGGTGTCGTTCCGTAAACAATAAATACAGAGGCTGGCTAACGGTCAGCCGTTTTCCAGCAGCAGCACGGAAGCAATCAAAATAATCGCGATGATAAAAAACGATGAGGAGATAATCAGCGTTTCGACAAACATAGGATCGTTCATGATGCCCTCTGCCTTGCCCATTTCCTTTTTTTTTACTCCCGCATAATGACAGTCAAATGACAATGACGCGTCCGCGAAATGACAATTTTTCGCTGAAACGATTCGCTGTTAACTCCCCTCCCCCGTATAAAGTCACTGTTTAAATACTTTATTTGTTACCGGTATCACGAAAAGAAATTTACGTAACCCCGATGCCAGATCTCGCAATTGTTAACCTTTTCATGATGGTTAACCTTGTTTACGGAGCACTTCATAAATAAACCTTACACTGGCAAGGTGAATACAATGACCGAGATAATTACCCGTAAAGAAAAAATCAGTTATGGGTTAGGCGATATGGCGAGCCATATTGGGCTGGATAACGTCATTATTTTTCTGACGTTTTACTATACGGACGTGGTGGGGTTACCTGCCGCATTCGTGGGCACTATGTTTCTTCTGGCGAGAACCGCCGATGCCATAATTGATCCGGCGATGGGCTATATCGCAGACAGGACGCGTACCCGCTGGGGAAAATTCCGCCCCTGGATGCTGTGGCTGGCGCTGCCCTTTGGCGCAAGCTGTCTGCTGACCTACGCCGTGCCGGCGTCGCTCGACCTGCACGGTAAAATGATTTTCGCCACCGTCAGCTATACCCTGATGATGCTGATGTATACCGCAATCAATATTCCCTATTGCTCCATGGGCGCGGTAATTACGCCCGACAACGATGCGCGAATTTCCCTTCAGTCTTATCGCTTTTTCCTTGCCACGCTGGGTGGCGCGTTGTCGACATTCTTTATGATGCCGCTGGCAGAGTTTTTAGGCGGCGACGATAAATTACTGGGCTACCGCTGGGCGATGGCCATTATGGCGACCGTCGCGGTCATCATGTTCTGGATCTGCTTCGCGAATACGCGTGAACGTATTAAGGCTCCCGCCACCCACAATAATTATCTTGCGGAACTGCGGGATTTATTACGAAACGACCAATGGCGCGTTGTCGCCGTCCTGGTATTAACCAATATTGGTTTTGGCGTTATTCGCCTTGGCGCAATGATGTATTTCGTCACTTATTATCTCGGTAGCGCAAGCTATTTTATGTGGATGCTCGGGGCGCATATTCTCGGGAAAGCCGCAGGCAGCGCGCTGGCCAAACGTCTGACGCAGAACGTCAGCAAAGTGCAGATGTTTGGATATTGTTCCGTACTGGCGGGGGTACTCAGCATCGCCCTGTTCTTTGCGCCTAAGTCGGTGCTTATTCTGGTGCCCATGACGTTTATCGTCTCCACCCTTTACCAGGCCACCACCACGCTAATGTGGGTGATGATGGCGGATGTCGCCGATTACGGCGAATGGAAACAGGGCAAACGCATGGACGGCGTGATCTTCTCCACCTTCCTCGCCGTACTCAAGCTGGGGATGGCGATCAGCGGCGCGATTGTTGGCTGGACGCTGGGCTTAAGCGGCTATGTTGCCAATGCCCCGGAACAAACTACCACGGCCATGTACTGCATCATCGCCCTCTTCACCGTCGTACCTGGCATCTTGTCGCTCTGCGCGTTTGCCACGCTGCGCTGGTACAAGCTCGACGACAGCACAATGCAATCCATCCATCTCGCCAAACATCCTGTTTAGAAGGACGCATTATCCATGAGTGAGCTGATTCAACATTCCAACTGTATCGAATGGCGTTTTGAACGCCAGATCCTGCGCATCGAACCCTGGGGAGAAAACAGTCTTCGCGTCAGGGCCACCTGCTCCCCGGCATTTGATGACGCCTTACAGGCACTGTTACCCGCCGCCCCTAGCAAGGCCGAGATTGTCGCCGAAGCGGAAAGCCTGACGCTGCGCAACGGCAATATTACCGCGACCCTGAACCTTAAAGGTCAGCTGGCCTTCTACAATCAGCGCGGCGAACTGCTGCTGGAGGAGATGTGGCGCCAGCGTTCAACGGTGGGTATCGGTGCCAGCGAGAAGAGTCAGGATAAATATGTCAGCGCTCTGAAGCTGGATGGCCGCGAATTTAAACCGCTGATGGGCGGCAAATATCAGCTCACCGTCCGGTTTGAATCGCGTCCGGATGAACGCATCTATGGCATGGGTCAGTATCAACAGCCGTGGCTGGATCTGAAAGGCTGTACGCTGGAGCTGGCTCAGCGCAACTCCCAGGCCAGCGTGCCCTTTATGCAGTCCAGCCTTGGCTATGGCCTGCTGTGGAACAACCCGGCGATTGGTGAAGCCAGCTTTGCAAAAAATCAGACGGAATGGCGCGCCCGCGTCACAGGAGAGATGGACTACTGGATCACCGCCGCTGACACGGTGGCGGATATCACCCGCCAGTATGTGAAAGCCACCGGTACTCCGCCCCCCGCCCCGGCGTTTATCAGCGGGCTGTGGCAGTGCAAATTGCGATACCGCACCCAGCAGGAGGTGCTGGAGGTTGCGCGGGAGTATCGCCGCCGTAATCTGCCGCTGTCGGTGATGGTCATCGACTTTTTCCACTGGCCGAATCAGGGCACCTGGTGCTTCGACCCCGTAGACTGGCCCGATCCTGAAGGCATGGTCGACGAGCTGCGCGAAATGGGTATTGCGCTGATGGTGTCGGTGTGGCCAACGGTAGAGGCGCGCAGCCCCCTCTACCCGCTGATGAAAGCCAAAGGCTGGCTTGTCAGCAGTGAGCGCGGCGTGCAGGTCAACCTCGATTTTATGGGCAATACCACCTTCTTTGATGCGACCCATCCTGAGGCGCGGAAATTCGTCTGGGATACGGTGAAGAAAAATTACTACGACATGGGCATTAAGCTGTTCTGGCTGGACGAAGCGGAGCCGGAATACCGCGCCTATGATTTTGACAACTATCGCTACCACGCCGGTCCGGTACTGGAAGTGGGCAATCGCTACCCGCGTGACTTTGCGCAGGGCTTTTACGATGGGCTCCAGGCAAACGGCGAAACCGACATTGTTAACCTGGTACGCTGCGCCTGGGCTGGCAGCCAACGCTTCGGCGTGCTGGCGTGGTCGGGTGATGTCCACTCCTCGTTCCATGCTTTTCGCAATCAACTCGCCGCAGGACTGAATATGGGGCTGGCGGGGATCCCATGGTGGACGACCGATATCGGCGGCTTCCAGGGAGGGAACGTTAACGACCCGGCATTCCATGAATTGCTGATCCGTTGGTTCCAGTGGGCGGTGTTTACACCGGTTCTGCGCATGCACGGCTATCGCGAACCGCAGATCCAGCCCCCGGAGCGCTACCGTGACGGCATTCCTCAGTGTAACAGCGGTTCGCCTAATGAGCTGTGGAGTTACGGAGAAGAGAATTACGCCATCATGCAGCACTGGCTTACCGTGCGCGAAACCCTGCGCCCATATATTGACGCGCTGTACCAGCAGGCGCATCTGCACGGAGACCCGCTCATGCGTCCGCTGTTCTGGCACTATCCGAAGGATAAGCAGAGCTGGGCGTGTGAAGATCAGTATCTGTTTGGTGAAGATCTTCTGGTGGCGCCGGTTATGCAGGCCGGTCAGCGTGAGCGCGATGTCTGGCTGCCGACGGGCAATAGCTGGATCGCCCTCAACGGTGAGCGCTACGCCGGTGGGGAGCATATCCGGGTGCCTGCGGCGCTGGAAACCATCCCGGTGTTTATCCGCGAAGGGAGTCCGCTTATCCAGCAACTGGTGGACTGACGTCAGGCAAGTGCCCAAAAATAGACAATTTTTTCAGTAAAGCCTGCCTGCCGTCGCGTTTGCGCGTAAAGTAAGCAGGCTTACTATTTTTGGCAAGGATCCCGTCATGTTCGACCCTACACTACTCATACTTCTGGCCCTGGCTGCTCTGGGTTTTGTCAGCCACAATACCACCGTCGCGATTTCCATTCTGGTCCTGATCATCGTTCGCGTCACACCGTTGAACACCTTCTTCCCGTGGATAGAAAAACAGGGGCTTACCATCGGGATCATTATTTTGACCATCGGTGTGATGGCCCCGATTGCCAGCGGAACGCTACCGGCCTCAACGCTGCTGCACTCCTTTGTGAACTGGAAATCGCTGGTGGCGATTGCAGTGGGCGTTTTTGTCTCATGGCTTGGCGGGCGCGGCGTGACGCTGATGAGCAGCCAGCCTTCTCTGGTGGCCGGGCTGCTGGTGGGCACCGTGTTAGGCGTGGCGCTATTTCGTGGCGTGCCGGTTGGCCCGCTGATTGCTGCCGGACTGGTTTCGCTGTTTATCGGGAAGTCGTAGTCAGGCTGGCGATATAGCGGGCGGGCGTCTGTCCCAGTCCTTTCTTGAACATGGTGATAAAGGCGGTGGTGGAGTCATACCCCAGCGCCTGCGACGCCTGCTGGACCGACTTCCCGCCGATCAAAAACTGCAATGCGACAATCAGCTGGAGCTGGTGTCGCCAGCGGCGAAAGCTTAAGCCGGTCTCTTTCACCACCAGTCGCGCCAGATTGCGCTCGCTCATGGCAAAGTGGCTGGCCCACTGCGCCAGCGTCTGCCAGGCGGCAGGTTCGTTTGCCATGGTCTCACTCATCAGACGAATTTTCGGATGCGGAGATACCGGCAGCTGGAGATGCTCCTGCGGTTGCAGGGGCAGTTCATCAAACAGGACGTCAACCAGCCTTCCGGTAGCGGGAAGAGGCAGTTCCTCCTGTGACCTGTCCGCGAGCGCCAGCACCAGCTCTCGCACCAGGGGCGATATTTTCAACGTACAGGTACGCGTCGGCAATTCGAGCGCGCCGGGTTCAATAAACAGCAGGCAGAGCTGCGCGCCGGGCGTCGCCTTGTTGCTGTGCGGCGTTTGACCCGGGATCCACACCGCATACTGGGGCGGCACCATCAGCATCGCGTTCTCTACTTCACAGGTGATCGCTCCTCCCAGCGCCATAATCAGCTGCCCTTTGCGGTGCTGATGCAGCGGAATGTATTGTTCTTGTGCCACCACGCGGATGCGAAAGGCCACCGCCGCGTCGTGCTGGCTATCGGGATCGTAGCCGTCGAGTCCCAGTCCATACATAAAGTAGTCCGATATTAGCGATAAACTGTCATTTTAGCCTGATTTCAACCACGACTTAAATCGGTATGGTATGCGCTCGCCTGAACGTAAGAGACAATAATGACTACTGCTATTCATCCTTCCGGTAAACAGGGCGCGCTGCTGGTTGCAGGCATCCTGATGATCGCCACGACGCTGCGCGTCACCTTTACCGGGGTCGCCCCCCTGCTCGACACCATCCGACAGGACTATGGCTTAAGCACGGCGCAAACCGGCCTGCTCACAACGCTGCCTCTGCTGGCCTTCGCCTTTATCTCTCCCCTTGCCGCAGGCGTCGCCCGGCGCCTGGGCATGGAGCGCAGCCTTTTTATCGCTCTGCTGCTGATTTGCATCGGGATTGGCGTACGTTCGCTGCCGTCGGCCTCGCTGCTGTTTATCGGTACGGCGATCGTGGGCTGTGGGATTGCGCTGGGCAATGTCCTGTTACCCGGATTAATCAAACGTGATTTTCCGGGCCAGGTCGCAAAACTGACGGGGGCTTATTCGCTGACGATGGGGGCCGCCGCTGCCGCAGGGTCTGCGCTGATCGTTCCGCTGTCGCTGGGGAGTGGTGGCTGGCACGGGGCGCTGTTGATGCTGATGTTCTTCCCGCTGGTGGCGCTGCTGCTGTGGTTACCGCAATGGCGCCAGAGGCCGGCCGCCACCCTGACCGGCGCGGGCGCGTTGCACAATCGGGCAATCTGGCGCTCCGCACTCGCCTGGCAGGTGACGCTTTTTCTGGGCATCAACTCGCTGATTTACTACGTCATTATCGGCTGGTTACCCGCGATTTTACTTAGCCACGGCTACAGCGAAACGCAGGCTGGCTCCATGCACGGACTTCTCCAGCTGGCAACCGCTGTTCCCGGTCTCGCCATTCCGCTGATCCTGCACCGTCTTAACGATCAGCGTGGCATAGCCGGGCTTGTCGCTCTGATGTGCGCCGTCAGTGCGGCCGGGTTCTGGTTCGCGCCGGGGCTGGCCGTCGTCTGGACGCTGGTGTTTGGCTTTGGATCCGGCGCCACCATGATCCTCGGCCTGACGTTTATCGGACTGCGCGCCAGCTCGGCCCATCAGGCCGCCGCGCTCTCCGGCATGGCACAGTCGATTGGCTATCTGCTGGCGGCCTGTGGCCCACCGCTGATGGGGAAAATTCACGATACCGCCGGAGACTGGCGCATTCCGCTGCTGGCCTGCGCGCTGGCTGCGGTAGTGATGGCCCTGTGCGGCATGCTGGCCGGGCGTGACCGGGAGATCACACCCCGCTGACATTCAAGGCAGACCTGACGGTCTGCTTTTTTTATCCCTGCGCCGCCCGCAGCATGGCCTGCACCAGCACGACTGGGCGCCCTTGAAGCGCAGCCCGCTCATGCTGGAACAGGGTGATGACAAAGAAAGGATGGGTCAGCAGCTCTGCCGCGCGGATCTCGCCCTGCTCGTCCCAGCCCGTTACGCGCATGTCGCCCCGCTCAAGCTGGCTGGCAAACTCAGACGAGACGCCGTAATTGCAGTGATAACCTTCCTGAATTTCCGGCTTGCCGTACGCTTTGGCAATCAGCGTGTTGTTCCGCAGCTCAATCGCGTCGGTTTTTTCCACCAGCGAGCAGGCCAGCGGCGCAATCACCATCCTCCCCTCGGTATCGGTTTCGGCATGGCCTGCATCGTGCCAGCCCAGCACATTACGGGCATACTCAATCAGCGCATGCTGGAACCCGCCGCAGGTGCCGAGAAAAGGGATGCTGTTTTCACGCGCGTAACGCGCGGCAATAAACGCCGCCTCGGTGTTTTTATACGGGCTTGCCGGTACCAGCCAGATGGCATCGTACCCGACCAGGTCTTCGGGGTTGGTCAGCTCAGGCGTGGCGAGCCAGTCATAATCAGCGGTGAGATCCAGAACCGCAGCGGCGTCGTCAATCGCCAGCGGGATCGCCTGGTGCGCAATAACATCGGGATTGTAATCACCAACCAGCGCAATGCGCAGCGTCGTTTTAACCGGGGAGAGTTCCATGAGAGATTCCTTATGCCGGAGGATTTTCAGATAACATAAGGAACCTCAGACTACCGATCTTTTGCAATTATCACAATACCTTAAATTGGGTGCTTAAACGCCGGGTGCTATAGTGTTCTTGCCGAACGTCGCACGGTAGGAGGAAAACGGATGATTCAATGTAAGCGCGTCTATGAACAGGCAACATCAGACGATGGTTACCGGGTGCTGGTAGACAGACTCTGGCCGCGAGGGATAAAAAAGACCGACCTCGCCTGTGATGAGTGGTGTAAAGCGCTAACGCCGTCCAGCGAACTGCGGAAAGCCTTTCACAGTGAAACGATCGATTTCACCGCGTTCAGTGAAGCCTATCGTAAAGAGCTGGCGCAGCAGCAGGATGAAGGCAAACGCCTGGCGGCCCTCGCCCGACAGCAGACCGTGACGCTACTCTATGGGGCGAAAAATACGGAGCAGAATCACGCGCGGGTACTGGCGGACTGGCTGCGTGAACTGTGATTAACCGATTGCCAGCTCATCCACGTTGTGTGGCATCTCGTCAGGAGTAAGCGGCATCAAATGTTCCGGGCGAACAAACGCAAAACCGTGCTGATTATCAAAGGCGTAAACATCACCGGTGACCAGCCACAGCGCACGCGCTGATGTATCAGGTAAATGCGTCATGACGCCGTTAACCGGGTTCACAAAACGCTGGCCCGGCTGACAAAGGCCAAACAGCTCCACGGATTTACCGATATTTCGACGGCCCGCCGTCGTACGCGCACCCACAATTATCGCCATGCTGCCCGGTTTTAACTGAAACATACTTCTTCTCGCAAACGTACCGCCAGAAACTGGCTAAGAATAATCCTAAAGAGAAGTGTATCGCAGTTTTATTGCCGTTGTCATCTGGTCGGTTGCGGGTGATCGCGGCGATAGAGATCCCATTCATCGATCACTTCCCCGCCTGGCAATTTGCACTCGGTACGTACGCCCTGCGGGCTTTGTACAGGGATTTGCTCTCCCCCTTTCTCCAGACAGTACACTGACGCCGGATTTGCCATACCAATAGCGTGCGGCGGTTGAGGCGCATCGGGAGGAGGTGTCTTTGTTGAGCATGCGGCCAGCGGTAAAACCAGCGCCAGGAGAAGATATTTCATTATCATGATCCTTCAGGGTGTTGAAAACGTCAGAGTAACGGGTCATCGCCGTTTTCTCCATGATTTCTCCATTAAACCTGCACGATTCATCCCTATAGTGGTGTCTGTTCTCACTCTGACCAGAGAACATCATTCCGTAATCAAGATGTTTTGCCCCGATCTCAACATCGGGGCTTTTTTTTAGCCTCTCCTTCATCCGCTTTCAGAAGAATCTATAAAATTAATCCTGTTCATGTTTTACTATGACCGGAGTCTATATTTTCAGCATAACATGCAGATACAGAGGTCTTCTGCATGGGAGTCAACCTGCCTCATGTCAGATATCATTCTTGCCCGTGTTTCAGAAACCCTCTCCACCGAGCAATCTCTCGACAGTCTGGTGCGTCAGCTACTGGAAATGCTGGAAATTGTGACGGATATGGAATCAACCTACCTGACCAAAATCGATATCAACGCGCGTTTGCAGCACATTTTATATGCCCGTAACAGCAAGCAAATGCAGATCCCGGAAGGGTTCAGCGTGCCCTGGGACGAAACGCTCTGTAAGCGCGCCATGGATAGCGACACCTTGTTCAGTAACGAGGTGCCCGACCGCTGGCCGGAGTGTGAAGCGGCAAAAGCACTGGGTATTACAACCTATATGAGCGTGCCGGTTCACCTGGCTGACGGTTCTCTGTACGGCACGCTTTGCGCTGCCAGCACCGCACAGAAACAGTTCAGCGAGCGTGGCGAGCAGGTGATCAGGCTCTTTGCCGGGTTAATTGGTCAGTACATTCAGAAAGAGTCGCTTGTGCTTCAGCTTCGTGAAGCAAATGCGGCGCTCATTGCCCACTCTTACACCGACGCCCTTACCGGCCTGCCGAATCGTCGCGCCATTTTTGAAAACCTTACCACCCTGTTCTCACTGGCGCGCCATCTTAACCGCAACGTCATGATTGCCTTTATTGATCTCGATGATTTCAAGCGAATCAATGATCAGTACGGTCATGAAGCGGGCGATCGGTTCCTCGTTCAGGTCGGCAATCGACTGACTCACCAGCAAACGCAGGACGAAATTATCGGCCGGCTCGGCGGCGATGAATTTCTGGTTGCCAGCCTGAGTCACAGCGATGATGGCGACGCCAGCACAGAGGTCAACGCTATCAAAACCCGCCTCAACGGCCGTATCGCGGGTGAATATGGGTTAGGTAATGTCACTATTCTCTATCCCGGTGCAAGCTATGGCGTCGTTATTGTTGATCCTCACTGCACGGATGAAGATAGTGCCCTGCGCACCGCAGACCTCGCGATGTATCAGGATAAAAAAGGAAAAAACAAAACAGGCTTTGTCGCGTTAGATTAAAACCGTACACTCTACGGCCTTATACAAACTCAAACAGGTGATGGCATGAGAATAGGGATCCTCTTTCCGGTGGTTATTTTTATCACGGCAGTCGTGTTTTTAGGCTGGTTTTTCCTTGGCGGTTACGCCGCGCCGGGGGCATAAATGAGAAAAACGACCCTCATCATGCTGATTGTCGCCATCGTGGCCGTCGCCGGTACGCAGTTAGGCTGGTGGTAACGCCCAAAGTAAAAAGGCCGCCCTCAGGCAGCCTTTTTTAACACAGGTCAGATTTAGCTTTTGATTTTTCTGTAGATAAACAGAACAACCAGCGCGCCAATCACCGCGACGACAAAGCTGCCGAAGTTGAAGCCATCAACTCTGCCAAAGCCGAACAGGGTACTGATCCAGCCACCGACGACTGCACCCACAATCCCCAGAACGATCGTGACGATGAAACCGCCGCCATCTTTGCCCGGCATAATCCACTTCGCCAGGATCCCCGCAATCAGCCCAAAGATAATCCAGGATAAAATTCCCATAGCTTTCCTCTCTGTATGGTTTTTGTCATTAAATCAACGACACAGAAAAGGATAGCACAGGATCTGAGAAAGGAAATTTGTGATAAGAATCACACGGTTCGTTTGAGTAAAATCTGAGCAATAAAAATTGCCGTTCCACACTCATCGTGGGGTTGCATCTTTTACTGAGAAAGATTATCTTTCTCATTACTGAATAGTTGAGCAAATCACTCAGGTATTCAGTACGACATTGCTCACATTGCTTCCAGTATTTCTTGCCCACTTTTTAGTGGGCTTTTTTTTTGCCTCACCCCACCAAAATCTGGCGTTTTTTCCCAGGAGGTGAACCGCTATTCTCTGTGGCTACTGAACAGCAAAGTGAATCTGATAACATGAACGTATCGAGCAAGTTCGTCATCTGCCTTAATCTTGTTTCTGCCAGTACGCTACTGTTACTGCTCTCAACACGGTTTGAGTGGTTCTGAGATGTAATGAGTCGGCATGGTGGCTTTCCTTTCAATCACGTGCGGGCTCAACGCGCATACTTGTAGCTTTAATGACCTGTGTTAAGATCCCTGCACCTCAGGACGTGGCGGGACAGCAGGAAAATGAACAAGGCCATTGCCGTTGCTATCATCTCAACCTTTATGGTCGTCCTGTCGCTGTATGCGGTTAACGCCATTATCGTTGAGCAGCAAAAGGACCGGCAGAGGGAGATCTCCCACACGCTCTTACGCTATTCCGAAGACTTGACGCAAAATATCGCCAGTACGCTTAAAAATACCTCCGCGAAGGGATGCGATAGCGCCAGCCTGAACGTCTACCGTAATTTAAAGATGCAGAGTCTCTATTTCGCCGATGTGGGGTTTATTGAAAATGGGAAAATCACCTGCACCGCATTTTGGGGCAAGCTGGCAAATCCCATCGCCCTTCCCTCTGAGCTTCACAACACCCTGAACGGATTCAGTCTGGCGCAATTTTCACAGAAAGATTTTTTTGTAGGCAATGCGACAATTTATAACCATCTTATTATCTTCACATCACGTTCAGCCTACGATAAATTCTCTCCGGTCACCGCCAACTATTCACTTCGTTCTACCACGAAAGATTTCGACCGAACCTTTTTTACCGTTACGTCACCTACAGAAAACCTTAGCCGCTTGTCGTCACTGTTATTCACGCAGACCGTGACGCAGTGCAGCACGCGCTGGGATTTGTGCGTTACCGTCACCCACCACAATGCCGGACTGGCATCGCTCTCCCGCGTAGTGATGGTGCTCCTGTGCCTGTTTTTATACTTTATCTGGGTATCCCTGACGCTGTTTTCTCTTCGACTTTATGAAGATCGACTTTCTCTTGAGCGAACGCTGGTCAAGGCGGTGATAGCGAATACTATCAGCGTTCATTTTCAGCCCATAATTCGGGTTGCTGATAAGAAAATCGTCGGGGTTGAAGTCTTATCAAGATGGCAGGATAACAATCACAAAGAGGTTTCTCCTGAGCTGTTTATCCCGTTAATTAAAAAAATTGGTCTGTATAACGTTTATTATCAGAACATGATAAAGAAATCCCTGGCGGAAATTGCCGCTCTGGCGGCCGAACATCAGTTAATGATTTCACTGAACGTTGGCCGGACGGAAATTGAAGACGGCAAATTTCTGGCGGTATTACGTCATGCATGCTTAGAGAACGCTATTCCCTTATCGTTAATCAAAGTTGAGTTATCCGAGAATGGCGTTTCCACCTCGGCCATCCTTGAAGAGTTTTGTGAGGATCTCAAATCGGCAGGCGTCAAAATTTCAATAGACGATTTTGGCGTGCAAAACTCTAATCTGGCAAGGCTGTCCAATCTCAAATATGACGAAATCAAAGTGGATAAGTCGTTAGTGGATGGCATCAACGAGCATTATAAACAGGATATCCTGGTGATCTTTAGCGACGCGCTCGCTAAACTGCACAAAACCCTGGTGTTTGAGGGAGTCGAAAGCGAAACGCAATATCAGTTCATCGCGCAGAGATACCCCGATGCCCTCGTGCAAGGCTGGTACTTTTCAAAATCACTAACCCGGCACGACCTCGCCAGCCTGCTGGCTTACTCAGCGCGATGACGCGTTATTCATTGCCCCATTGATTCAGGAAGTTCGCAATATCGTCAATGCGCGCTTCATCTATCTCCGCCTGGACAGCCATCTCCCGCTGCGCCTCTTCACTGATTTCCTCATTGTTGTATAAGCGAGTGAGCAGCAGCTGAAAATAGTGTGCCAGTGGCGTACGCTCCGCCTCTTCTGGCGGTTTTGCCGTTTCAGTCGCATACTCGTCGACGATGTCATAATACTTGAGCGGGATATCATGGGTCATAGCGTTGTTTTCCGTCTTGTGTGCATAAAAAACGGGAACCCTCAGGCTCCCGTTGTCATTTAACCCAGCGAGTGGATTACATGTTTGCGATAATCGCGTCGCCAAACTCTGAGCATTTCAGCAGTTTAGCGCCTTCCATCAGACGTTCAAAGTCATAGGTGACGGTTTTCGCGTTAATTGCGCCTTCCATACCCTTAACAATCAGGTCTGCGGCTTCGAACCATTCCATATGACGCAGCATCATCTCTGCGGACAGAATGATAGAGCCTGGGTTGACTTTGTCCTGGCCTGCATATTTCGGTGCAGTACCGTGAGTTGCTTCGAACAGGGCGCACTCGTCACCGATGTTCGCGCCCGGGGCGATACCGATACCACCGACCTGCGCTGCCAGCGCATCAGAGATGTAGTCGCCGTTCAGGTTCATACAGGCGATCACGTCATATTCAGCAGGACGCAGCAGGATCTGTTGCAGGAACGCATCGGCGATCACATCTTTAATGATGATCTCTTTACCGGTGTTCGGGTTTTTAATTTTCTGCCATGGGCCGCCGTCGATCAGTTCACCGCCGAACTCTTCGGTCGCCAGCTGGTAGCCCCAGTCTTTGAACGCGCCTTCGGTGAACTTCATGATATTGCCTTTGTGAACCAGGGTCACAGAGTCACGATCGTTGGTGATAGCGTATTCGATGGCGGCACGCACCAGACGCTTGGTCCCTTCTTCGGAGCACGGCTTGATGCCGATGCCGCAATGCTCAGGGAAGCGAATTTTCTTCACGCCCATCTCTTCGCGCAGGAATTTAATCACTTTTTCTGCATCAGCAGAATCCGCTTTCCATTCGATACCGGCGTAGATGTCTTCAGAGTTTTCACGGAAGATGACCATGTCGGTCAGTTCCGGGTGCTTAACCGGGCTTGGAGTGCCCTGGTAGTAACGCACCGGACGCAGACACACATACAGATCCAGTTCCTGACGCAGCGCCACGTTCAGGGAGCGAATGCCGCCGCCAACTGGCGTGGTCAGAGGGCCTTTGATAGCAACGCGATAGTCGCGGATCAGGTCCAGCGTTTCGGCTGGCAGCCAGACGTCCTGGCCATAAACTTGAGTCGATTTTTCACCGGTGTAAATTTCCATCCAGGAAATTTTACGCTCGCCTTTGTAGGCTTTCTCAACAGCGGCATCAACCACTTTCAGCATTGCCGGGGTAACGTCTACACCGATACCGTCACCTTCGATGAACGGGATAATCGGGTTGTGAGGAACGTTAATCTTGCCGTTTTGCAGGGTGATCTTTTTACCTTCCGCCGGAACAACTACTTTGCTTTCCATTAACCTCTCCTTCGAGCGCTTCTGGTTGTTACTGATCTTATGTTAATAAATTGTAATGAGCCTTCCGATAGTACCTGATTGTCCGACGCCATGAAAGGTCTTCGTTATTAGGCTATAATGCGGCAATTGATAACGCCTGAAAATACCATGACGAAAACTTCTTTTAGAAAACACCGGGTTGAGCGATTCAGCTCACGACAAGCCACCAGAAGAACGCCAGAACCCCAGCCAACGCGGGTCATACTGTTCAATAAACCCTACGATGTATTGCCGCAGTTTACCGACGAGGCCGGGCGCAGCACGCTGAAGGATTTTATCCCCGTTCAGGGGGTCTACGCGGCCGGGCGTCTGGATCGCGACAGCGAGGGGCTGCTGGTGCTTACCAATGACGGCGTGCTCCAGGCCAGGCTTACTCAGCCGGGCAAACGTACCGGAAAAATTTACTATGTGCAGGTTGAAGGCGAGCCGGACGACGCGTCGCTGGCAAAGCTGCGCAACGGCGTAACGCTGAACGATGGTCCTACCCTGCCAGCTGGTATTGAGCGCGTGAATGAACCCGAGTGGCTGTGGCCGCGCAACCCGCCGATTCGTGAGCGCAAATCGATTCCCACCAGCTGGCTTAAAATCACCCTTTATGAAGGCCGCAACCGACAGGTCAGGCGCATGACTGCGCATGTGGGCTTCCCTACCCTGCGACTCATTCGCTACGCCATGGGCAGCTACACGCTGGACTCGCTGGCTAACGGGGAATGGCGGGATGTTACCCCTAAGGAGAACTGATGTTTAAACCCCATGTTACGGTCGCCTGCGTGGTCCACGCGCAGGGGAAATTCCTGGTGGTGGAAGAGACCATCAACGGCAAAGCGCTTTGGAATCAGCCAGCCGGGCATCTTGAAGCCAACGAAACCTTATTGCAGGCAGCGAAACGCGAGCTCTGGGAAGAGACGGGTATCCGCGCCGAACCGCAGCACTTTATCCGTATGCATCAGTGGATAGCGCCTGACCAGACACCTTTCCTGCGCTTTTTATTCGCCGTTGAGCTTAACGAAACGTGCGCCACTGAACCGCACGACGACGATATCGATCGCTGCCTGTGGATGACCGCAGACGAGATCATGAACGCGTCAAACCTGCGCTCGCCGCTGGTTGCGGAAAGCATCCGCTGCTGGCAGTCTGCGGCGCGCCTGCCGCTGGATGTCATTGCAGAATTTAACTGGCCGTTTACAGAGGGTGTCAATGGTGGGGGGGCGTGATAGAATACGCCGCCTTGAAGTTCAATGTCGTGAGTATTCCATGTCAGATAACAGCCAGAAAAAAGTGATCGTCGGCATGTCCGGCGGTGTCGATTCCTCCGTTTCCGCCTACCTGTTGCAGCAACAGGGCTATAAGGTGGAGGGCCTGTTCATGAAGAACTGGGAGGAAGACGATGGCGAGGAATACTGCACTGCCGCTGCGGATCTCGCCGATGCGCAGGCCGTGTGCGATAAGCTCGGCATCGAACTGCACACCGTTAACTTTGCCGCAGAATACTGGGACAACGTTTTTGAACTCTTCCTCGAAGAGTACAAAGCGGGCCGCACGCCAAACCCGGATATCCTGTGTAACAAAGAGATCAAATTCAAAGCCTTCCTGGAATTCGCCGCGGAAGATCTGGGCGCAGACTACATTGCGACCGGCCACTACGTGCGTCGCGCGGATGTGAATGGTAAAAGCCAGCTGCTGCGCGGTCTGGATGGCAATAAAGATCAGAGCTACTTCCTCTACACGCTGAGCCATGAACAGATTGCCCAAAGTCTGTTCCCGGTCGGCGAGCTGGAAAAGCCGGAAGTGCGTAAGATTGCTGAAGATTTGGATCTGATCACCGCGAAGAAAAAAGACTCCACCGGTATCTGTTTTATCGGCGAGCGTAAATTCCGCGAGTTCCTGGGGCGCTACCTGCCTGCACAGCCGGGCAAAATCGTCACCGTTGACGGTGATGAGATTGGTCAGCACCAGGGGCTGATGTACCACACTCTCGGCCAGCGTAAAGGTCTGGGTATCGGCGGCACCAAAGAGGGCAGCGAAGATCCGTGGTACGTGGTCGACAAAGATGTCGAAAACAATATTCTGGTGGTGGCTCAGGGTCACGACCATCCGCGCCTGATGTCCGTTGGACTTATCGCGCAACAGCTGCACTGGGTCGATCGCGAGCCGCTGAAAGGCACGCTGCGCTGCACCGTGAAAACGCGCTACCGCCAGACGGACATCCCTTGCACCGTCACCGCACTGGATGACGATCGCATTGACGTGCGTTTCGACGAACCGGTTTCCGCCGTTACCCCTGGCCAGTCTGCTGTTTTCTACAGCGGCGAAATTTGCCTCGGCGGTGGGATCATTGAACAGCGCCTGCCGCTGCCTGCTGTTTAAACCGTTTGCACACATAAAGGAGACCGTGTGGCGAAGAACTATTACGACATCACCCTGGCGCTGGCGGGAATTTGCCAGTCAGCCCGTCTGGTGCAACAGCTGGCGCATCAGGGTCATTGCGACGCTGATGCCCTGCACGTTTCACTCAACAGCGTTATCGATCTTAACCCAGGCTCCACGCTGGGCGTCTTTGGCGGCAGTGAAACCAATCTTCGTCTCGGTCTTGAAACCCTGCTCGGCGTGCTCAACGCCAGTAACCGTCAGGGGTTGAATGCGGAACTGACCCGCTACACCTTAAGCCTGATGGTGCTGGAACGTAAGCTGAACGCGGCGAAAGGCGCAATGAATACCCTGGGCGATCGCATCGCCGGGCTACAGCGCCAGCTCGACCACTTTGACCTCCAGTCTGAGACCCTGCTGAGCGCGATGGCCGGTATCTACGTCGACGTAATTAGCCCGCTCGGCCCGCGTATTCAGGTCACCGGTTCGCCTGCCGTATTGCAAAGCCCACAGGTACAGGCGAAGGTACGCGCTTCGCTGCTGGCAGGTATCCGTGCCGCCGTGCTGTGGCAACAGGTCGGCGGTGGCCGCCTACAGCTCATGTTTTCTCGTCATCGCCTGACGACTCAGGCAAAACAAATTCTTGCTCATTGTTAACCTCCCGGAGTTGCGAATTATGGAATTATCCTCACTGACCGCCGTATCCCCTGTCGATGGACGCTACGGCGATAAAGTCAGCGCGCTGCGCGGGATCTTCAGCGAATATGGCCTGCTGAAGTTCCGTGTTCAGGTTGAAGTGCGCTGGCTGCAAAAGCTGGCCGCCCAGACAGCAATCAAGGAAGTTCCTGCTTTTGACGCAAAGGCAAACGATTACCTTGATAAAATCGTTGCTGAGTTCAGCGCAGAAGATGCCGCGCGTATTAAAACCATCGAACGCACCACCAACCACGACGTGAAAGCGGTTGAATACTTCCTGAAAGAGAAAGTGGCAGGCGTCCCTGCCCTGCACGCGGTATCTGAATTTATTCACTTTGCCTGTACCTCTGAAGATATTAACAACCTGTCTCACGCGCTGATGCTCTGTACTGCACGCAAAGAGGTGGTACTCCCTTACTGGCGTAAAATCATCGATGCGGTGAAAGCGCTGTCCGTGGAGTACCGCGATATTCCGCTGTTGTCCCGTACTCACGGCCAGCCAGCAACCCCATCCACCATGGGTAAAGAGATGGCAAACGTGGCGTACCGCATGGAACGCCAGTATCGTCAGCTGGAGCAGGTTGAGATCCTCGGCAAAATCAACGGCGCGGTGGGTAACTACAACGCCCACATCGCGGCGTACCCGGAAGTGAACTGGCACCAGTTCAGTGAAGAGTTCGTGACGTCTCTGGGGATCCAGTGGAACCCGTACACCACCCAGATTGAGCCGCACGACTACATCGCCGAGCTGTTTGACTGCATTGCGCGCTTCAACACCATCCTGATCGACTTCGATCGTGATGTCTGGGGCTACATCGCCCTGAACCACTTCAAGCAGAAGACTATCGCCGGGGAAATCGGTTCGTCCACCATGCCGCACAAAGTGAACCCAATCGACTTCGAAAACTCCGAAGGTAACCTGGGCCTGGCGAATGCCGTGTTGCAGCATATGGCGAGTAAGCTGCCGGTCTCCCGCTGGCAGCGCGACCTGACTGACTCCACGGTGCTGCGTAACCTGGGCGTGGGTATTGGCTACGCGCTGATCGCCTACCAGTCCACCCTGAAGGGTGTGAGCAAGCTGGAGGTGAACCGCGACCGTCTGCTGGACGAGCTGGATCACAACTGGGAAGTGCTGGCGGAGCCGATTCAGACCGTGATGCGTCGTTATGGCATCGAAAAACCGTACGAGAAACTCAAAGAGCTGACCCGCGGTAAACGCGTTGATGCTGAGGGTATGAAACAGTTTATCGATGGTCTGGCGCTGCCCGAAGAAGAAAAAGCGCGCCTGAAAGAGATGACCCCGGCAAACTATATTGGCCGCGCCATTACAATGGTTGACGAGCTGAAGTAATCACCCTCCCCCTTTCCACCCGGAAAGGGGGCTGCTTTTCATCATCGTGTCGACGTTCACACCCCGTTACAGGCTCTTCCGGGATTACAACCTGTTGTCAGGCTGGTTGTTATTTTTCGCCGTGGAATAACTTTCCGGAATATATCGTTTTAAGCCGAACGGGCACAGCCTGAACTGGCACGGGGTCTCAACCGTGCATGGACGATCCATCTCCTGCCGGTTACCTGGACACGCGTTTTTCTGTTTGAACCCCATCCAGCCTATTGATGTATAGGGCATTGCCTGCGCTATCCATACCCTACGCCGCCGATCGTTAATCAGGATACCCTGGTTTGAGGTGGTGATGATTTCACCGGCACGAACGTAATAATCCCCTTTTAGCCAAAGGATATAATTCAGGCCATATTGTGTTTCAACTTTGCAAAAGATGGTTCCACTTTCCGGGCTCGCAATAGTCTCAACAACCTTCCATTCCATAGAATCCTCTTTACTCGCTATATTGCTGTTTTGTTGTGTAAAAATGCTGATTTTCTGGCACATCTTATGCAAATCTAATTTCGCACCATAAAATAAGCGTAGACAAAGACAGACATAGTGAGAACATCCTTACAAAAAAAAGGGCAATCTTTACAAAACTGGCGTGCCCGTTCTGTCAAAAAAGCGACTCGCCTTCAACCGTTCATAAACGGATGGATGTTTTATCCGGATTGCGGAAGCGTGCGAAAACAAGTCAGTTTATATTACCCGCGCCTTCTGGGGGCGTATGAGGCTTATGTGAGGTGGGTGGGCGATATGAAACAGGATCAGGTCAACATACTTAATAATCAGATGCCTGGCGTAATGCCACCTGTCTTCAGAAGCATGAAAAAAATCATTTAATTTCATAACGCTGGTGTCAACCTGGATAATCAGCGTTAAACTATTCATACCATTTATAAAGGGAGAAATGATGATGCGCGTACTGGTTGTTGAGGATAACGCATTGCTACGTCATCACCTGAAAGTTCAACTTCAGGAGATGGGTCATCAGGTGGACGATGCTGAAGACGCAAAAGAGGCCGATTATTATCTCAATGAACACCTGCCGGATATCGCCATTGTCGATTTAGGGCTGCCGGATGAAGACGGATTATCTCTTATCCGCCGCTGGCGTAGCCATGACGTTTCCCTGCCGGTACTGGTGCTGACTGCTCGCGAAGGCTGGCAGGACAAGGTTGAAGTGTTGAGCGCAGGCGCAGATGACTACGTGACCAAACCCTTCCATATTGAAGAAGTCGCCGCGCGTATGCAGGCGCTGCTGCGCCGCAACAGCGGGCTGGCGTCACAGGTGATCTCTCTGCCGCCGTTCCAGGTGGATCTCTCCCGCCGCGAATTTTCAATAAATGATGAAGTAATCAAGCTGACCGCATTCGAATACACCATCATGGAAACGCTGATCCGTAACAACGGTAAAGTGGTGAGCAAAGATTCCCTGATGCTTCAGCTTTATCCGGATGCCGAACTGCGCGAAAGCCACACCATTGACGTGCTGATGGGCCGCCTGCGCAAAAAAATTCAGGCACAGTACCCGCACGACGTGATTACCACCGTGCGTGGTCAGGGCTACCTGTTCGAATTACGCTAAATGAAAGGGATTTTGCGCCACATTTTACCCCTTTCACTGCGGGTTCGCTTTCTGCTGGCAACCGCCGCCGTCGTGCTCGTGCTGTCCCTCTCTTACGGAATGGTGGCGTTGGTCGGGTACAGCGTAAGCTTCGATAAAACCACCTTCCGCCTGCTTCGCGGCGAAAGTAATCTGTTCTATACCCTGGCGAAATGGGAGAACAACCAAATCACCGTCGAGATGCCGGAAAACCTGAACCAGCAGAGCCCAACGCTGGCACTCATTTACGATGAAAAAGGAAAACTGCTGTGGGCGCAGCGTGATGTTCCCTGGCTGAAAAAACGCATCCGTCCGGAATGGCTGAAAACCAACGGATTTCACGAAATAGAAGCCGACCTCAACTCGACCAGCATCCTGCTGCGAGACGATCTGGCGTTACAGAACAAGCTCAATGAGATCCGCGCTGAAGATGACGACACGGAGATGACCCACTCGGTGGCCATCAACCTGTATCCCGCCACTCTGAACATGCCGCAGCTGACCATTGTAGTGATCGATACCATACCGGTTGAGCTAAAACGTTCGTATATGGTCTGGAACTGGTTCGTGTACGTTCTGGCTGCCAACCTGCTGCTGGTGATCCCTCTCCTGTGGGTTGCTGCGTGGTGGAGCCTCCGCCCGATTGAATCCCTTGCCAAAGAGGTGCGCGAGCTGGAGGAACATCACCGCGAGAAGCTTAACCCTGAAACTACGCGCGAACTGACCAGCCTGGTGCGCAACCTCAACCGCCTGCTGAAAAGCGAACGTGAACGTTACGACAAGTATCGCACGACGCTCACCGATCTTACGCACAGCCTGAAAACCCCGCTGGCAGTGATGCAAAGTACACTGCGTTCAATGCGCAGTTCGAAAATGAGCGTGGATGACGCCGAGCCGGTAATGCTGGAGCAAATCAGCCGTATTTCACAGCAGATTGGTTATTACCTGCACCGCGCGAGCATGCGTTCCGGAAGCGCCTTATTGAGCCGTGAACTGCACCCGGTAGCCCCGCTGCTGGATAACCTCACCTCTGCGCTGAACAAGGTTTACCAGCGTAAAGGGGTAAACATCAGTCTGGATATCTCACCGGAAATAAGCTTTGTTGGCGAGAAGAATGACTTTATGGAAGTGATGGGAAATCTGCTCGATAACGCCTGCAAATATTGTCTGGAGTTTGTCGAGGTGTCCGCGCGCGTAACGGATAACGAACTGCATATTATCGTTGAGGATGATGGTCCTGGCATTCCCCATAATAAACGCGAAGTGGTATTCGATCGCGGTCAGCGCGCCGATACGCTGCGCCCGGGCCAGGGTGTCGGATTATCCGTCGCCCGGGAAATTGTCGATCAGTACGAGGGCAAGATTGAAACCGGCGAAAGTCTGCTGGGCGGTGCCCGTATGGAAGTCATTTTTGGCCGCCAACAGCCCGTATTGAACGATAGTTAACCCGAAATGTGAAAAATACGCGGATCTCGCAGCCAGGGGTCGGTGCTTCCGTTATAATCCGTCTCAGTAAGAGCCTGCGGAATACAAAAATATGGATTATCAATTAACGCTTAACTGGCCCGAATTTATTGAACGTTACTGGCAAAAACGCCCGGTCGTTCTTAAACGCGGGATCAGCAATTTTATCGACCCTATATCTCCTGACGAACTCGCTGGTCTGGCGATGGAAAACGAGGTAGACAGCCGTCTGGTGAGCCATCAGGACGGGAAATGGCAGGTCAGCCACGGTCCCTTTGAAAGCTACGATCACCTGGGCGAAAGCAACTGGTCTTTACTGGTGCAGGCGGTCAACAACTGGCACGAACCCACCGCAGCCTTGATGCGTCCCTTCCGCGCCCTCCCAGACTGGCGAATGGACGATCTGATGATCTCCTTCTCTGTTCCCGGTGGCGGCGTGGGTCCGCATCTTGATCAGTACGACGTGTTTATCATTCAGGGTACAGGTCGCCGTCGCTGGCGAGTGGGCGAAAAAGTGCCAATGAAGCAGCACTGCCCGCACCCGGATCTGCTTCAGGTTGATCCGTTTGAAGGGATCATTGATGAAGAGCTGGAGCCAGGCGACATTCTGTATATCCCGCCAGGCTTCCCGCATGAAGGTTATTCCCTTGAAAACTCGCTAAACTATTCGGTTGGTTTCCGCGCGCCAAGCGGCCGCGAGATGATCAGCGGATTCGCTGACTATGTTTTACAGCGCGAGCTGGGCAGCCATCGTTACAGCGATCCGGATGTTCCGGCGCGTGAGCACCCGGCCGATATTCTGCCAGAGGAGCTGGATAAGCTGCGCGGTATGATGCTGGATCTGATCAACGAACCGGAGCACTTCAGACAGTGGTTTGGCGAGTTTATCAGCCAGTCGCGTCACGAACTGGACGTCGCACCGCCAGAGCCGCCGTATCAGGCAGATGAAATTTATGATGCCCTCCAGCAGGGCGATAAGCTGGTTCGTCTGGGCGGATTACGCGTACTACGCATTGGCGAAGAGGTATTCGTCAACGGCGAGCGCCTGGACTCTCCACACCGTCCGGCACTGGAAGCGATTGCCAGCCATATGGTGCTGTCTGCGGATACCTTTGGCGACGCGCTGGACGATCCCTCCTTCCTCGCCATGCTGGCCGCGCTGGTTAACAGCGGGTACTGGTTTTTTGAGGACTGAGTCATGATGTTTGCCGGGTGGCGGCTACGCCTTACCCGGCCTACAAAAGCCGTTCCCGCAGGCCCGGTAAGCGATGCGCCACCGGGCTTTTTTTACTTCCGCTCCCCCGCCGCAAAATCCTCAATCTCACCCGCCCAGTCTGCCGGATATAACCCCTCCCGCACGTCCCGATGAAACGTTGAATAGGGCCAGTCGACGACTTTCCCGACATAGCCATGCTTCAGCGGATTGATGTAGACGTAATCCATATGCCGCCGGTAATCCTGTTCATTGCGAATGGTGTGTTCCCAGAAACGCGGTTGCCAGACGTGGCGCATCTCAATGTTGCGGCTAAACATTTTTTTGATGTCGCGCCAGCGCGCTGAAAAGTCACTGTCCCCTTCCGGTAAGGTCCAGATACAGTGCATATGTTCAGGCAGGATAACCCAGGCGTTAATGGTGAAGGGCTTCGCATGCTTAACCGTGGCGGTAGCGGAACGCAGGCTGTCGATGTAGCGGGTAAGTAAATCGCTCTGGCGGTTTTGCAGATTGACGGTGAAAAACCAGGTCCCACCGGGGATGTAGTGGCGGCGGTAGTTTGACATTTGAACTCCCTGTTCATGTGCCGGGTGGCGGCTACGCCTTACCCGGCCTACAAAAGCCTTTACTGTAGGCCCGGTAAGCGCAGCGCCACCGGGCATTTTCTTACCGCTTCGCGGTTAACTCTGCTATCCGCACAATCACCTGCACCGCTTTTTCCATCCCTTCCAGCGTCACGAACTCATGCTTGCCGTGGTAGTTATATCCACCGGTAAACAGGTTCGGGCACGGCAGGCCCATAAATGACAGCTGCGAACCATCGGTTCCACCACGGATCGGTTTCATCACCGGCTCGATATCACAATCGCGCATCGCCTGCTGGGCGATATCAAGAATGTGCGGATGCTCCATCACCTTCTCGCGCATATTGTAATAGCTGTCTTCGATGATGAGCTCAATATAGCAATCCGGGTGCAGCCCCTTGCCGACCTTTTTCGCGATCTCCATCATCTTACGCTTGCGCGCTTCAAAGGCTTTGCGGTCAAAATCGCGGACGATATAGTGCATCTGCGCGCTGTCCACGTTCCCCTTGATGCTGGTCAGATGATAAAAACCCTCATACCCTTCCGTCATCTCCGGGCTCTCTTCGGCAGGAACTTCCGCATGAATACGCGCAGCCAGCGACAGCGCATTCACCATCACCCCTTTCGCAGAGCCCGGGTGCACGTTATTCCCGACGATTTTGATCGTCACCGATGCCGCGTTAAAGTTTTCATACTCAAGTTCACCCACGCCGCCACCGTCGACGGTGTAGGCCCACTGAGCGTTAAACGCCTCAACGTCAAAATGTTTCGCGCCTTTTCCTACCTCTTCATCCGGCGTGAAGGCCACGCGGATATCGCCATGTGGGATATTTTTGCCCTTCAGCACCGCCAGCGCCGTCATGATCTCGGCGATACCCGCTTTGTCATCGGCCCCCAGCAAGGTTTTGCCGTCGGTGGTGATTAACGTCTGCCCCAGCAGCTGATGCAGTACCGGGAACATCACCGGCGACAGCACTTCGTCGCCAATGCCCAGCGCAATATCTCCGCCGCGGTAGTTTTCAACAATCTGCGGATTAACGTGTTTACCGCTAAAATCAGGTGAGGTATCGACATGAGAAATAAAGCCAATCGCCGGGATATCTCCCTCAACGTTGGCCGGCAGCGTTCCCATCACGGTCCCTTTTTCACTGAGCGTGACATCAACCAGCCCCATGGCCTCCAGCTGCTCTTTCAGCAGATTTAGCAGCTTCCACTGGCCTTCGGTGCTTGGCACCTGTCGGACCCCCGGCTTAGATTGGGTATCCAGCGAAACGTAATGTAAGAAACGCTCAAGTAGTTTATCCATGCAGTCACCCTCACTTTTTGTGACAACATTATCATTAAGCAGCAAAACGCAAATATTGCGTCAGGTCACTTTTATCCCGCAAACGAGAACTTTTTACGTTTATATCGTTCTGCGTTAATAAATGTAGCTTATGAATAAGTGAGAAGGATTGGCGATTCAATGGGTTTGCCGTAGAATGTCCGCCCTCATTACGAGTCACCAAGGTGGTTACACACAAACCCCGCTTCAGTCTGCTGCCTGAGGCGTCTATATGGGACAGCGCGAAAATTGAATACACAACCCCGTTCCCTTTCACCGCTGGTGCAACTGGAACGAATTCGTAAAAGTTTCGATGGCAAAGATGTCATTTCCGATCTTAATCTGACCATCAATGACGGTGAGTTTCTCACGCTGCTTGGCCCCTCCGGCTGCGGCAAAACCACCGTCCTGCGCCTTATTGCCGGGCTGGAAAGCGTCGATAACGGCCATATCCATCTTGAGAACCAGGACATTACCCAGGTCCCTGCCGAAGATCGCCACGTCAATACCGTCTTTCAGAGCTATGCCCTGTTCCCGCACATGACCGTGTTTGAGAACGTGGCGTTTGGCCTGCGGATGCAAAAAACACCCGCCAGCGAGATCCCGCCGCGCGTTACCGAAGCCCTGCGCATGGTGCAGCTGGAGGCATTCGCCCAGCGCAAGCCGCATCAACTTTCTGGTGGTCAGCAGCAGCGTGTGGCTATTGCCCGCGCCGTGGTCAACAAACCACGCCTGCTCCTGCTGGATGAATCCCTCTCCGCGCTGGACTACAAACTGCGCAAGCAGATGCAGAACGAGCTGAAAGCGCTTCAGCGTAAGCTCGGCATCACGTTCGTGTTTGTCACTCACGATCAGGAAGAAGCCCTGACTATGTCAGACCGTATCGTGGTGATGCGTGAGGGCAAGATTGAGCAGGACGGCACACCGCGTGAAATTTACGAGGAGCCGAAAAACCTGTTCGTCGCCAGCTTCATTGGCGAAATCAATATTTTCAACGCCACGGTGATTGAGCGTCTGGACGAGCAGCGCGTGCGCGCCAACGTGGAAGGCCGCGAATGCAACATCACGGTGAACTTTGCCGTGGAAAAGGGACAAAGGCTCAACGTTCTGCTGCGCCCGGAAGATCTTCGCGTCGATGAGATCCACGACACGGCTGACGCCGAAGGTCTGATCGGTTACGTTCGCGAACGCAACTACAAAGGGATGACCCTCGAATCCGTTGTGGAACTGGAAAACGGCAAAATGGTGATGGTTAGTGAGTTCTTCAACGAGGACGATCCGGACTTCGACCACTCGCTGGATCAGAAGATGGTAATCAACTGGGTAGAAAGCTGGGAGGTTGTACTGGCTGATGAAGAACACAAGTAAGTTCCAGAATGTGGTGATTGCCACGATCGTCGGTTGGCTTGTGTTGTTTGTCTTTCTTCCCAACCTGATGATCATCGTAACCAGCTTCCTGACCCGCGACGACGCGAACTTCGTCGCGATGGTCTTTACGCTGGACAACTACGCACGCCTGCTCGATCCGCTCTACTTTGACGTGCTGCTGCACTCGCTCAATATGGCGCTGATTGCCACCGTTGCCTGTCTGGTGCTGGGGTATCCGTTCGCGTGGTTCCTGGCTCGCCTGCCGCAAAAAGTGCGTCCGCTGCTGCTGTTTTTACTGATTGTGCCATTCTGGACCAACTCGTTAATCCGCATCTACGGGCTGAAAATCTTCCTCAGCACCAAAGGTTATCTGAACGAGTTTCTGCTGTGGCTTGGGGTTATTGATACGCCGATCCGCATTATGTTCACTCCGAGCGCGGTGATCGTCGGCCTGGTCTATATCCTGCTGCCGTTTATGGTGATGCCGCTTTACTCAAGCATTGAAAAGCTTGATAAACCACTTCTGGAAGCCGCGAGAGACCTGGGGGCCAGCAAGCTGCAAACCTTTATCCGCATCATTATCCCGCTGACCATGCCGGGCATTATTGCCGGATGTCTGCTGGTCATGTTGCCTGCGATGGGCCTGTTCTACGTGTCGGACCTGATGGGCGGGGCGAAAAACCTGCTGATCGGCAACGTGATCAAGAGCCAGTTCCTGAACATCCGCGACTGGCCGTTCGGCTCGGCCACCAGCATTACGCTGACGGTGGTAATGGGGCTGATGCTGCTGGTTTACTGGCGTGCCTCACGCCTGCTGAATAAGAAGGTGGAGCTGGAATGATCGGTCGACTGCTTCGCGGCGGTTTTATGACCGCCATTTATGCGTATCTTTATATTCCGATAATCATTTTGATCGTGAACTCCTTTAACAGTTCACGCTTCGGGATCAACTGGCAAGGGTTTACCACCAAATGGTATGGCCTGCTGATGAACAATGACAGCCTGCTACAGGCCGCTCAGCACTCGCTGACGATGGCGGTATTCTCTGCCACCTTCGCGACGCTGATTGGCTCGCTGACCGCCGTGGCGCTGTACCGCTACCGTTTTCGCGGTAAGCCGTTCGTCAGCGGTATGCTGTTTGTGGTGATGATGTCCCCGGACATCGTGATGGCCATTTCACTGCTGGTGCTGTTTATGCTGCTGGGCGTCCAGCTCGGTTTCTGGTCGCTGCTGTTTTCGCATATCACCTTCTGCCTGCCGTTTGTGGTGGTAACCGTCTACGCGCGACTGAAAGGATTCGACGTACGCATGCTGGAAGCGGCGAAGGATCTGGGTGCCAGCGAGATGACCATTCTTCGCAAAATCATCCTGCCGCTGGCGATGCCTGCCGTGGCAGCCGGATGGCTGCTCAGCTTTACCCTGTCGATGGACGACGTGGTCGTGTCCTCCTTCGTCACCGGGCCGAGCTACGAAATTCTGCCGTTGAAGATCTACTCAATGGTGAAAGTCGGTGTTTCACCCGAAGTGAACGCGCTGGCGACTATTCTGTTGGTGTTATCGCTGGTTCTGGTGATTGCCAGCCAGGTTATTGCTCGTGATAAAACAAAATCTCAGGGGACACAGAAATGAAAAAAATGCTTGCCGCTGCGGCACTGGTGCTCGGAATGGGTGCCGCGCATGCTGATGACAGCAAAACGCTCTATTTCTACAACTGGACCGAGTATGTGCCGCCGGGCCTGCTGGAGCAGTTCACCAAAGAGACGGGCATCAAGGTGATCTATTCGACCTACGAGTCGAATGAAACCATGTACGCCAAGCTCAAAACCTATAAAGATGGCGCGTATGACCTGGTGGTGCCGTCGACCTATTTCGTCGACAAGATGCGCAAAGAAGGCATGATCCAGAAGATCGATAAAACGAAGCTAACCAATTTTTCAAACCTCGATCCTGAGATGCTAAACAAGCCGTTCGACCCGAACAACGATTATTCCATTCCGTACATCTGGGGCGCGACGGCAATTGGCGTCAACAGCGATGCCGTTGATCCAAAAACGGTTTCATCCTGGGCTGACCTGTGGAAGCCGGAATACAAAAGCAGCCTGCTGTTAACCGATGATGCGCGCGAAGTGTTCCAGATTGCGCTGCGTAAACTCGGCTACTCCGGCAACACCACCGATCCGAAAGAGATCGAAGCGGCGTATAACGAACTGAAAAAGCTGATGCCAAACGTGGCAGCGTTCAACTCGGATAACCCGGCTAACCCGTATATGGAAGGTGAAGTGAATCTGGGGATGGTCTGGAACGGCTCTGCGTTTGTGGCGCGTCAGGCCGGTACGCCGCTGGAGGTGGTCTGGCCGAAAGAGGGCGGCATCTTCTGGATGGACAGCCTCGCGATCCCGGCTAATGCGAAAAACGTCGATGGCGCCCTGAAGCTGATTAACTTCCTGCTGCGCCCGGATGTGGCAAAACAGGTGGCGGAAACTATTGGTTACCCGACACCAAACCTGGCCGCGCGGAAGCTGTTAAGTCCTGAAGTGGCGAATGATAAATCGCTTTATCCGGACGCTGAAACCATCAGCAAAGGGGAATGGCAGAACGACGTCGGTGACGCGAGCCGCCTGTATGAAGAGTATTATCAGAAGCTAAAAGCAGGCCGTTAATGCACAACGGGCGACGCAAGGTCGCCCGTTACCCTTACAGCCCCTTCAGGAGTTTATCCACAAAGGCTGGCACCACCTCGCTGGCCAGACCGTAATGCTTCTCTTCAAACTCACTCCCGACCTGGCTTGGCTCCAGATTAAGCTCCACCGTATGGGCACCTTGCAGTCGCGCTTCGTGAACAAACCCCGCCGCCGGATAGACATGCCCTGAGGTACCAATGGCGATAAAGACGTCCGCCATGGCCAGGGCGCTGTAGATCTCATCCATTCCCAGCGGCATTTCGCCAAACCAGACCACATGGGGACGCAGACGCGAAGGGAACTGACAGCAGTGGCAGCGGTCTTCGTCCAGCACGTCCTCTTTCCACTCCAGCACCTGCCCACTCCATGCGCACCGCACCTTGAGCAGTTCGCCGTGCATGTGAATGATGTTGTGGTTTCCGGCTCTTTCGTGAAGATTGTCGATGTTTTGCGTCACCAGCAGAAAACGATCCCCCAGCGCCTCCTCCAGCTTTGCCAGCGCCAGGTGCGCCGCGTTTGGCGCAATCTCCGGCTGCTGAAGCTGGCGACGACGGGCGTTGTAAAACGCCTGAACCAGCGCCGGATCGCGGGCGAAACCTTCCGGCGTCGCCACATCTTCTACTCGGTGTTCTTCCCACAGCCCGTCCGCCGCGCGGAAGGTCTGAATACCGGATTCGGCGGAGATCCCCGCCCCGGTCAACACCACCACTCTGGGTTTATCCATCGCTTCTGGCATCATCCTGTCTCTGAAAAAGATCCGCTGACGCAGGCGTTCACGTAAGCGGCGTTTATTTTTGCGAAAACGGCTGAGTCGACCCTGGCGACGCGACAGCATAGTAACCTCGTAAACTAATCGGTGAGATGAAGGAATGCGGCTCCGCGCATGCCTCCTGCGTCCCCGTGTCGCGCACGCTCAATGCGCGGCACGCGGGCGACCGGCAATAAATGTCGGGGCAAACGCCCGGACAGCTGTTCCGTAATCGCAGTGAAATTTGACAGCCCTCCCCCGATCACCAGCAGATCCGGGTCGACGATGGTCAGGATATTCCCCAGACACACCGCCAGCAAATCAAGATAGCGCTCAACGTGCTCACGCGCCTGCGCGTCTCCCTGCTCCCACAGCGTAATGATTTGAGGGGCCTCAAGTTTCTGATGATAGAAGTGTTCATAAAGCCATGCAAACCCGCGCCCTGAAAGGTAACTCTCAATGCAGCCGTGCTGACCACAGCCGCAGCGGGTAAGCGGGAAATCACGACCAACGACGTCCAGCGCATCCACTGGCAGACGGATATGACCAAATTCTCCGGTAATGTAGCTGCGCCCGGTAATGGGCTTACCGTTAATGACAATCCCGCCACCGACGCCCGTTCCGAGGATCAGCCCCATCACCAACGGATAGCGACGAAACTCGTCGTCCCAGGCCTCTGAGAGAGCAAAACAGTTGGCATCGTTGTCTAAGCGCACGTCGCGCTCAAGGAGAGCAGAAAGATCGGCACGCAGCGGTTTGCCGCTGGCAGCAGGAACGTTGGCGGCATACAGCGTGCCGTCGTCGGTTTCGGGCATACCCGGTATACCAATGCCGACGCTGCCTTTGACGCCAAAGCGTTCATCCGCCTGCGCCACCAGCGCGGCAATGGCGGTTAAAAATTCATCGTAGCTATCGCGCGGCGTAGGCACGCGGGTTTCCCATTGTAGCTTAAGGTCTTTATCGAACACGCCGAGCGCAATCTTGGTGCCGCCAATATCAAATCCGTAATACATGATGCATTCCTCTGTTTGATTCAGCGGCCAAAAGACCGCTAAACCATGACGAAATTACTGGCCACTTAATACCCTCGCCGGATCAATTCGGCTTGCGCGACGCGCCGGATACCAGCTTGCCAGCAGACTCAGTAAAAGTGCTGTAACCAGCACATAAATGACGTCCAGCCAGTGCAGTTCAGACGGCAGGAAGTCAATAAAATAGATATCGCCTGACAGGAATTGATGGCCGATAAGCGCCTCAATCCCATTGATAATCGGCGTCAGCTGAAGAGACACCACCACGCCGATGACCACGCCGCAGAGGCTACCAAACAGCCCCGCCAGCAAACCGTACCAGACGAAGATGGCGCGAATAAGACCGTCTTTCGCCCCTAAGGTACGCAGCACGGCAATGTCGCCGCTCTTGTCCTTAACGGCCATGACCAGCGTCGAGACGATATTAAAGCACGCCACGCCAATCACCAGCACCATCGCCAGATACATAATCGCGCGGATCATCTGGATATCACGGTACATATACCCGTAAGTGCCGATCCAGCTTTTGATGTAGACATAGTTATTGGTCACGCTGCCAGCGTCACGCACCAGTGTATTGGCGTTGAAAACGTCGTTAACCTTAATGGCAATGCCCGTCACGCTGTCGCTCATATCCAGATACTGGCGCGCATCTTCCAGCGGCACCATCGCGAAGCTGTGATCGAGCTGGCCGCTCAGCTGCAAAATACCGGTGACGTGCAGACGCACGCGCTTAGGCTGCTGCAATTTGTGATCAGCGCTGGCGTTCGGGATCATGATCGAGACCCAGTCGCCCTGCTTCACCTTCAGTGCATCGGCAACGCCTTTGCCCATGATGATCTGCTGTTCGCCAGCCTTAAAGTTTGCCCATGCACCATTTTGCACATAGCGAGGCAGCGCGCTCAGACGCTCCTCCTGACGTGGATTCACCCCTTTCACCTGAATGGCGCGCAGGTTTACCCCGCTCTCTACCAGCCCGGTAAAGTTGATGTAAGGTGCAGCCGCCGCAATGCCGGGTACCTTTTCCACTTTGTTAAGGGCATCACGCCAGCTGGACCACGGCTGGTTAACCGGCTCGATTTCACCGTGAGGTACAACGGCCAGAATGCGGTTATTCAGTTCGCGCTCAAAGCCATTCATGGCGCTTAAGCCCACGATTAGAACCGCCACGCCCAGGGCGATACCGATGGTGGAGATCACGGAGATAAGGGAAACCATCCCGCTCCGGCGACGACCGCGGCTAAAGCGTAACCCAATGAGTAACGATAACGGTGAAGCCATTACTCCGCTCCCATCAGCGTCAGTTCTGCATTCAGACGACCGTCGCGCATTTCCAGCTGACGGCCCATCCGCTTAGCCAGCTGCAAATCGTGCGTGACCACCAGAAACGCGGTTCCCTGCGCGGCGTTCAGTTCGCCGAGAAGCTGGAAAATGCTGTCTGCGTTACGCGCATCGAGGTTACCTGTCGGTTCATCCGCCAGCACCAGGCGCGGGTTGTTGACCAGCGCACGGGCGATGGCCACACGCTGACGCTCGCCGCCGGAAAGCTCAGACGGACGATGATTCCCGCGATGACCCAGCCCTACCGCGTTTAGCATGTCGCTGGCGCGGGCATTAATTTCCGCGGGTTTCTTTTTACCAATCAGCAGCGGCATTGCGACGTTTTCCAGCGCCGTAAAGTCCGGCAGCAGATGGTGGAACTGATAGATAAAACCCAGCTCACGGTTACGCAGCTCGGCTTTCGCCGTAGACGACATTTTACTCAGCGGCTGCCCGGAAAAGATCACATCGCCTTCGGTTGGCGTGTCCAGCCCGCCCAGCAGGTGCAGCAGCGTACTTTTGCCGGAGCCGGAGCTGCCAACAATCGCCATCATCTCGCCTTCACCCACGCTAAAGCTCACATTGTGCAGCACGTCGGTCTGCACAGCGCCTTCCTGATAGCGTTTGGACAGGTTGTCGCACTGCAACAGGATCTTATTCATAACGTAAAGCCTCAGCGGGTTGAGTGGCGGCAGCCCGCCAGGAAGGATAAAGCGTAGAGAGCAGCGCAATAGCCATCGCGGCCAGCGCAATACCGACCACCTGGAGCGGCTCGATAGCCACCGGCAGCGCCGCACCATCAAGCAGCGCGCCGATAATCGGCATGAGATTGTTGAGCTGGCTGGCGAGCAGCGCACCCAGCGCCGCGCCGAGCAGCGCGCCGATGATGCCAGCGCTGGCACCCTGGACCATAAATACCGCCATGATCTGGCGCGGCGTCAGCCCCTGGGTTTGCAGAATGGCGACTTCGCCTTGCTTCTCCATCACCATCAGCCCGAGCGAGGTGATGATATTAAACGCGGCAACGGCCACGATCAGGCTCAGCAGCAGCCCCATCATGTTTTTCTCCATGCGCACGGCCTGGAACAGTTCGCCTTTGCGGTCGCGCCAGTCCTGCCATTTCGTTCCTTCCGGTAGCGTCTGCTGGCTAAGGGTATCCACCTTCAGCGGCGCATCAAGCCACAGACGCCAGCCGGTGATATTTCCCGCCGGGTAGCGCATCAGACGCGAGGCGTCCTGAATGTTAACCAGCATCTGGTAACCATCGACTTCGCTGTTCGCCGCAAACGTGCCAATCACGTTGAACAGGCGCTGGCTTGGCAGACGCCCCATCGGCGTAAACTGACTGGCTGAGGGCACCATCACGCGCAGTTGATCGCCACGGTTGACCCCGAGCTGCCCGGCAAGCTGCTCACCGAGGATGACGTTGTATTTACCCGCTTCCAGGTCGGTTTGTTTCACATTGACCAGGAACGGCGTCAGCGGATCTTTTTGCGCCGGATCGATACCCAGCATCACCCCGACCGCCACGCTACGGGCGCTTTGCAGCACCACATCGCCCGTCGTGAGGGGCGCAACGCGCGTGACACCCTGTAACTTCACCGCGCTTTCCGGCAGCTGTTGCGGGTTAACGGAGCCCTGAGTGGAAGAGAGAACGGCCTGCGGCATCAGCCCCAGGATATTGTTTTGCAGCTCGCGCTCGAAGCCGTTCATGACGGAAAGCACCGTCACCAGAGCCATCACGCCAAGCGTAATGCCAATAGTCGAAAGCCAGGAGACAAAGCGACCGAAGCGGTCCGCGGCGCGCCCACGCATGTAACGTAAGCCTATGAAGAGTGCGACAGGTTGATACATGAAATCCGTCTGTTTGCTGATAGCAGACCCACGAGTATATAAGCGAATCCGCTAAGCGTAAATGACTGAAACCGTAAGATTCGGTAATCATTTTTCCGAAAAATTCAGATAAATCATCATGCTACTGACTGAACTTCCGCCAGACAGCCTCCACCTTTTCCGAAAATCGTCCTGATACAGACTGTTACCCGTTACATCGGGGTTTCATTTTACAACAATCGACCTTTCGTTTATGGCAACAAGGTCGTCACGCACAATGAAACAAAAAGCATTATGGATTAACCAGATAAAAGGGCTGTGCATCTGCCTGGTGGTGATTTACCACTCGGTGATCACCTTTTATCCTCACCTGGACGGGCTACAGCATCCGTTATCGGGCCTGCTCGCCAAATGCTGGGTCTACTTTAATCTTTACCTCGCACCGTTCCGTATGCCGGTGTTTTTCTTCATCTCCGGCTATTTGATTCGTCGATATATTGACGAGGTGAACTGGCGCACCAGTCTCGACAAGCGGATCTGGAGCATTGTCTGGGTGCTGGCCCTGTGGGGCGTCCTGCAATGGCAGGCGCTGACCCATCTGAATGCCTGGCTCGCCCCCGAGCGTGAACTGGCGACAGCATCCAATGCGGCCTACGCCGATTCCGTTTCAGGGTTTGTACTGGGAATGCTCACGGCCAGCACCAGCCTGTGGTACTTGTACGCCTTAGTAGTCTACTTCACGCTCTGTAAACTGCTGAGCCGCTGGAAACTGCCGATGCTGGGGCTTCTGGCGCTGGCAAGCATCGCCATTAACTTCCTGCCTTTACCGTGGTGGGGAATGAACAGCGTGGTGCGCAACATGATCTACTACAGCCTCGGCGCATGGTACGGCGCGCAGTTGATGACGTGGATGAAAGGGATGAATTTGCGCCGCAGCTGGCTGGTACTTATCGCCTCTGGCGCGGTGTCGGTAGTGCTGTGGTTTGCTAATGTTCCTCTGCCGCTCTCACTGCTGTCGATCGTGGTCATCATGAAGCTCTTTTACAGCTTCGAGCAGCGTTATGCCGTTCATCCCAATAATCTGCTGAACGTTATCGGTTCAAACACCATCGCGATTTATACCACCCACCGCATTTTAATTGAGGCGTTTAGCCTGCTCCTGATTCGTGAAATGAATGCGGCGTACTGGCCGATCTGGGCGGAGTTAACGCTGATTCTGGTCTATCCGTTCGTCAGCCTGCTCGTCTGCACGCTGGTTGGACTGGGCGCACGTAAGCTCTCGACCGCCCTCTTTGGCGACCTTTTCTTCTCCCCTCCCGCACGGCTTACGCCACAGCTCGCCAGCCGCTAACCTACCCTGCCCCCATCCGGGGGCACTTTTCCTCTTGTGCGGTTACGATTTGCTTATGCATAACGATCGAGGATAATAAAGACATTGCGTATCAGTGATATGCCCCAATACTGTTGGTATATCCCCAAGAGACCCTGACATAGCCATGCCTGAACACTATCGTTTTTCCTTGCCTGTAAAAGCAGGTGACCAACGCCAGCTGGGCGAACTGACAGGCGCGGCCTGCGCTACGCTGGTGGCGGAAATTGCCGAGCGCCATCCGGGGCCGGTGGTGCTGGTTGCCCCGGACATGCAAAACGCCCTGCGCCTGCACGACGAAATTCGTCAGTTCACCGACAGTCTGGTATTCAGCCTGGCCGACTGGGAAACGCTTCCCTACGACAGTTTCTCTCCGCACCAGGAGATCATCTCCTCACGCCTGTCGACGCTGTATCAGCTCCCCACCATGCAGCGCGGCGTGCTGATTGTGCCGGTGAATACCCTGATGCAGCGCGTCTGTCCGCACAGCTATTTGCACGGCCATGCGCTGGTGATGAAAAAAGGCCAGCGCCTGTCGCGCGATGCCCTGCGCGTGCAGCTTGACGGAGCCGGTTACCGTCATGTCGATCAGGTGATGGAGCACGGCGAATACGCGACGCGCGGTGCGCTGCTGGATCTCTATCCAATGGGCAGCGACCAGCCGTATCGTCTGGATTTCTTCGATGATGAGATCGACAGCCTGCGCGTGTTCGACGCCGACACCCAGCGCACGCTGGAGGAAGTGGACTCCATTAATCTGCTGCCCGCCCATGAGTTCCCGACGGATAAAACCGCCATCGAACTGTTCCGCAGCCAGTGGCGCGACAGGTTCGACGTGAAACGTGATGCCGAACATATCTACCAGCAGGTCAGCAAAGGCACCCTTCCGGCGGGGATCGAGTACTGGCAGCCCCTGTTCTTTAACGAACCGCTGCCGGCGCTGTTCAGCTACTTCCCGGCCAATACGCTGATTGTTAACACCGGGGATATCGACGCCAGCGCCAGCCGCTTTGAAAGCGAAACGCGCGCCCGCTTTGAAAACCGGGGCGTTGACCCGATGCGTCCGCTGCTGCCGCCGGAAATGCTGTGGCTGCGTACCGACGAGCTCAACGCCGAGCTAAAACGCTGGCCGCGTATGCAGCTCAAAACCGATTCGCTTGCCGATAAGGCGGCGAACACCAATCTCGCGTTCCGGACGCTGCCCGATCTGGCCGTCCAGGCGCAGCAGAAATCCCCGCTCGATAACCTGCGCAAGTTTCTTGATTCCTTCACCGGGCCAGTGGTGTTCTCCGTTGAGAGTGAGGGTCGTCGTGAAGCGCTGGGCGAACTACTAGGGCGGATCAAAGTTGCACCGAAGCGCATTCATCGCCTGAGCGAAGCGACCGGAAATGGTCGTTACCTGATGATCGGCTCCGCCGAACACGGATTTATTGATACGCTCAATAACCTGGCCTTGATTTGTGAAAGCGACCTGCTGGGCGAGCGCGTGGCGCGCCGTCGTCAGGACAGCCGTCGCACCATCAACCCGGACACCCTGATCCGCAACCTGGCCGAACTGCACCCCGGTCAGCCGATCGTTCACCTGGAACACGGTGTGGGTCGCTATCAGGGAATGACCACCCTCGAAGCAGGCGGCATCAAAGGTGAATACCTGATGCTGACCTACGCGAACGACGCCAAACTGTACGTGCCAGTGTCGTCCCTGCACCTTATCAGCCGCTACGCCGGTGGCGCGGAAGATAACGCGCCGCTGCATAAGCTGGGCGGCGACGCCTGGTCACGCGCGCGGCAGAAGGCGGCGGAAAAAGTGCGCGACGTGGCCGCCGAGCTGCTGGACATTTACGCCCAGCGTGCGGCCAAAGAGGGTTATGCGTTTAAGCATGATAAAGAGCAGTACCAGCTGTTCTGCGACAGCTTCCCGTTTGAAACTACGCCGGATCAGGCTCAGGCCATAAATGCCGTGCTGAGCGACATGTGCCAGCCGCTGGCGATGGATCGCTTAGTCTGCGGCGACGTGGGCTTCGGTAAAACCGAGGTAGCAATGCGTGCCGCTTTCCTGGCGGTGGAAAACAACAAGCAGGTGGCGGTGCTGGTGCCGACTACCCTCCTCGCCCAGCAGCACTTCGACAACTTCCGCGACCGCTTCGCCAACTGGCCGGTACGCATTGAGATGCTGTCGCGTTTCCGCAGCGCCAAAGAGCAGACGCAAATCCTGGAACAGGCAAGCGAAGGCAAAATTGACATTCTGATCGGCACCCACAAGCTGCTGCAAAGCGACGTGAAGTGGAAAGATCTGGGGCTGCTGATCGTCGATGAAGAGCACCGCTTTGGGGTGCGCCACAAAGAGCGCATCAAAGCGATGCGCGCCGACGTCGACATTCTGACCCTGACCGCCACGCCGATCCCGCGCACCCTGAATATGGCGATGAGCGGCATGCGCGATCTGTCGATTATTGCCACCCCGCCGGCGCGCCGTCTGGCGGTGAAAACCTTTGTTCGCGAGTACGACAATCTGGTGGTTCGCGAGGCGATCCTGCGTGAAGTGCTGCGCGGCGGCCAGGTATATTACCTGTATAACGACGTTGAAAACATTCAGAAAGCCGCCGACAGGCTGGCAGAGCTGGTGCCGGAAGCGCGCATCGCCATTGGTCACGGCCAGATGCGCGAGCGCGAGCTGGAGCGGGTGATGAACGACTTCCACCACCAGCGTTTCAACGTGCTGGTATGTACCACCATCATTGAGACCGGGATCGACATTCCGACGGCGAACACCATCATCATCGAACGCGCGGATCACTTCGGCCTGGCCCAGCTGCATCAGCTGCGCGGGCGCGTCGGGCGTTCGCACCATCAGGCCTACGCGTGGCTGCTGACGCCGCATCCGAAGGCGATGACCACCGACGCGCAAAAGCGTCTGGAAGCTATCGCCTCGCTGGAAGATCTGGGTGCTGGTTTTGCGCTGGCGACGCACGACCTGGAGATCCGCGGCGCCGGTGAGTTGTTGGGTGAAGACCAGAGCGGCTCCATGGAAACCATCGGTTTTTCTCTGTATATGGAGCTGCTGGAAAATGCCGTCGACGCGCTTAAAGCCGGACGTGAACCGTCTCTGGAAGATCTCACCAGCCAGCAGACCGAAGTGGAACTGCGCATGCCTTCCCTGTTGCCGGATGATTTTATTCCTGACGTGAATACCCGTCTGTCGTTCTACAAACGCATTGCCAGCGCGAAAAGCGAAGGCGAGCTGGAAGAGATTAAAGTCGAACTGATTGACCGTTTTGGGATATTGCCCGATGCGGCGCGCAACCTGCTGGATATTGCCCGCCTGCGTCAGCAGGCGCAGAAGCTGGGCATTCGCAAGCTTGAAGGCAACGAGAAAGGCGGCGTAATTGAGTTTGCCGAGAAGAACCACGTCGATCCGATGTGGCTGATTGGCCTTCTGCAAAAACAGCCGCAGCATTTCCGTCTTGATGGCCCGACGCGTCTGAAATTTACTCAGGATCTGACGGAACGTAAAATCCGCATGGACTGGGTGCGTAACTTTATGCGTCAATTGGAAGAGAACGCCATCGCATAACGGTTTCCCCCCCAGCGCCCGGCTGGTGGGGGACAATTTACAAACTCTTTGCACTTCGCCCGATCTTCCCGACCATACATTCGCCATAATTATCATTAACGCCTTATAAAACAATAACCTTATCATTTGTATGGATTATGATAATGATGATTTCTTCGCGTTTTACCCGCTGGTTAACTCTGGTTGCGCTGGCCGCGACGGTTACCGTCGCGCTCCCTGCTCGCGCCAATACCTGGCCTCTTCCGCCCGCCGGCAGCAACGTCGTAGGTGAAAACCGCTTTCACGTGGTTGAAAACGATGGCGGTTCGCTGGAAGCGATTGCTAAAAAATATAACGTCGGGTTCCTGGCGCTGTTGCAGGCCAACCCGGGCGTAGATCCCTATGTGCCCCGGGCGGGCAGCGTACTGACGATTCCGCTGCAAACCATCCTGCCGGACGCGCCGCGTCAGGGGATTGTGATAAACCTCGCCGAGCTGCGTCTTTACTATTACCCGCCGGGGAAAAATGAAGTAACCGTCTACCCTATCGGCATCGGCCAGCTGGGAGGCGATACGCTCACGCCGACCATGGTGACCACCGTCTCCGACAAGCGCGCTAATCCAACCTGGACTCCGACGGCAAACATCCGCGCCCGCTATAAGGCACAGGGTATCGATCTCCCTGCCGTGGTTCCCGCGGGCCCGGATAATCCGATGGGGCACCATGCAATTCGCCTGGCGGCCTACGGTGGGGTTTATCTTCTGCACGGAACGAATGCGGATTTTGGGATCGGGATGCGCGTCAGCTCCGGCTGCATTCGCCTGCGCGATGACGACATCAAAACGCTCTACCGCGTGATCGCCCCTGGCACGAAAGTGAATATCATCAATACGCCGATTAAAGTGTCTGAAGAGCCGGGTGGCGTCCGTCTGGTTGAGATCCACCAGCCGCTATCGAAAAACATTAATGACGATCCGCAGACGCTGCCGATTAATCTGAATGCCTCGATGGTGAGCTTTAAAACGAATGCAAACACCGATGGCGCAGTGATGGAGCGGGCGATGGAAGCGCGCTCGGGGATGCCAACCGATGTCACGCGGCATCATGAGGTTGCTCAGCAGTCAATGTAGAACGGTAATAACGACAAACGCCCTGCATTAGCAGGGCGTTTTTATTTGCAGTGGCATAACGGAGGGTTGCGTTACGCTTATTTGTAGATAACTGCGGTACCGTGCAGGGTGTTAGGACCGGTCACAGAGGTGATGCGGAATGATTTCGCACCCATTTCGTCAGCTTTTTGTGCCAGCTGATCTTCCAGAGAGCCGAGGTTAGTCCCGGCAGTGGCAGAGATGGTACCGACTTTCTGCTGGTCTGCTGGAGTGGATTGCACTTCAACAGCAGCGAAGCTTGCGAAAGAGAGTGAACTCAGAACGGCGGCAGCGATGAGGGTTTTAACGTTTTTCATGATTTTATACCTTTGGGCAGATGATGTAGTGGTCGTTAGTTATTTAGTTAACGATCGATAGGTAAATGATAGATGTGATCCAGGTCACACGTCAACCCATTTTTATAATGGTCGTTAAATTAATTTCATTTTCCTTATATTTCATAAAGATAAAATTAAATTATTTTTAAGAAATCACCGCTGGTCGTCGCAGACGTTTATTTTTATAATGACTATTCAACAAAACAACAGAGGACCAACGGCACATGACAACCGATGTCACGCGTTGCGCAAAGAAAAGCCGTGGCCGACCAAAAGTGTTCGACAGGGATGCGGCGCTCGATAAGGCCATGACGCTCTTCTGGCAGCATGGGTATGAAGCCACGTCGCTCTCCGACCTGGTGGAAGCAACGGGCGCGAAAGCCCCTACCCTGTACGCAGAGTTCACCAACAAAGAAGGCTTATTCCGGGCCGTTCTGGACAGATACATCTCGCGCTTCGCGGCAAAACACGAAGCCCAGCTATTCTGTGAAGAAAAAACGGTTGAGCAGGCATTGCAGGATTATTTCTGCGCAGTCGCAACCTGCTTTACCAGTAAAGACACGCCCGCGGGCTGTTTTATGATCAACACCTCCGCGACCCTCGCGGCATCGTCGAAAGAGATTGCCAACACGGTCAAATCGCGCCATGCGATGCAGGAGGAGACGCTCAGCACGTTTCTGGCTCAACGCCAGCAGCGCGGTGAAATTCCGGCGCATTGCCGTCCGCAGGAGCTGGCCCAGTATCTGAGCTGTATTCTACAGGGGATGTCCATCAGCGCCCGTGAAGGCGCGACGCTGGAAAAACTGCAGGGGATTACGCAAACAACGCTGCGCCTGTGGCCTGAACTTCTTAAACTCTGACGCAAAAAAAAGCTCCTCAGCCTGAGCGCATGAGGAGCTAAGTTCAGAGAACATCTTTTTTACACTTTGTTATTCAGTATCAGCTGACCATTGCTGTCGAGAGGGATCTGCGTACCAGGATCTTTATCCATGCGGATTTTGCCCTGCTGATCGCCAATTTTGTAGGTTACGTCGTAGCCCAACATTTTTTCAGACTTGTCATACACGGTTTTACAGCGCTGCTGCGTTGTGGTGTAGGTATCATTTTCCTGCATCGCGCCCTGCACCTGGTTACCGGCATAACCGCCACCCAGCGCACCAACTACCGTCGCGACATCCTTACCACGGCCACCACCAAACTGATGACCAATCACCCCACCAGCAACCGCGCCCAGTACGGAGCCAGCGATACGGTTTTCATCCTGAATCGGACGACGATGGGTGACAGAAACATTACGGCACTCCTGACGAGGCGTCTTGACCGTCTCTTTGATCGGTGTAGCGGAAACAACCTGCGCATACTGCGGGCCACGATCAAGTACGTTCAGACTGGCAACGGCAGCCACACCTAACGCAGCTGCGACGCCAATCCCTATACCCGCCAACATTGATTTATTCACGGGACTTCCTCCTTTGTTGCAATTGGTAGCAATTTTGCAGCGCAATAAACGCTTCGCCAATAAGATAAAGGATCAAAAAACCGGGGGATGAGCTGGGATAGCGTCTGTTTAAGAGAACTCTTAAGCGTCAGGAGCGAAATGCACAGCATGATGTGCTAAGAACTCCCTCCGGAGAGCCCGGAGGGAGGGAGAAATTAGTGCAGCTTCAGGCGTGGGCGGATAACGCGGTTGATGCGGCCGACCAGCATCATCAGGCCGGTTTTGAAGTAGCCGTGCAGCGCAATCTGGTGCATACGGTACAGAGAAATGTACACGAAGCGGGCGATGCGCCCTTCCACCATCATGGAGCCGCGCATCAGGTTGCCCATCAGGCTGCCCACGGTGGAGAAGTTTGAGAGCGACACCAGAGAGCCGTGGTCTTTGTAGACATAGGCTTTCATCGGTTTGCCTTTCATCTGCGCCAGGATGTTATGCAGCACGAGGCTTGCCATCTGGTGCGCGGCCTGAGCGCGAGGCGGTACAAACCCGCCTTCCGGACGTGCACAGGAGGCACAGTCGCCGATAGCGAAGATGTCCGGATCGCGCGTGGTTTGCAGCGTCGGCTCTGTCACCAGCTGGTTAATGCGGTTTGTCTCCAGCCCACCGATATCTTTCATGAAATCAGGCGCTTTGATCCCCGCAGCCCAGACCATCAGGTCGGCCTGGATGTATTCGCCGTCTTTGGTATGCAGTCCGCCCTCATCCGCGCTGGTCACCATGGTCTGGGTCAGCACGCGCACGCCCAGTTTGGTCAGCTCGTTGTGCGCCGCGCCGGAAATACGCGGCGGCAGCGCAGGCAGAATACGTTCACCTGCTTCCACCAGCGTCACATTCAGCGCTTCATTAGTCAGCCCTTTGTAGCCATAGCTGTGCAGCTGTTTGACCGCATTGTGCAACTCCGCCGATAATTCAACGCCCGTTGCGCCGCCGCCCACGATAGCAATGTTAACCTTGCCGTTAGCACCCATGTTGTTGGTGTACTTCAGGAACAGGTTAAGCATCTCCTGATGGAAACGACGCGCCTGATGCGGGTTATCCAGGAAGATACAGTGCTCTTTTACGCCTGGGGTGTTGAAATCATTGGACGTACTGCCCAGGGCCATCACCAGCGTGTCATAGGCCAGCTTGCGCTCAGGAACCAGCAGCTCGCCTTTATCATCACGCAGCTCAGCCAGCGTGATGGTTTTGTTTTCACGGTTGATGTCCACCACCGAACCCAGCTGGAACTGGAAGTGGTGGTTACGCGCATGTGCCAGATAGCTGAGCGCATCCACGCCCTCATCCAGCGACCCAGTCGCCACTTCGTGCAGTAACGGCTTCCACAGATGGCTGTGGTTACGATCCACCAGCGTGATTTTGGCTTTCTTACCGCGACCCAGTTTCTTACCCAGCTGCGTCGCCAGCTCCAGTCCGCCAGCACCACCGCCGACAATCACTATCTTTTTCAATGGCGTAGTCAACGTGACCCCCTCAAATTATTAACCAATTGTTAATTAAAAGTTATATAAATAACCCTTAATTAACAACAGGTTACTGCGCTGAAACCATTCAGATTCATTGAGAATAGCACGTCAGGCGCATTGGTCATACCAAAATTGATATGTATCAAGTTTTGATGGTTTAAAAGTAGACAACTCTGACAAAAAAGAGGCCCGGCACGCTTTCACGTACCGGGCCTTTGTCAGGTTCAGGGAGTTCAGCCCAGCGTTTTAAAGGCCTTAATACGCTGCAAGTGCGGGGAAATATTTTTGAACTTGTGGGTCTGCTCTTCGTCCCAGACAATTTCGTAGTAATGATGCAGAAGTTCGGCAGCGCGGGAGCTGTCCAGCGCTTCATCGTTGCGGGAGAGGATCGCCAGACACCGGTCGCGGTTCTTTTCGCGGAAATTGCTCACGCATTTTGTTGCGATATCGGCGTACTCTTCCGGACGGTCAATCTTGCCTTCCATGTTTTCGTTTGGAAACAGGTTAGGATTAAAAATGACCTGTCGGATATCGCATAAAAAACCGATGCGCTCTGCCCAGTATCCCCCCAACCCCACGCCGCAGATCAGCGGACGATCGTCGATATTGAGCTGCAACATTTTGTCCACTTCTTTAAGCAGATGCTGCATGTCATGTTTCGGATGACGCGTGCTGTAACTGATCAGCCGGACATCCGGATCGATAAACTGCAATTGCAGCACTTTCTCATGATTACCAGGACTGTTTGAGTCAAAACCGTGTAAATAAATGATCATCGTCTCACCACGCTACGCCTTCCGGGATGAATTAAAGGGCTGCTTTATGTGCCTGCCAGCGCTCGTTCAGGGCTTCAAGCCGGGCGTTTACCGTTTTCCAGCGCGCCGAGTCCATCAGCTCCTGACGACTAAATGAACCTTTATGATACAATTGTGTAACACGTTCAGCATTGATCGGCGACAGGTTATCCAGCACGCTCACCGCCCCTTTACGATTATTGCAGACGAGGATCATATCGCAACCTGCATCCAGCGAAGCCTGCCCACGTTCGGCATAGCTTCCCATGATCGCCGCCCCTTCCATGGATAAATCGTCAGAGAAAATAACGCCATTGAAGCCCAACTCCTGACGCAGCACGGTTTTAAGCCAGTGCGGAGAGCCGCTGGCCGGACGCGGATCAACGTCACTGTAGATGACGTGCGCAGGCATAATAGCGTCCAGCTTGTTATCGGTAATCAGCGAGCGGAAAACAGACATATCTTTAGCGCGAATGTCTGCTTCCGGGCGCGGATCGCGCGGGGTTTCTTTATGGGAATCCGCCGTCACCGCCCCGTGGCCAGGGAAATGTTTGCCGGTGGTTTTCATGCCCGCATCGTGCATACCGTCAATGAAGCGCGTCGCCATTGCCAGCGCGATACGTGGATCGTCATGATACGAACGCTCACCAATTGCCGCACTAATGTGTCCTACGTCCAGCACCGGGGCGAAGCTGATATCGATATCCATGGCGATCATCTCGCTGGCCATCAGCCAGCCTGCGTCCTGCGCCAGTTGACCGCCCTCTTCAGCACCCAGCAGCGCAGCAAAAGATTGTGCGGCGGGTAAACGGGTAAACCCTTCGCGGAAACGCTGCACGCGTCCACCTTCCTGGTCGACGGCCACCACCAGGCGATTGCGTGACGCCGCGCGGATCTGGCGAACCAGCTCGCGCAACTGCGCCGGATCGTGATAATTGCGGGTGAAAAGAATCAGCCCCCCTACCAGCGGGTGCGCCAGAATTTCGCGCTCTTCCGCATCAAGCTCAAACCCTTCAACATCCAACATTACTGGACCCACACCAACCTCTCTTATCCTTTCGTTTGTAACTGACGCCAGGCATCATTTGCCAGCGCAATAAATTGTTCGTCATCTGTCTGCTGAAGGCGCATTTCAAACCATCCCGCCATCAGCATCAGCACCCACGGACGCCAGCGCGCGACCTGCCGCGCAAGGGTGAGTACATTTATGTTGGCGTTTCGGGCATAGGCGGTTATCAGCTGCACGCGCGAAGCCTCATCAGGCATCCAGACCGCAGCGAGTTCAAGCGCCACGTCACCGTCCCCGGCATATTCCCAGTCTATAAGTTTCTCGCCCGCCGTGGTATGAACGATATTCCCCGCATGGACATCCATATGCAGCGGCGCCAGACGTAACGCCTTCGGCTCTCCCGCTTTACGCAGCCGCTTAAGCTGCGCCAGCCAGAAGGGCGTGCGTCGTCCAGGCGCAGCCTGCTGCCAATAGCTATCCAGTAATGGAAGTAACGTCACCCGCCAGCCCAGACGCGGCTGTCGATGCAGATGATACAGCATGGCTGCCAGCGTGGGCGTATCGGGAAGCTCGCTTTTGATCTCACCCGCAATAAACGCCACCGCCATCCAGTCCCTGATAAAGAGATGAGGTTTCGGGGCAAGGTCGGCGGGAAGGCGCTTCAGGGCGCGGAACTGGCGACGAAAATGGGCGGCAGGCGCGGCGGCATCGTGATGCTGACGTAATACCAGCCGATGGTCGCCACGCTCAATAATGCAACTCGCGCCGCCAAGCCCGACGGGGGCTTGCGGCGCGATAACACGGTACTGGGGGAAATAACGCGTCTGGACATCCTGACGCGTGCGCTTATTGTTGCGTAACGGCACCTTTACCTGACCAGATAATTTCGCCGGTTTGAACCAGCATTAACTGCATCTGCAACGACGGCGTGTTCACGTTGCCTGTCGCGTTAGAATAAAGGACATACTGCGCACCAACGTTGCGGGCGATACCAATCGCTTTACTGCGCGAACCCAGGCTGTCCTGAGGCGACAGACCAAGCTGTTGCTTGGCGACCGCGAGCTGCTGGGCTGAGACCAGCGTAAATTTACCGTTGTTTGCCAGCGCGTTGCGCAGGGTTTCCGTCGCTTCTCCCGCATTCAGGGAACCGTTTGTACGGTTGTTCACGCTGTCTACCAGCAGCACACTGCCAGGCGTAACGCCCTGTGCCTGCAACATTTTGCCCACCATCGGCTGCATCGCTCCGTTCCAGTCATAGTGCCGCACTCGCGGCGCAGGCTGCGCGGTATCGTCCGGATGTTCGATCGGGCCAGGCTGCGCAGGAATAGTCGGTACAGACGGCACGGTTGGAACAGGTTGCGCCGGTGTGGTCGGCTGTTCCGTTCCCGGCTTCGCCTGATCCACCGGTGCAGGTTCTTCCATTCGCGTCACACAGCCTGCCAGAAAGAGTGCGAACGCACTCAGGAGCGCATAACGGCTCATTGTTTTAATCAAGGTTCACTCCTTACAAATAAAGATAAAGTCTCACCTTATGTGCACCCAGATAGCTGGCGCTGCCGTAGAGCGTGACCGACGATCTTGCCGGGACCGTCACGCTACGCGGCGCCTCAAGCGGGTGCATCTCAAGACCTCTCACGTCATACCAGTAGAAGCGATAATGCACCGTCACTGGCTCTTGCCTTTCGTTATAGAGCGTAGAGGAGGCAGAAGACTGGATTTCGCTTATGGTCAACGAAGGATTTTCCGCCGTGATGCCCGCAGCAAGCACTGAGGACTCCATCACCAGCGTCTGTTCTTCACTGACCGGGATGGCGGGACGCGCGCTGCACCCAACCATAACCAGCGTCACGATCAGCGCTGCAATACGCCCAGTTAACATATTAAAGACCTTTATGTGCCAGCATCGGTCCCAGTGGACGTCCACCCAGAAGATGCATATGAATATGATAGACTTCCTGGCCGCCATGGCGATTACAGTTCATGATCAAACGGTATCCATCTTCAGCAATCCCTTCCTGCTCAGCAATTTTCGCGGCCACCGTAAGCATACGGCCCAGCGCCACTTCATGCTCGGTTTTAACGTCATTGACGGTCGGAATCAGAATATTAGGAATAATAAGGATGTGCGTCGGCGCCTGGGGAGAAATGTCGCGGAAAGCCGTGACCAGTTCATCCTGATAGACAATATCCGACGGAATTTCGCGGCGGATAATTTTACTGAAAATCGTTTCTTCAGCCATGACCTTTTCCTTTTAAGTTTAATCTGGCGTCGTGCGTCCGTTGTTAACACACATTGTCTGTTTTACTGTGTGACACAACACAAGAGTATGAGCGAGTTTCTCCTGTCCTTTCAACCTTCTCCCGTTATTTCTTTCCTGATTATCGCCCATCTGGGTGAAGAGGCATCGCTTTAGGACATTTCTTTTCTGAAACCTGATTTCAGTTCATCCCGAAACATCTGTTTACAGCGTTAATCACAATGCGTATATTTCGCATTTGCATTTTCATGCGCATTTTTAACATAGAAAACGACGTCAGCCCGTGCTAGCGGGACTGTCGCGCACTACCTTCACCATTCACTAAGGGTTTGATGATGTCTTTCATTAATCACACCAGGGATGGGCAACGTCAGCCTGCCGCAACACCTTCGTTGCTGGCCGCCTGCATTGCTATGGCATTGACGCCAACCACCGCTTTCGCTGCTTCAACAGCCGAAGATACCGTCGTCGTTGATGGGGGTTTTGATAACACACAGGATCTTTCTGCCAGCCAGGATCAGGATTACAGCGTAAAAACCACCACCACCGGCACCAAACTGTTGCTGGTTCCCCGCGACATCCCACAGTCCGTCAGCGTTATCAGTCAGCAACGTATGGCTGACCAGAATCTGCAATCCATCGGCCAGGTGCTGACGAACACCACGGGCATTACGGCGCAGGTGCAGGACAGCGATCGTACCGTATTTTACTCACGCGGATTTTTCGTCAGCAACTACGCCTATGACGACCTTCCAACGTCCATCAGTGAAGTGTGGAACTTTGGTGATACCGCCGCCGATACCGCAATTTATGACCGCATTGAAGTGGTCCGCGGCGCCACAGGCCTGATGTCCGGGACGGGCAACCCGGCGGCGTACGTTAATATGGTGCGCAAGCATGCGGACAGCCAGGAATTTAAAGGCAACGTTTCCGCCAGCTACGGCAGCTGGGACAAGCAGCGTTACGTGCTGGATCTCCAGGCGCCGCTAGTGGAATCAGGTAAGGTACGGGGTCGTCTGATCACGGGTTATCAGGACAACGACAGCTTCGTGGATAACTACCACTACCGGAAGAAATTCCTCTACGGCGTGATGGATGCAGATGTTACCGACAGCACGACCCTCTCGGTAGGGTATGAGTATCAGGAAAGCCATACCGCCGACCCAACCTGGGGCGGGCTGCCGACCTGGTACAGCGACGGAAGTAAGACCAACTACAATCGCAGCCAGACCGTCGCGCCTGACTGGGCCTATTCAGATAAAGACAGCACCCGCATCTTCGCTAACCTGACCCAGCGTTTCGATAATGGCTGGGAAGCGCACATCAACGGCATGCATGCTGAAACCAACTTTGACTCTAAGCTGATGTATATGTCCGGTTATCCGGATAAAGAGACCGGCGCAGGCCTGGTGGGTTACGGCGGCTGGAACCGCGGGGAACGTAAACAGGATGCGGTCGATGCCTTCCTGCGCGGCGGCTTCGATCTCTTTGGCCGTCAGCACGAGATGATGTTCGGCGGCAGCTTTAGCCGTCAGCGTAACCATTACGACAACACCATGCCGGATGCAGTATACGGCATGGTTGATGTCGGCAACTTTAAGAACTGGAACGGGAACATTGCCGATCCGCAGTGGACGCCGTGGAAACTCTACAGCAAGGATGATATTCGCCAGTCTTCAGCCTATTCCTCTGCGCGTTTCTCACTCGCCGATCCGTTGCATCTGATCCTGGGGGCGCGTTACACCCAATACAACATTCGCTATAACCCCGCTGGTTCGCCGAATACACGTCTGGAAAGCACCAAAGATGATGTCACGCCGTATGCCGGCCTGGTGTATGACATCAATGAGGACTGGTCGACCTACGTCAGCTATACCTCTATCTTCCAGCCGCAGGATAAGCGCAATGCCAGTGGACGTTATCTCGACCCTACCACGGGTAAAAGCTACGAAGCCGGGGTGAAGGCAGACTGGTTTAATACCCGCCTCACCACCTCGTTGGCGATTTTCCGCATTGAGCAGGATAACGTGGCCAGCAACACGTATACCTACATGCCGAGCGGTGAGTCGATTTATGAATCGCTGGACGGGGTGGTCAGCAAAGGGGTCGAGTTTGAGCTCAACGGTGCACTGACCGATAACTGGCAGCTGACCTTTGGCACGACGCGTTACATTGCAGAAGATAAGAATGGCAACGCTGTCAGCTCCGATCAGCCGCGCACAACCATGAAGCTGTTCACCCGTTATCAACTGCCAATGCTGCCGGAACTGACCGTGGGCGGTGGCGTAAACTGGCAGAACAAAGTGTGGACGGACGTGGAAGGCGGTCCGGCAGGACGTTCCCGCGCGGAGCAAGGCAGCTATGGGCTGGTGAACCTGTTCAGTCGCTATCAGGTCACCAAAGACTTTGCTGTTCAGGCTAACGTCAACAACCTGTTCGACAAAGAGTATTACGACTACGTCGGATCGTATGTAGTGTATGGCGCGCCACTGAACGTTTCGGTGAGCGCGAGCTACGACTTCTGAGTATTAAGCCCGGTGGCGCTGCGCTTACCGGGCCTACCCATCACGTAGGCCGGGTTAGGCGCAGCCGCCACCCGGCACCACAAACCGCAATAATAAAAAAGGCAGCCAATCGGCTGCCTTAGTCTCCCCAGATCACAGCTTAGTTGTTGCGGATGTACTCATCCATTTCGGTTTTCAGGTTATCGGATTTCGTTCCGAAGATTGCCTGAACACCAGAACCTGCAACAACGACGCCTGCTGCGCCCAGTTTTTTCAGACCCGGCTGGTCGACTTTCGCAACGTCGGCAACGCTCACACGCAGACGAGTGATACACGCGTCCAGGTTAGTGATGTTCTCTTTACCGCCGAAAGCAGCAACCAGAGCAGGTGCCATTTCGCTGGTCACACCGGCTTTGCTGTCTTCCGTTGCATCTTCACGACCCGGCGTTTTCAGGTCCAGTGCTTTGATCAGCACGCGGAAGACGGTGTAGTACACCACTGCGTAGCCCGCACCCACGATTGGGAACAGCCACAGCTTGCTGCTGTTACCGGACAGAACGATGAAGTCGATCAGGCCGTGAGAGAAGGACGTACCGTCACGCATACCCAGCAGGATACAGATTGGGAATGCCAGACCTGCCAGTACCGCGTGGATGATGTACAGGATCGGCGCAACGAACATGAAGGAGAACTCGATCGGCTCGGTGATACCGGTCAGGAACGAGGTCAGCGCTGCGGAGATCATGATACCGCCCACTTTTGCACGGTTCTCTGGTTTAGCAGAGTGCCAGATAGCAATTGCAGCGGCCGGCAGACCGTACATTTTGAACAGGAAGCCACCAGACAGTTTACCTGCCGTTGGGTCGCCCGCCATGTAGCGTGGGATGTCGCCGTGGAACACCTGACCTGCTGCGTTGGTGTATTCACCAATCTGCATCTGGAATGGAACGTTCCAGATGTGGTGCAGACCAAATGGTACCAGGCAGCGCTCAATGAAGCCGTAGATACCGAACGCCACAACCGGGTTCTGGTAAGCTGCCCACTGAGAGAAGGTCTGGATTGCCGTACCGATTGGTGGCCAGATGAAGGACAGGACCACACCGGTGAAAATCGCGGCCAGACCAGAAATGATCGGCACAAAACGTTTACCCGCGAAGAAGCCCAGATACTCAGGCAGCTTGATGCGATAGAAGCGGTTAAACATATACGCTGCAATCGCACCGGAGATGATACCACCGAGAACACCGGTGTCCGCCAGGTGCTTAGCGGCAATCTCTTCAGCAGGTAAATGCAGTACCAGCGGCGCAACCACAGCCATGGTTTTCACCATGATGCCGTAAGCAACAACGGACGCCAGAGCGGAAACACCGTCGTTATTGGTGAAGCCCAGAGCAACACCGATAGCGAAGATCAGCGGCATGTTAGCAAAAACAGAACCGCCTGCTTCGGCCATCACGTGGGAAACTACGGCTGGCAGCCAGCTGAAGTTTGCAGAACCGACACCCAGCAGGATACCTGCGATAGGCAGTACGGATACTGGCAGCATCAGCGATTTACCGACCTTTTGCAGGTTAGCAAATGCATTCTTAAACATAATTGAGAGTGCTCCTGAGTATTTGTGCTTTTTTTTACGTTTTCACGCATTGGCCCGGGGGGAGTACCGCGCCGTGGACAGGACATCTAAGCGCCCTTTATTTATTACACAGAGTAAAATAATTCCCTCTGAGTTTGTTTGACGGCTATCACGTTTCAGTTCAAGACGGCCAAAAAACTTGCAGATATTTACATAAAGCATGTCTGGATGTGTCTAAAAACGCCATCACCGCCCCGAATGAGGCGGTGAACTTTACTCGCTTTACTTATTAATTACGAGCCTAAAAATAACAGGTGTATCAGACAGATTGCAGGCGGGCGGGGTCAATATGGAAGAGGCTGGCGAAGTTTTCCGTTGTCACGCGAGCCAGTTCTTCAATACTGACACCTTTCAGAACGGCCATATACTCAGCGACATCCCGGGTCATCGCTGGCTGGTTCTCTTTGCCACGATGAGGCACCGGCGCCAGGTACGGGGAATCGGTTTCCACCAGAATACGATCCAGCGGAACATAGCGCGCCGCATCACGCAGTTGCTCAGCATTACGGAACGTGACAATCCCCGAGAACGAGATATAAAAGCCCAAATCAAGCAGCTTACCCGCCGTTTCTCTGTCTTCTGTGAAACAGTGTAGTACGCCACCGCAATCCGTCACCTTTTCTTCCCGCAGGATACCCAGCGTGTCGGCGCGCGCATCTCGGGTGTGAACGATAACCGGCTTATTCAGTTCCCGGCCAATGCGGATGTGGTTACGGAAGGATTCCTGCTGGCGAGGTTTCGTTTCCGGAGTGTAGAAATAGTCCAGGCCGGTCTCGCCCATCGCCACTACGCCCTCTTCTGCGGCAAGACGGCGTAAATCCTCAACGTCGTACGCTTCATCCTGATTCAGCGGATGCACGCCGCAGGAGAAGACGACATTATCGCGCTCGCCTACCAGTTCACGCATGGAGCGGTAACCCGGCAACGTGGTTGCCACGGCCAGGCAAAATTTCACATCGCGCGCGGCGGCTTTCGCCAGCACGTCGTCTACATTTTTATGCAGGGATTGATAATCCAGGCCATCGAGATGGCAGTGTGAGTCGACTAAAAACATAATGTCTCTCTCAGAGGTGGGAAACCGGCGGTATGACGCCCGGTTGCAGGTAGTGTTCGATACGCAGTAACTGGTCAGTCAGTAAAAGCTCGCGATTGAGACCGGTTACCGTCAAAAGTTGTTCACGACTCTGGCAGATATCATGAAGGATAGCGTGCAGCGACTGCCCTGACAGGCGATTCGCCAGCGTGGTGACCAGCGCCCACACGTCAGGGTTAGTCAGAAGCGTAGCCCCCTGCTGAATTTTGAGCGCATCTAGCAGCAGCGCGGCCAGCCAGTGCAGCCGTTCCGGAGCCTGATCGCTGTTCAGCGCTGGCAGCACGCTCAGCCAGTCATGGCTGTCGAGGGCTGATTCAACCGCACGGCACAGCGTTTCACGCTGAGACCACACCTCGGGCTGTAATAAGGCCAGCGCAGCCGCAGGCGCACCGCTGCACAGGCGCAACGCTGAGAGCGCCGCGTCTTGTGACGCTGTCACTTCCCGCTCAAGCCAGGCGAGTGCCCAGGATTCCTGAGGGACAGCAAGGTGGTGAAGACGGCAGCGACTGCGCAGCGTCGCCAGCAAGCGTTCCGGCTCGCGGCAGGAGAGGAAAAACCAGGTGTTTTCTGGCGGCTCTTCCAGGGTTTTTAACAGCGCGTTGGCTGCGGCTTCCGTGAGCAGCGCGGCGTCTTTCAGCCACACCACTTTCGCCCCCCCCAGACGCGCATATTCGTACAGTTTCTCACTGACCTCACGCACCGCGTCGATACCGAGCGTATTTTTGCCCTTCTCAGGTTCGAGGGTGTAATAGTCAGGATGCGTGCCCGCCTGCATGAGCTGGCAACCCCGGCACTTACCGCAGCTTTTATGTCCTTCCGGCTGTTGGCACATCAGAAAGCGGGTGATGGCGTAAATCAACGCATCATCACCCATTCCCGGCAGCGCCTGGATCAGTAACGCATGATGCCCCCGACCAACCTGATAGCTGCCGATCAGCTGTTCAAAGTGTGGGCGCAACCATGGATACCATTTCATGCCTGCTGCTCCTGTAGCCACTGCGTAACGGTCTGCTGAATATCACATGTAACGTCTTCAAGGGATTGCGTCGCATCGATGGTACGAATGGTCTTGTCCTGCCCGGCCAGTTCCAGATAACACGCACGGGTGCGGTTAAAGAAATCAAAAGACTCCTGTTCGATGCGGTCCAGTTCGCCGCGGGCACGGGCGCGCTTCAGGCCCACCTCAGGGGTCACGTCCAGATATAGCGTCAGGTCAGGACGGAAATCGCCCAGAACCGCGTCGCGAAGCGTAGCCAGCATGGCCTGATCGATACCCCGTCCACCGCCCTGATACGCCTGGGTTGAGAGATCGTGGCGATCGCCAATCACCCATTTGCCTTCTGCCAGAGCGGGTTTGATCACCGTCTCCACCAGCTGAACGCGCGCCGCATAGAACATCAGCACTTCCGCTTTGTCGGTAATAACTTCATCGCCAACGGATTTGATATCCAGAACCAGGCTGCGCAGTTTTTCCGCCAGCTGCGTACCGCCCGGCTCGCGGGTGAAGACCATGTCGGCGACGCCAAGAGATTTCAGCGTATCCACCACCACGTTACGGGCGGTGGTTTTGCCCGCCCCTTCGAGTCCCTCAATGACAATGTATTTACTGCGCATTTTTTTCCTTAAGTGCCTTCAGATAGTCCTGAACGGAGCGATTGTGGCTGGCCAGGTTGGTATTGAACGTATGCCCCCCTTTTCCGTCAGCCACAAAATAGAGATACGGCGTTTTGGCCGGGTGCGCGGCGGCCTTCAATGATGCTTCACTTGGCGTCGCAATCGGTCCAGGCGGCAGGCCGCTAATCACGTAGGTATTATACGCCGTTGGCGTTTCCAGATCTTTTCTGGAAATCCTGCCGTTGTAGTTTTCGCCCATGCCGTAGATGACGGTAGGATCGGTTTGCAAACGCATGCCGATGCGCAGACGGTTAATAAACACCGAGGCAACCTGGTCACGTTCGGCAGCAACGGCCGTCTCTTTCTCGATGATCGAGGCCATCGTCATGAACTGGTTTTGATCTTGATAAGGCAGGCCCTCTGCTCGCCCTTTCCAGGCAGCGTCTACCGCCGCGACCATTTTGTTGTGCGCTCGCTTCAGAATTGCCACATCCGTCGTGCCTGCCGTATACATCCACGTATCGGGCCAGAACCAGCCTTCCACCCACTCGGGATGTTCGAATTTTAAGGCGTCTGCCACGGTCTGGTAGCGGTCATCTTTCAGCGTATGCTTGATGTACGGCGCGTCACGCAGTTGCCTGAGATAATCGCTCAGACGCATACCTTCCACAAAACGCAATGGGAACTGGGCTTCTTTACCACTCTCCAGCAGTTGCAGCATCTCGCGCACGGTCATGCCAGGGGTGAAACGATAGGTACCGGCCTTGAAATGGGACAGGTCCGGCTGAATACGCAGCAGCCACTGGAATACGCGTGGACGATTGATAATTTTGTCGTCATACAGCTGCTGACCAAGCGCCTGCCGCCCGGTCCCCGCTTTCAGGGTAAAAATCGTCTCGTCTTTAATCAGGATCTGACTTTCAGCCAGCTGACGGACTTTCCACACTCCCGCTCCGCCAGCGATTCCGAACGCAACGATAAGAAGGAGGACAAAGCGTAACATTTTCTTCATGACTACCTGGTTTGCTCACATAACGGGGCCAGAAACTGGAACAGCTCGCGGGATGACCAGCACTTGCGGTCATAAGCGCGAACGGGGACAACGGGCATCAGCGCATTGCAGATAACAACTTCTTCGGCAGCCAGCAGCGCCTCTTCCTTAGCGTTAACTTCGACAACGCGAAAGCCTGCGCGTGCCAGCTGTTGCAAACAAAACTGCCGCATAATGCCGTTGACTCCGGCCTGCTCCAGCGAAGGCGTGAATACGTCACTGCCCTTCCGCCAGAGTAAATTAGCCGCACAGCATTCCGTAATGTACCCTTCGCTGTCAAGAACCAGCGCCTCCCCGGCCTCCGTCTGCTCAAGATGAGTACGAATAAGCACCTGTTCAAGACGGTTAAGATGTTTTATGCCAGCGAGCATCGGGTTTCGCCCCAGACGTACCGGGCTAAGCGCCAGGACTACGCCCTCTTCACGCCAGTGCGCGTAATGGCAAGGATAATCTGAAACGGAAAGGATCCGCGCAGGATGCTGGCAGGCAGAACCGCTATAGCCCCGACCACCGCTGCCGCGGCTGATAATGACTTTCAGGACGCCGCTTGCTTTCTCTGACGCCAGCCGACGCATTTCACTTTCAAGAATGTCCCACTGCGAGAAGGGGATCAGTAATGCTTCACAGGCTTTTTGTAAACGAAGGATATGGGCCCCGAGCAGGCACACGCCACCGTCGAGAATACGCGCGGTCGTGAAACAGCCATCGCCAAACTGGGTCGCCCTGTCGCTTGCCGGCAGCATTTCTTGCTCAAGGCCATTAATTAAAAACATAGTGGCTCCTTATGCATGGAGGCTCAGTCTGGCAGGATGTGGTTAGCCGGACAAGGGGATATCACCTAATAAAAAAGGCCCGGCAAGCGGACCTTTATTATCGTCAGCGACTAACCAGACTCAGACCTTTTTGAAGATCAGAGAACCGTTAGTCCCACCGAAGCCGAAGGAGTTACACAGGGTGTACTCCATACCGCTAACCTGGCGCGCTTCGTGGGGAACGAAGTCCAGATCGCAACCTTCATCTGGATTATCCAGGTTGATGGTTGGCGGTACAGCCTGATCGCGCAGCGCGAGAATAGAGTAGATTGATTCTACTGCACCCGCCGCACCCAGGAGGTGACCGGTCATGGATTTCGTGGAGCTCACCAGTACACGGCTGGCAGATTCGCCGAAGATAGACTTAACCGCCTGCGCTTCTGCTTTATCGCCCGCAGGGGTAGATGTCCCGTGCGCGTTAACGTAGCCAATCTGTGCCGGCGTAATGCCCGCATCACGGATGGCGTTTTCCATCGCCAGAGCAGCACCTGCGCCGTTCTCTGGAGGAGACGTCATGTGGTAAGCATCGCTGCTCATGCCAAAGCCAACAACTTCAGCATAAATTTTCGCGCCACGTTTTTTCGCGTGTTCGTACTCTTCCAGTACGATCATGCCTGCACCGTCACCCAGCACGAAACCATCACGGTCTTTATCCCACGGACGGCTCGCCGCCTGAGGATTATCGTTTCGGGTAGAGAGCGCACGCGCTGCACCGAAGCCACCGACGCCCAGCGGGGTACTGGCTTTTTCAGCACCGCCCGCAACCATAGCATCTGCATCGCCGTACGCGATGATACGCGCGGCCTGGCCGATGTTATGCACGCCAGACGTACAGGCTGTCGCGATTGAGATGCTTGGGCCACGCAGGCCGAACATAATGGTCAGGTGACCTGCCACCATGTTTACAATCGTAGACGGAACGAAGAACGGGCTGATTTTACGCGGGCCGCCATTCACCAGAGATGTATGGTTTTCCTCGATCAGGCCAAGACCGCCAATCCCGGAGCCGATAGCAGCGCCGATACGGGTAGCGTTCTCTTCCGTAATCTCAAGGCCAGAATCCTGCATGGCCTGAACGCCAGCGACAATTCCATATTGAATGAAGGCATCCATCTTGCGCTGTTCTTTGCGCGAGATGATCTCTTCACAGTTAAAATCCTTTACTAAGCCAGCAAATTTCGTTGCATAGGCGCTAGTATCGAAATGGTCGATTAGGCTGATGCCGCTCTGACCGGCAAGGAGAGCTTTCCAGGTGGACTCTACGGTATTGCCGACAGGAGACAACATGCCAAGTCCGGTCACAACTACACGACGCTTAGACACGTTTGTCCTCCAGGGAGGGATAAAAAAAGAGATTCGTGGGACTACAAAAGATAAAACTCAGGCGGTCGAATGACCGCCTGGAGATGTTCACTTACGCCTGGTGACCGTTGATGTAATCAATGGCAGCCTGAACGGTGGTGATTTTCTCAGCTTCTTCGTCCGGAATCTCAGTATCAAACTCTTCTTCCAGAGCCATTACCAGCTCAACGGTGTCAAGAGAATCTGCGCCCAGGTCTTCAACAAAGGAAGCGGAGTTCACAACTTCTTCCTGCTTAACGCCCAGCTGTTCGCCGATAATTTTCTTAACGCGTTCTTCGATAGTGCTCATACTCTTAAATTTCCTATCAAAACTCGCTTTCGCGATGGTTTTCGTAGTGTATAAAATGTTGAAAAATTTGCAACTAAATCCCGGCAGGTCTTACCACGATTTTACGTTATTTTGAGGCCATTTGCCCAAATAACGCAAATATTTTCGATCGTGATTAAACCATGTACATCCCGCCGTTGACGTGGAGGGTTTCACCAGTGATGTAACCCGCTTCGTCAGAGGCTAAAAATGCAACCGCGCTGGCGATTTCTTTAGGGTCGCCAAGACGACCCGCTGGAACTGCCGCCAGCGTACCCGCACGCTGATCATCGGTCAGCGCACGCGTCATGTCCGTTTCAATAAAGCCCGGAGCAACAACGTTTACAGTAATTCCGCGGGACGCGACTTCGCGCGCCAGCGACTTACTGAAACCGATCAGACCTGCTTTCGCCGCAGCGTAGTTAGCCTGACCAGCATTTCCCATGGTACCAACCACAGAACCTACAGTGATAATACGTCCATGACGCTTTTTCATCATAGCGCGCATTACCGCTTTTGACAGACGGAATACCGATGACAGGTTGGTTTCGATAATATCGTTCCACTCATCATCTTTCATTCGCATCAACAGGTTGTCGCGAGTGATCCCGGCATTATTGACCAGAATATCCACTTCGCCAAACTCTGCGCGAATATTTTCCAGAACAGATTCGATAGATGCTGGTTCAGTCACATTCAGTACCAGACCTTTGCCGTTCGCACCCAGATACTCGCTGATGGCCTGTGCGCCATTCTCGCTGGTCGCAGTCCCGATCACCGTCGCGCCGCGCGCAACCAGTGTTTCAGCAATAGCACGCCCGATACCGCGGCTTGCGCCGGTCACCAGGGCAATTTTTCCTTCAAAACTCATGGTATTCCTCTTTTATTGCGAGAGTGCCGCTTTCATTGCTTCCGGCTCGTTAATCGCCGAGGCAGTCAGGGTGTCTACAATACGTTTTGTCAGACCGGTAAGTACCTTACCTGGACCGACTTCATACAGATGTTCAACGCCCTGAGACGCCATAAATTCAACGGTTTTGGTCCACTGAACTGGGCTGTAGAGCTGGCGAACCAGCGCGTTACGGATAGCCTCCGGCGCGGTTTCGCACTTCACATCGACGTTATTCACAACGGAAATCGTCGGTGCGTTAAAGGTCATTTTTTCCAGCTCAACCGCCAGTTTATCGGCAGCGGGCTTCATCAGCGCACAGTGAGACGGCACGCTCACCGGCAGCGGCAGTGCACGTTTTGCACCCGCAGCTTTACAGGCAGCGCCTGCACGCTCAACCGCTTCTTTATGACCCGCGATAACTACCTGGCCTGGCGAGTTAAAGTTTACCGGAGAAACGACCTGACCTTCAGCAGATTCTTCACAGGCTTTAGCAATAGAAGCATCATCCAGACCGATGATGGCAGACATGCCGCCCGTGCCTTCTGGCACCGCTTCCTGCATAAACTTACCACGCAATTCAACCAGACGGACCGCGTCAGCGAAGGCAATCACCCCTGCGCAGACCAGCGCAGAGTATTCACCCAGGCTATGACCCGCCATCAGCGCCGGCGTTTTGCCGCCCTGCTGCTGCCATACGCGCCACAATGCGACGGAGGCTGCCAACAGTGCCGGTTGAGTCTGCCAGGTTTTGTTCAGCTCTTCAGCTGGGCCCTGCTGGGTCAGCGCCCACAGATCATAACCCAGCGCGTCAGAAGCTTCACGGAAAGTCTCTTCAATAACCGGATAGTTTGCTGCCATTTCAGACAACATCCCAACAGTTTGTGAGCCCTGTCCCGGGAACACAAAAGCAAATTGCGTCATTTTTTAATCCTTATCCTAGAAACGAACCAGCGCGGAACCCCAGGTGAACCCGCCACCAAAGGCTTCAAGCAAGACCAGTTGGCCCCGTTTAATTCGTCCATCGCGTACCGCTTCGTCAAATGCGCACGGTACCGATGCCGCAGAGGTGTTGCCGTGGCGATCAAGCGTCACCACAACGTTATCCATAGACATGCCCAACTTCTTCGCCGTCGCGCTGATAATACGCAGGTTAGCCTGATGCGGTACCAGCCAGTCGAGTGCGGCGCGATCCAGATTGTTCGCTTCCAGCGTCTCATCAACAATGTGAGCGAGTTCGGTCACGGCCACCTTGAACACTTCATTACCCGCCATTGTCAGGTAAATCGAACTGTCCGGATTAACGCGATCGGCGTTAGGCAGCGTTAACAGCTCGCCGTAGCGACCGTCAGCGTGCAGGTGCGTGGAGATGATGCCTGGTTCTTCGGACTGCCCCAGCAGCACCGCGCCCGCGCCATCGCCAAAAATAATGATTGTGCCGCGATCGGTTGGATCGCAGGTACGCGCCAGCACATCAGCACCGATCACCAACGCATATTTTACGGCACCCGATTTAACATACTGATCGGCGATGCTCAGCGCATAGGTGAAACCCGCGCACGCCGCTGCAACATCAAATGCCGGGCAGCCTTTGATGCCGAGCATGTTCTGCACCTGGCACGCTGCGCTTGGGAAGGCATGCGTGGCAGATGTTGTCGCCACCACAATAAGCCCGATCTGTTCTTTATCAATGCCAGCCATCTCAAGCGCTCGCTGAGCGGCTTCGTAGCCCATGGTGGACACAGTTTCGTCTGGCGCGGCGATACGACGTTCACGGATACCTGTGCGCGTGACAATCCACTCGTCAGACGTATCTACCATTTTTTCAAGATCGGCGTTGGTACGCACTTGTTTTGGCAGGTAGCTGCCGGTACCTAAAATCTTCGTATACATGTACGCTCAGTCACTTTTAGCTAATACAGATCCCAGGCGAGCGGCAATCCTCTGAGGGACTTGTCGCTGCACCGCCTGCACTGCCTGTTCAATCGCGACGGTAAATGCTCGCTGATTGGCGGCGCCATGACTCTTAATCACGATGCCGCGCAATCCTAACAGACAGGCGCCATTATACTGGTCGGGGTTGAGGTGACTGAATCGCCGCGTCAGGCTTTTTTGTAACCAACGCTTTAATAAAATCAGCCACCAGGACCTTTTTTTACCTTCTCCCTGCGATTTCAGCAGAGAAAGGAACATTCGTACGACCCCTTCCATGGTCTTCAACGTCACGTTTCCGGTGAAGCCATCACACACTAATACATCCGTTTTGCCCGTCAGCAACTCATTGGCTTCGAGATAACCAATATAGTTGATGGAGGGAACCTGTTTGAGTATTTCCGCAGCGTCGCGGATACTGTCCAGGCCTTTGGTCTCTTCTTCACCAATATTCAATAACGCAACGCGGGGATTGGTAATCCCGACCACGTCTTCTGCCAGCACCGACCCCATCACGGCAAACTGAGCCAGCATTGTACTATCACAATCTACGTTAGCGCCCAGATCGAGCACCACCGTTTTGCCCTTCTGCTGATGCGGTAACACCGTCACCAGCGCCGGACGCTCAATGCCCTCAATCGGCTTGAGCAATAATTTCGACAGCCCCATCAGCGCGCCAGTATTTCCCGCGCTGACGCAAGCCTGCGCTCGCCCTTCTTTCACCAGCTCCAGCGCCATTCGCATAGAGCTGCCGCGGCTATTACGAATAGCCTGCGATGGCCGGGCATCACTGGCAATAACTGACTGCGCAGGAATAATCTGCAGACGCGAACGTTGTTCAAAGTCAGCTTTTGCAAGTAATGGCGTGATTGTGTCGGGATTACCGACTAATAGAAGTGTGAGTTGCGAATTAGAATTCAGTGCCTGCAATGCTGCAGGCACTGTCACGGTAGGGCCAAAATCTCCCCCCATGACATCTAACGCCAGGGTTAGACGTGTCAAGGTATCGTCGCAGCCTGGTTCGGTAAACTCCCCGTTTTCACGGGGAAGTTCCTCACTAAGCCTAATCACGCTGACGCGTGATTACTTAGTGATAACCTTGCGGCCGCGGTAGAAACCGTCAGCGGTGATGTGGTGACGCAGGTGTTTCTCACCAGAAGTCTTGTCTACAGACAGGCTGGTAACTGCGGTCAGCGCGTCATGGGAACGACGCATGCCACGTTTGGAACGGGTTGGTTTATTCTGTTGTACGGCCATGGACCTTACTCCTCAATTACTTACGCTTTAAGCTGGCTAATACGGCAAATGGATTTGGTTTTTGCGCTTCATCAGGCAGTTCCCCAAAGACCATGTCCGCCTCGGACACTTCACAGTGTTCAGAATCATGCACCGGAACGACTGGCAGGGAGAGGATGACTTCATCTTCAACCAGCGCCAGAAGATCGATTTCACCGAATTCGTTAACCTCAATCGGTTCATACGCTTCCGGGAGTGCTTCAGCCTGTTCGTCAGAACGAACCGGACTGAAACAATACGTTGTGTGAACATGCTGTACAAACGGTTTCCCGCAGCGCTGACATTCGAGCGTTACCGTCACCTTTGCATCACCGGTTAAAACGGCGAGGCGCTGGTTGTCGATAGCGAACGACATGGAGCACTCTACATCACTGTCCACACTGACTACAGATTCGGCAATACGCTCAGCCTGATCGGAAGAATAGATTCCTTCGTAATCGAGGCGTTTTTGAGCCGTACGAACCGGATCAAGAGTCAGGGGTAATTTTACCTTTTGCATAGGGCGCGCATATTAACTTTGTAACGTCATAGAGTCAAAGAAAAAGGCAACCAGAGCTGCCTTTTGCCAATTATTCGCACACATTGCGGCCTGTAGTTTAAAATGGCTGGCATCGATACGCTATATCTGGTGATAAAAATATGCCAAATCTCGTCCTTGCTTCCACTTCACCTTATCGCCGAATGCTGCTGGAAAAGCTCGGGATCCCGTTTGAATGCGCCGCGCCGGAGGTGGATGAAACGCCACAGCCGGGCGAGTCACCGCGTCATCTGGTGACCCGTCTCGCGAAAGAGAAAGCACAGTCGCTGGCCGTACGTTACCCCGCTCATCTGATTATAGGCTCCGATCAGGTTTGTGTGCTGGGCGGCGAAATCACCGGTAAACCGCATACGGAAGAAAACGCCTGCCAGCAGCTTTTGCGTGCGCGAGGCAGTATCGTGACCTTTTATACCGGCCTGGCGCTTTATAATTCCGCCTCCGGTCATCTGCAAACCGAGTGCGAGCCATTTGATGTGCACTTCCGTCATCTCAGTGAGGAGGAGATTATGGATTACGTGCGTCGGGAACGTCCTCTGAACTGCGCAGGGAGTTTCAAAAGTGAAGGACTGGGAATTGCACTGTTCGACAAGCTGGACGGGCGGGATCCCAACACGCTGGTGGGGTTGCCGCTGATTGCGCTGTGCCAGATGTTAAGGCGAGAAGAGTGTAATCCGCTGACGATGTGATTTTTGCCCAGCGGCGCTTCGCTTGCATGGGCCTACGGATTTCGTAGGCCGGGTAAGCGCAGCGCCACCCGGCACATAATCAACCGCGCAGAACTTTCAGGCAGCGTTTCAACTGCTCATCCAGCGGCGCTTCAATACGGATAACTTCACCGGTATTAGGATGGGTAAACTTCAGCGCTGCCGCATGCAGGAACAGACGCGACAGCCCCGTACCCGCCAACTGCTTATCAAACTCGCGATCGCCATAGCGATCGTCGAACGCAATCGGATGGCCTGCAAACTGGGTATGGACGCGAATCTGGTGAGTACGCCCCGTCACCGGACTACAGCGCACCAGCGTGGCGAATTCGTAGCGCTCTTCTACTTTAAATCGCGTCTCAGACGGTTTCCCTTCCTGATTTACACGAACAATGCGCTCACCGCTTTGCAGAATATTTTTCAGCAGCGGCGCCTGCACCACTTTCACGTGGGACTGCCACTGGCCGCGCACCAGCGCCAGATAATCTTTCTGCATCCCTTTTTCGCGCAGCTGTTCATGCAGGGAACGCAGTGCAGAACGTTTTTTCGCCACCAGCAGCACGCCTGAGGTATCACGGTCAAGACGGTGAACCAGTTCGAGGAAACGCGCTTCCGGGCGCAGCGCACGTAAACCTTCGATCACGCCGAAGCTCAGACCGCTCCCCCCGTGTACCGCCGTTCCGGACGGTTTATTCAGCACCAGAATGTGGTCGTCCTCATAAAGGATAACGTCGCTCAGGGCCGCGACTTTTTGCAGCTTCGGAGAAACGACCTCTTCTTCACGCTCTGCAACACGTACCGGTGGAATGCGGACTTCATCGCCCGCCTCGAGCTTGTACTCGGGCTTCACACGTTTTTTGTTCACCCGCACCTCACCCTTACGCAAGATGCGATAAATCATACTTTTTGGCACACCCTTCAATTGGGTGCGCAAAAAATTATCGATACGTTGCCCCGCCTCGTCGTCGGCGATGGCAACCATTTTTACGGCTGGAGTCTCTGTTTTCATGGTTGGCGATTCTAAATAGCGTCTGACATTAGCGCCACTCATTTTTCTATGCTTATATTTACTTTTATCCGGACCACTCCCCTTTCGCGCAATCGATTTGGTGGTTATTAAACCAATCACCCCGTTGAAGTGAAGAAACTGTGAGTAACCGGGTGATAATTGGTAAAAGTCATCTTGCTATAACCCGGCGAGCAGTGGAATAATGAATCCGTTTTCCGCGTTAAATCCGGGTTTTGTAAGGATGTCGACGGAATGACCAATTTTGTCTGACCGATCATCCACGCAGCAATGGCGTAAGACGTATTGATCTTTCAGGCAGTTAGCGGGCTGCGGGTTGCAGTACTTCCCGGTATAAGGATTGTTCTCTGGAGAGTTTTCCCAGGCAATTCCCCTGATAATTGCGCTGTGTTTCCCTATGAAATACAGGCAACCGACACTCTGCGCCTCTTAAGCGAGCGACAACCGTGAGGTTGGCGACGTGAATAGACACGAGGCCATCGGTTCATACCCCGGAAAGCGTCACCTTGCCCGCAGCTTTGTCGTCAATGTAAGAATAACGAGTAAGTTACGATGAAAAGAATGTTAATCAACGCAACTCAGCAAGAAGAGTTGCGTGTCGCCCTTGTGGATGGGCAGCGCCTGTACGATCTGGATATCGAAAGTCCTGGACACGAACAGAAAAAAGCGAACATTTACAAAGGCAAAATCACCCGCATTGAACCAAGCCTTGAAGCTGCATTTGTCGATTACGGTGCTGAGCGTCACGGTTTCCTTCCTCTCAAAGAAATCGCCCGCGAATATTTTCCTGCAAACTACAACTCCCATGGCCGTCCGAACATCAAAGATGTTCTGCGTGAAGGTCAGGAAGTTATCGTCCAGATCGATAAAGAAGAGCGTGGCAACAAAGGCGCCGCGCTGACCACCTTTATCAGTCTGGCAGGAAGCTATCTGGTATTGATGCCAAACAACCCGCGTGCGGGTGGCATCTCTCGCCGTATCGAAGGCGATGACCGTACCGAGCTGAAAGAAGCACTGGCAAGTCTTGAACTGCCAGACGGCATGGGCCTTATCGTGCGCACCGCAGGCGTTGGCAAATCTGCCGAAGCGTTGCAGTGGGACCTGAGCTTCCGCCTGAAACACTGGGAAGCCATCAAGAAAGCGGCAGAAAGCCGTGCTGCGCCGTTCCTGATCCACCAGGAAAGCAACGTCATCGTGCGTGCCTTCCGTGATTATCTGCGTCAGGACATCGGTGAAATTCTGATTGATAACCCGAAAGTGCTTGAGCTGGCTCGCCAGCACATCGCCGCACTGGGTCGCCCGGATTTCACCAGCAAAATTAAACTGTACACCGGTGAAATCCCGCTGTTCAGCCATTATCAGATTGAATCCCAGATCGAGTCTGCCTTCCAGCGTGAAGTGCGTCTGCCGTCCGGCGGTTCTATCGTTATCGATACCACCGAAGCGTTGACCGCCATCGACATCAACTCCGCGCGAGCAACCCGCGGCGGCGACATCGAAGAGACCGCCTTCAACACCAACCTTGAAGCCGCTGATGAAATCGCCCGCCAGCTCCGCCTGCGCGACCTGGGTGGTCTGATCGTTATCGACTTCATCGACATGACCCCGGTTCGCCACCAGCGTGCGGTTGAAAACCGTCTGCGTGAAGCGGTGCGCCAGGATCGCGCGCGTATCCAGATCAGCCATATTTCTCGCTTTGGCCTGCTGGAGATGTCCCGTCAGCGCCTCAGCCCGTCTCTGGGTGAGTCCAGCCATCACGTCTGCCCGCGCTGTTCCGGTACAGGTACCGTTCGTGACAATGAATCTCTCTCCCTCTCTATTCTGCGTCTGATTGAAGAAGAAGCGCTGAAAGAGAACACCAAAGAGGTTCACGCTATTGTTCCAGTGCCGATTGCCTCCTACCTGCTGAACGAAAAACGTGCAGCGGTGAGCGCAATCGAAGCGCGTCAGGGCGGCGTTCGCTGCATCATCGTGCCAAACGACGAGATGCAAACCCCGCACTATCACGTGCTGCGCGTGCGCAAAGGCGAAGAGACAAGCACCCTCAGCTACCTGCTGCCGAAGCTGCATGAAGAAGAAATGGCGCTGCCGTCTGATGAAGAGCCTGCCGAGCGTAAACTGCCTGAGCAGCCAGCTTTAGCGACCTTCATCATGCCGGAAGCACCGCCAGAAGCGACGCTGGAAAAACCAGCGGAAAAACCTGCTGTGCAGAAAGTGGCTCCTGCCGCGCCAAAAGCGCAGCCTGAGCAGCCTGGTCTCCTGAGCCGCATCATCGGTGCGCTGAAAAAAATGTTTGCCGCCGAAGAAGTTCAGCCTGAGGAGCCGAAAGAAGCGCCAAAAGAAGCGAAACCAGAGCGTCAGCAGGACCGTCGTAAGCGTCAGAACAACCGTCGCGACCGCAACGACCGTGGCGATCGTAATGAGCGCCGTGATAATCGTTCCGATAACAACGAAGGCCGTGAACAGCGCGAGGACAACCGTCGCAACCGTCGCGAGAAGCAACAGCAGAACGTTGAAGATCGTGAGATTCGCCAGCAGGCGGGCGATGAGTCCGAGAAGAGCAAACAGCGTGACGAGCAGCAGCCTCGCCGCGAGCGTAACCGTCGTCGTAACGATGACAAACGCCAGGCTCAGCAGGAAGTCAAAAACCTGAATCGCGAAGCGCCTGTAGAACAGCAGGACACTGAGCAGGAAGAGCGTACTCAGGTTATGCCGCGTCGTAAGCAGCGCCAGCTGACCCAGAAAGTACGTGTGGGTGTTGTTCAGGCCGAAGAAAACGACGTTATCGCGGTTGAAGCGGTTGAAAGCACAACGGGTACTCAGGTTGCGAAAGTTGACCTGCCAGCCGTAGTGGAAAATCAGGTTGAGCAGGACGAAAGCAGCGAAAACCGTGATAACGCAGGTATGCCGCGTCGCTCCCGCCGTTCTCCACGCCATCTGCGCGTGAGCGGTCAGCGTCGCCGTCGTTATCGTGACGAGCGTTACCCGACCCAGTCTCCAATGCCAATAACCGTGGCGTGCGCGTCACCTGAGATGGCATCCGGTAAAGTCTGGATCCGTTATCCGGTTGCACGTCCGGAGCAGGCTGTTGAAGAACAGGCTGTTACCGAAGAGGTGATTGCACCGGTCGTCGCGGTGGAAGACGTCGTGACTGAAGCGGCAACCGTGGTCGAACCGCAGGTTGTTGAAACAGCGCCGCCGCAGGCTGTGGAAGTGGAAACGACCCATCCTGAAGTGATTGCTGCGCCGGTTGATGCCGCACCGCAGATCATTGCCGAAGAAGATACCGTGGTGGCTGAAGAAGTCGCGGAAGACGCTAAGCCTGTATCCGCAGCAGAAGAGCCCGCAGACGTTGCCGTCGAAACGGTGACGGAAGAGGTTGTTCAGGACGTCGAGATTCAGGTTGAACCTGTTGTCGAAGAGGTCAAAGCGCCTGAAGTGAAATCTGAGCCGGTTGAGATCGTTGAAGCTGTAGCGCCTGCTCACATTGCTACCGCGCCAATGACTCGTGCCCCGGCACCTGAGTACGTGCCTGAAGCACCACGCCATAGTGACTGGGTTCGTCCGGAATTCAACTTCGAAGGTAAAGGTGCTGCCGGTGGTCACAGTGCGACGCACATGGCTACTGCCCCAGCTACTCGTCCTCAGCCTGTTGAATAACGCACGCTAAGACTGAAAGCCGACCTTCGGGTCGGCTTTTTTATGGCTGTTGCAGCGGCTTTCTCATACCGGTGACCTCCGGCATTATCTGCCGCATCAGCTCCAGAAAACGCCGCAAGCGCGCCGGATAATAGCGTGACCAGGGATAAACCAGATGTACCGGTAGCGCTGCTGGCTGCCACTCTGGCAGTAAATGCACCAGTCGCCCTTCCCGAATATCATCCTGTACCGTCCAGCTGGATACCACCGCCACGCCTAGCCCGGTGAGTGCCGTATTGCGCGCTACATACAGGCTGTCGGTACTCAGGCGTGGCGTAATGGTAACTCTCGCCGGGGTGGGTGTTGCCTCGTGGAAGAGCTCCACATGGCGTTGATAAAAAGAGCTGATGGCAATCCAGGGGAGATGTTGCAGATCGTCCGGCGTGTTAACCGCGGGAAAACGGGCAAGGAGTGCCGGTGACGCTACCACCGAGCGCGGCACTTCAGCCAGTAGCACAGACACGGTTGCCGGATCGACTTCCACGCCCACCCGAATAGCACAGTCAAGGTTGTCGCCGAGGAAATCAACCGAGCGATCGTTAAGCATCCATTCGATTGAGAGTAGCGGATAGCGCTGCAAAAATTCGGTTAACGGTTTTAGTAGCTGATCCTGGCCAAACGCGTGAGGGGCGCGCACCCTCAGCACCCCGACCGGTTCATCTTCCGTCTGCCCCACCTCGTCTTCCAGCGCCAGCCAGCTGTCAATCACCCGTCTGGCATGCTGATAGCAGCGTTCACCGTCATCGGTCAGCCGTGTCGTATGGGTTGTGCGCAGCATCAGGCGCACGCCCAGCATGGTTTCAAGCGACTGCAACCGTCGGCTCACCGTGGCCTGGGTTGTTGCCAGCTGACGTGCCGCCGCAGAAAGGGACCCCGCCTCCACAATGCGAACAAAGGTTCGCATCAGTTCTACACGATCTATACGCTCAGTCCGTTTCATATCATTTGCACCTATACGCTACACGTATAAGCGTTTTACCACCGCGCCCGCTACCGTCGCAAGGCGTACTGATAAAAAATAGCCGCACACGACGAATGAGGAACATCTTATGAACACAACTGCCACCCGGGCCATAAGCCGCTGGGTAATCTTAATGCTGGCGCTCGGTGCGGGCTTCAGCGTGGCATCCATCTATTATGCCCAGCCTCTGCTGCCGCTGATGGGCTCAGACCTGCACCTGAGCATCGAAGGCATGGGCATGGTCCCGACACTCACCCAGGCGGGTTATGCCTTAGGTATCCTGTTTCTGCTCCCGCTCGGCGATCGTTATGACCGCAGAACGTTGATCCTGATAAAAAGTGCAGCTCTGGCGCTGTTCCTGCTGGGTTGTAGCCTGACCGGACAACTGCACTCCCTGCTGCTCACCAGCCTGCTGATTGGCATGGCCGCCACCATGGCGCAGGATATTGTCCCGGCCGCAGCGATCCTCGCGCCGGAAGGCAAACAGGGAAAAACGGTCGGCACGGTGATGACCGGCCTGCTGCTGGGGATTTTGCTCTCCAGAACCGTGAGCGGCGTGGTGGGTGAAGCCTTTGGCTGGCGAGTGATGTATCAGCTGGCCGCCGCAAGCATTGCCTTTATCGGCGTGGTGATGTGGGCCGTACTTCCCCGCTTCGCCGTTCATTCCACGCTGAGCTACCCGGCACTGATGCGCTCCATGGAACACCTCTGGCGTCGCTACCCGGCGCTGCGTCGGGCTGCGCTGGCTCAGGGTTTTCTGTCGATTGCTTTTAGTGCGTTCTGGTCGACGCTGGCGGTCATGCTGCTGGAACGGTATCACCTTGGCAGCGCCGTGGCGGGTGGGTTTGGTATTGCCGGAGCCGCAGGCGCGCTGGCCGCACCGCTGGCAGGCGGTCTGGCCGATAAGCTGGGCGCCGGTAAAGTGACCCAACTGGGTGCCGCGCTGGTGACCCTCTCGTTTGCCCTGATGTTCCTGATGCCAGCCCTGGGTGTACACGGCCAGTTGCTCCTGATTGCCCTCTCCGCGGTCGGTTTCGATCTCGGTTTGCAGTCCAGCCTCGTGGCGCACCAGAACCTGGTCTACAGCCTTGAGCCGCAGGCCCGTGGGCGCCTTAACGCCCTGCTGTTTACCGTCATTTTCATCGGAATGGCGCTGGGTTCGGCATTAGGCAGCAATATCTATACGCTGGCAGGCTGGACGGGCGTGGTAGCACTGGCAACCCTGTGTGGTGCCATTGCGCTGGCTATCAGAGTGATTGAAAGCGCCCGGGTAGTGTCCGCTCAGGCAGAAAGTGTGTAAAAAAAATGCCCAACCCGGACGGGTTGGGCAGTCAAAACATGCCCAGTTTCAAGACATGTCAAACAGGTCAGAGTCTTATCTGTTCATCTGGAACAAAGACATACCCTGCATATCGCTAAAGGCTTTATACGAGGCTTGCAACGCCGCCTGCTGCATGGTGTAGGACGAAATCACCGAGTTCCAGTCTACGTCAACCAGGTTACTCATCTGCTGGGTCTGACCCAGCGCGCGGTCTTCACCCAGAGCGTCCAGCTTGCCCAGCTCGTCCAGCTTGATGCCGAGATCGGCGCGCACGGTCAGCACGTTGTTGAGGGAGTTGCTCAGGCCACGGTTGGCTTTATCAATAGCCGCCGTAAATGCTTCAGCCTTCGTTTCGTCATCGCCAATCGGCTTATTCAGCGCTTCAATTGCGGAGTCGAGGATCTTGAACAAATTCGTTTCCGGCGTACTACCATCTGGCTCTGGCTTCGCATTGCTGGTGAAGCTATCGAAAACTTCAGTGCCCGTATGGCTGATTTGCATCGTGCGCGCAGAGTCAACCTGCTGGCTGATTGGCGTTCCGCCGCCCTTATAATCACCCGTAGCCTGGTCGAAAGCCGCCGCTTCGGTTTTGTAACCGGAAAAAATATAGCGACCGTTACCGTCCGTGCTGTTAGCCAGGTTCATGAGCTGATCGCGAATACCTTGCAGGTTCGTTGCCAGCGAAGCGCGGTCATCGTCACTTAACGTACCGTTGCCCGCATTGACAATCTTTTCCTGAGCAGCCTGGATAGCGGTTGTCACTTGCGATAACACGTTTTCTTCCAGCGAGACTTTCGTCGTAGCGAAGGAGCGCGCCAGCGCATACTGGCTATTTTGCGTTTGGGCCTGAGAGAGCACAACGGCCTGCGAAGCGGCAATCGGATCGTCAGACGGACGGTTGATACGCTTCCCCGTAGACATCTGCTCGCCGTAGCTGAGCCAGAGGCTTTGGGAGTTCGTCACGCCGCGCATGCTTTGCTCATACATCATTTGAGTACTAATACGCATTTTTTATGCCTCAGCCTTAGCGGATATTGATCAATGCATCAAACAGCGTGCTCGCCGTTTGCAGCACCTGCGCATTCGCCAGATAGTACTGCTGATAGCGTTGCAGGTTGCCATACTCTTCATCCAGGTTAACCCCGGAGATTGACTGCTGTTGTTTGGTCAGCTGCGTAACAACGTTAACTTTGGTTTCGCTGCTGGTTTTCAGCGACGCCGTGGTGCTGCCCACCGTACTGACCAGCGCGGCATAAGCATCGTTAAAGGTTTTGTTCCCCCCCACCAGCTTGGCGCTCTGCAAATCCAGCAGCTTTTGGCCATTGGTATTGTCGCTTTCGCCGCTTCCTTGCGCGGAGGCCATCGCCAGTTTGGATTCGTCGCTGATCGCAACGTCCATATTCACGATAACGTCATTCACCGGCTTCACGATAAAGCTGTCTTTATTATTGGCCGAGCCGCTAATGTTGACGTTGAGGCCATCAAACGAAAGATTACCGCTGGTATCCGGCATAGCCGTGAAGCTGGTGTTGTCTGACAGACGGGTGATGGTCCAGTCAGTACCGTTATACTCAACTTTGTAGTTTGTCGCCTGGACCTTGGTACTGTCCGTCATCGTTGCCGTCACGGACGCGCTTCCGGTGTTCTTACCGTTACTCAGCACTGCCGGGGAGCCAAAATCAAACAACTTGCCGCCTGCGTCCCCGTTGGCATCAAAGCCCGCCTGGTGCTGGGTATTCATGGCATCCGCAAACGCCAGCGCCATCTGGTTAAGCGTATTTCGCGCCTGATCCAGATCCTGAGAACGGAACGTTAACAGCCCCCCAAGCGACCCCGTGGTGATCTGTTTTTCTGAGATCTCCACGTTGCCTGCTGCGGCATCCACATACGCAATCGTTGTACGTGCAGGGTCCGCGCTGGATTTCACCGCAGCCAGCTGGCTGGCGTTGCTGCCCTGTACCAGGGTGTAGCCGTTGGCGATAGAGATGTTGTAGGTGCCGCTGTCCTGTACGGTCACGTCCACACCGACAATTTTGTTCAGTTCGCTCACCAGCTGATCGCGCTGATCGAGCAGTTCGTTCGGGGATGCGCCCGCCCCTACGCCAGTCAGCCGGGAAATCTGATCGTTAAGGTTGGCAATCTGCTTCGCATAGTTATTGATCTGATCGACGCTGGTAGAAATCGCCGTATTGACCTGCGCATCCTGATCGCGGAGATATTGATCGTTAGTTTTGAACTGGTTTACCAGACCATCTGCCTTCCCGAGTACCGTCTGGCGTGCAGCCGGATCTTCTGCGTTACTCACCAGCGTTTGCAGGCTTTTAAAGAAATCCTGGAGGTTGGCAGAAAGCGAGTTCGTGGTATCCGACAGCACGTCGTCAATTTTCGACATCTGCTGGTAGCGCGTGGTCAGGCCGCTGCTCTGGTTCTGCGCCGCGCGCAGCTGGTTGGTAATAAATGCATCATATTCACGCTGAACGCCGGAGACATAGACCCCGTTACCCACCCAGCCGCCGCCGGTCAGGGTGCTGTTTGATGCGCCCAGAATGGTAGTCTGGCGGGTATAACCTGCCACGTTGTAGCTTGAAATATTATTACTGACGGTATTGAGTGCCGACTGCGCAGCACTGAGGCCACTCATGGCGCTGTTAATCAAACTGGACATGGGGGTTCCTTTTATACGTTCAGACACGAGTCCTGATGAAGGTTATCGGCAACCTCCACCGGGACTTGAGAACTTTCAGAACAGATTTTCGAGATCTGTGCTATACGCTTTGCTGACCTTCTCAGACATGGATTTCAGCTGTTGGATCATGCTGGTCAGCTTGCGTGCATAGTTTGGATCGGTCGCGTAGCCGGCATTCTGCAATGCCTGAGCGCCCTGCTCTGGCGTGGTGGCCTGGGTCACGGCGGTGTAGCGCGGATTCCGGCTCAACAGCCCGACATAATCCGACAACGCTTCCAGATACGAGCTGTAGACGCGGAATTTGGCTTTCACCTTCACTGCCGCACCGTTCTCATATTCGGTGGTGGTAATTTCCGTGGTCGGCCCCTTCCAGCTGGAGGTGGCCTTCACGCCAAAGATGTTGAAGCTCGGCTCGCCGTTCTCCCTGCGGATCTGACGTTGCCCCCAGCCCGACTCCAGCGCCGCCTGCGCCAGAATCAGATGGTGTGGCACGCCGCTTTCTTCACTGGCAAGACGCGCCGGCAGGGAGAGCTGCGCCAGGAAGTCTTTGCTGTCGCCGGAGAGCGGCTCGTCACGCGTTTCTGCCGGCTTTGGCATTGCCTTACGCACCATCTGGGTCAGCGCCTGATTTTGATAACTGGTCACCTTTTCCAGATCAAACTTCAGCGGCACCTGCGGCGGAGCCTCTTCAGGTGGCAGCCCCTGAGCGGCTGCGGTCTGTTTCACAATCATGTCCGCCAGGCCGAGCCCCTTTCCGGCGGTCATTTGCTGGGCAATCTGCTGATCGTACATGCTGGTGTAAAGCCGTGTGGAATCGCTGCTGAACATGCCATCTTTCGGCAGGGTTTCACGCATGCTTTTCAACATCATCTGCACGAACATGCCTTCCACCTGACGGGCAACCGGGCGGATATTCGCCGCCGGATCCTTGCCCGCTTTGGTTTTCAGCTCGTTGAGCGACTGGGCATCCCAGGCGGCACTGGTCAACAGTTTGCTATCGGTCAGCATTTAGATGATTTCCAGTTTAGCGCGCAGGCAGCCTGCACTTTGCATGGATTGCAGAATGGACATCAGATCCATTGGCGTTGCACCCAGCGCGTTCAGGGCACGCACCACGCTGTTCAGGTTGGCGCTGGAGCGCACGCTCTGCAACGATCCGCCGCTCTGTCGTAAATCTATCTGCGTTTGCGGGGTCACTACCGTCTGACCGCCACCAAACGGGGTATCCGGCTGGCTGACGTTGGCCGAGCGGTTAACCGTGACGGAGAGATTGCCCTGCGCCACGGCGCAGCTGTCCAGCGTCACTTCGCGGTTCATCACCACCGATCCGGTACGGGAGTTGATAATGACTTTTGCATCCTGCACCGACACGTTCACTTCCATATTCTGGATATCGGCCAGCATCCGCACCTGGTTGCTGCTACCGGTTGACGTGCGGATCTGCACGGTGCGGGCATCCAGCGCGGTGGCGCTGCCGTAACCCCGGCTGCGGTTGATGGTGTCAGCAATCTGCTGCGCCATCGTGAAGTCTTCGTTATTCAGTTGCAGGTTAATGGTGTTGCCGGTGCCGAACTGGGTCGGCAGCTCACGTTCGATGATCGCGCCGTTGGTAATACGTCCCCCGTTCAGCTGGTTCACCTGCACGCTGCTGCCGCCCGCCGACGCACCTGCCCCGCCAACCAGAATGTTGCCCTGCGCCAGAGCATACACCTGGCTGTCGACGCCTTTCAGCGGCGTCATCAACAACGTACCGCCGCGCAGGCTTTTGGCGTTACCCATCGACGAGACAACCACGTCGATGGTTTGCCCCTGACGCGCAAAGGCCGGATAAGACGCGGTCACCATCACCGCCGCCACGTTTTTCAGCTGCATGTTGGTCCCCGCCGGTACGGTAATACCGAGCTGAGAGAGCATGTTGTTCAGGCTCTGGGTGGTGAACGGCGTCTGGGTCGTCTGGTCACCCGTCCCATCCAGCCCCACCACCAGGCCGTAGCCAATCAGGGAGTTTTCGCGCACGCCCTGCACGCTGGTGAGATCGCGAATGCGATCGGCCTGCGCAACGGTAGCGACCAGCGACAGCGCCACGGCGAAGAGAAATTTATACATAGGTCACCTCGCTTACATCGGCGATAAGTTAAGGAAGAAGCGTTGCAGCCAGCCCATATTTTGCGCTTCGTTGATGTAGCCGTTGCCGACGTACTCAATGCGCGCATCCGCCACCTGTGTGGACGGTACGGTGTTGGTGCCGCTGATAGTGCGAGGGTTAACCACACCGGAGAAGCGAATGAATTCCGTACCCTGGTTAATGGCGATCTGTTTTTCGCCCACCACGTGCAGGTTGCCGTTCACCAGAACCTGGTCAACCGTTACCGTCAGCGTTCCGCTGAAGGTATTGCTGGCGTTCGCGCCACCTTTACCGTTAAAGGTGTTGCCGCCGGAGGCTTCCACATCCGCACGGGCGTTGCCGAACAGCCCTTGCAGATAGCGCGGTACGGTGTCGAAGCCAAAATTGGTTTTGCCGTCGCGGCTGGCGTTCGCCGACGAGCTCTTGCTCGCGCTGACGTTTTCCTGCAACACAATGGTCAGCGTATCGCCGACGTTACGCGGACGACGGTCTTCAAACAGCGGCTGATAACCGTAGTTAATCGGCTGCGCGGTCTGGAAAATAGAGCCGTTCACCACCGGCGAGGGGCCGGGAACGGGTTGGGCGGTAGTCGCACCCTGTACCAATGGTTTAGACGGGATCCAGGCACACCCGCTGAGGGTGACAGCCAGAACAGTCAGGATCGGATAACGAAACGCCGCGTTTTTTTGCATTGCCTTCATCTTCGAAAACAGGGAGCCGGTGCGACGTTTACCGCACCGGGCTACACCTTAGAGTTGCGTCAGTTTTTGCAGCATCTGGTCGGTCGTCGACACTGCTTTACTGTTAATTTCATAGGCGCGCTGGACCTGGATCATATTCACCAGCTCTTCCGCCACGTTAACGTTCGAGGTTTCCACATACCCCTGGTACAGCAGCCCCGCACCGTTCAGGCCGGGGGTACTTTCATTTGGCGTGCCGGAAGACTGCGTTTCGGTGTAGAGGTTCTCACCGATGCTTTCCAGTCCGGTATCGTTCATGAAGGTCGTCAGGTTGAGCTGACCAACCTGGACCGGCGCGGCCTGACCTTGCTGAGTGACGCTGACGATACCGTCACGGCCAATGGTGATGCTCAGCGCGTTCGCCGGGATGGTGATCGCAGGCTGAACCTGGAAGCCGCCCGCCGTCACCAGCTGACCATTTTGATCCACCTGGAACGAACCATCGCGAGTATAGGCGGAGGTCCCGTCAGGCAGTTGCACCTGGAAGAAACCCTGACCTTTGATGGCAACGTCTTTGCTGTTGTTGGTCTGGGACAAGTTGCCCTGGCTGTGCAGACGCTCGGTGGCGACCGGGCGTACGCCGGTACCAATTTGCAGACCGGACGGCAGCGTGGTTTGCTCAGAAGACTGCGCCCCTGGCTGACGAATCGTTTGATAAAGCAAATCTTCGAAAACCGCACGCTGGCGCTTGAAACCATTGGTGCTGACGTTTGCCAGGTTGTTGGCAATTACATCCATATTGGTTTGCTGTGCGTCCAGACCGGTTTTCGCGATCCATAAAGAACTGATCATAGGGAGTCCTGTTAACTCATAGCCAGAAGTTGGTTAGCCTTGCCTGCGTTTTCATCGACGCTGCTGATGATTTTCATCTGCATTTCGAAGCGGCGGGCGCTGGCGATCATGTCGGTCATGGCTTCGACCGGTTTGACGTTACTGCCTTCCAGCACGCCGGACATCACGCGGATGGTCGGGTCGGCCTGTAACGTGGCGCCACGCGTGGCCTGCGCCGCCTGGGTCAGACGGAACATCCCGTCATCACCACGCTGCACTTCGTTGCCTTCCGCTTTCACCAGCTTCAGACGACCGACAGGCGCAACGGTGTTCGCCGGGTCGCCCGGATTCAACGCCGAGATCGTCCCGTCTGCCGCAATGGTCAGCTCTGACCCTTCCGGCACCGTCAGCGGACCGGCTTCGCCCATCACCGGATGCCCCTGAATCGTCAACTGTCCGGTGGCGCTCACCTGAATGTTACCGTTGCGGGTATACCCTTCTGCGCCGTCAGCCGTTTGCACCGCCAGCCAGCCGTCCTGCTGAAGGGCAACGTCCAGCGGACGCGCGGTGTAATCCATCTGGCCTGGCGTCATGTCGGCGCCCGGCGTGGAGGCGGTGACCAGCGTACGCGTGGGCAATGACAGCCCTTCTACCGGCACCGCACGCAGTGCGTTGAGCTGTGCACGAAAACCAGGCGTGGAGGCGTTCGCCAGGTTGCTGGCGGTAACAGCCTGCTGATTGAGCGTCTGGCTTGCAGCCCCCATCGCTGTATATATTGCGTGATCCATTGCGCTTTCCCGTCAGCCGCTTAACGCAGGTTAACCAGCGTGTTGAGGATCTGATCCTGGGTTTTGATGGTCTGCGCGTTGGACTGGTAGTTACGTTGCGCGACAATCATGTTCACCAGCTCTTTACTCAGATCGACGTTGGAGGCTTCAAGCGCGCCGTTGGTCAGCGTGCCGAAGTTACCGGAACCCGCGGTACCCAGCAGGGCAACACCGGAAGACTGCGTGGCGGACCAGACGTTATCTCCTTCGGACTTCAGGCCTTCGTTGTTGGCAAAGTTTGCCAGCACGATCTGGCCCAGCACCTGGGTCTGTTCGTTGGAGTAGTTACCGACAACGGTGCCGTCATCGTTGATCTGGTAGCTCACCAGATCGCCCGGCTTATAACCGTTCTGGCTCGTCGCCACGATGTTGTTCGCACCGGTGTTCTGCTGCATGGAGTTCGCGAAACTCATTTTGAAGGTTGCCGCCGTTGCACCAGTGATCTCCCCGGTCTCGATATCGACTTCCCCACCGCCGGTCAACACACCGCTCTCATTAAAGACCAATGTGGTTGCCAGTTTCGCTGCATCTCCCGCTACGCTGCCGTCCTGTGAATACACCTTCCAGGAGTTAGCTGGAGTAGCGTCTTTGACATAGAACAGGTTCATGTTGTGCGCATTACCCTGGCTGTCAAACACCGTCACGGTGCCTTTCTTGTTGTAAGAGTCAGGGTTGGCCGGGTCGAATGCGACGGTTGGCGCGGTATCGGTGGAGTTCAGGTTGATCTGCTGAGAGGCCGTGGTGGTGGACTTCGCCGCCATCAGCGTCGTTGGGATGGTGATCGCCTGCGGATTCGCACCGGTTTGCACCGTCGGCGGCGTGCCGGCAACCGGATAACCGGTTAACTGTAGCCCCTGCATGTTCACCAGGTTACGGTTTTCATCCAGCTTGAATTGGCCATTGCGGCTGTAGAACACGGAACCGTTGGCATCCACCATACGGAAGAAACCGTTCTGGCTGATGGCGACATCCAGACCACGACCGGTGTTGGTGGTCGTCCCGTCGGTGAAGTCCTGGGTGATACCCGCAACCTTCACGCCCAGGCCCACTTTAGAGCCTGCAAACATATCTGCAAAAGATGCAGAACCGGATTTAAAACCATAGGTCGCGGAGTTGGCGATGTTGTTGCCAATGACGTCCAGGTTGGTGGCCGCAGCATTCAGGCCGCTGACCGCTTGAGAAAAGGCCATGACTTACTCCTGATAAGTATGAAGGCTTAGATAATCTGCCGAACTTCGTCGAGTGTGGTGGTACCGGAGGTACCCAAATCCAGTTTGTTGCCATCGCTACCTTTGATGACGCCCTGAACCAGGGCAAACTGTAGCGGCTGAGCCACCAGCTGCGTGGTGCCGTTGCTGGCGCTAATCGCAACCTGATACGAGCCGTTAGGCGCTTTAGTGCCGTCGGTCAGGCTGCCATCCCAGGTAAAGGTATGAACGCCCGCTTTAAGCTCGCCAATCTCAATCGTGCGCACCACGTTGCCGCTGGCGTCTTTGATGGTGGCGGTGACTTTGTCGGCCGGTTGCTGCAACTCAACGCCAAACGGCGTTGTGGTAGTGGTGGACGTGCCATCGGTGGTGCTGGTGCCCGCCAGAATCGTGGTCCCCGGGATCATCACCCCGTGACCGATCAGGTTGGCGGCCTGCAAGGACTGGCTGTTATCGATTTGACCGGAGACCGAGCCGAGCGTGGTGTTCAGTTTCTCAATGCCGCTGACGGTACTGATCTGCGCAAGCTGCGTGGTCAGTTCGTTATTCTGCATCGGATTGGTCGGGTCCTGATTTTTCAGCTGTGCCACCAGCAGGGTCAGAAAGCTGCTCTGTAAATCGGAGGCATTGCTCCCGGTGAGAGAGCTGGAACCGGTTGCACTACTGGTGCTGTTGACGCCGGTATTTGTCGGGTCATTCACGTTTACGGCGATGGACATGCGTGTCTCCTTTACTGGCCGAGAGTGAGTGTTTTGAGCATCATGCTCTTCACGGTATTAAGCACTTCGACGTTTGCCTGGTAGCTGCGTGACGCGGACATGGAGTTCACCATCTCCCCGACCACATCCACGTTCGGCATTTTCACGTAGCCGCTGGCATCCGCGAGCGGGTTGCCTGGCTCGTAAACCAGCTTGTCGGGCGCCTGGCTCTCAACCACGTCCGCCACTTTCACGCCGCCCGTTGCCGCACCCGGTGCAGCATCAACCTGGAAGACGACCTGTTTAGCGCGATACGGTTGTCCGTCAGGGCCGGTCACGCTATCGGCGTTGGCCAGGTTACTGGCTGCCACGTTCAGTCGTTTGGACTGCGCCGTTAATGCCGAACCGGCGATATCAAAAATATTCAGCAAGGCCATTTACTAATTGCCCCCCTGCAGGACGGTCATCATGCCTTTGATTTGCCCGCCGAGTAGCGTCAGGCCTGTCTGGTATTGCAGGCTGTTATCGGCAAACTGTGTGCGTTCCCGGTCCATGTCGACGGTGTTGCCATCAAGCGAGGGCTGATCGGGGACACGATAAAGTAAGTCAGTTGATGGCGCGGTCATCGCCTGAGCGGGAATATGCCGTGAGGATGTCAGGGCAAGTGAGACACCCGTCCCTTCGGCACGTCCACGCTCCATCACTTTTTTGAGTTCACTGGAAAAATCAATATCGCGCGCCTGATACCCGGGGGTGTCCGCGTTGGCGATATTGGCGGCTAAAATTTCCTGCCGCTGGGCGCGTAAGTTGAGCGCTTCCTGCTGAAAACGTAACGCGGCGTCGAGTTTATCGAGCATGTCTCCTCCGCTGATGAGAAAATTTCAGTTCACAGCTTAAATCTCACCCCGTCTCCCCTATCGACGGAATAAGCGCAAAATGCGTCGCTATTTGTTGCGTTGATGGAAAACCACTGCGGGTAGAATTTGCTTAATTCTGGACATGGTGGAACGTGCGATGCGGACTTTTAAACGTGGCCTTGCGGCGACCCTGCTGCTTTTGAGCCCTCTTGTGCAGGCTGAGGGGTTAGAGAACCAGCTCAATGCATTCTTTGCGCAGAAGCTGGCCGGTTTCAGCGATGACGTACGCGTGACCGTACGCACCCCGCCTAACCTTTACCCTTCCTGCGAAGCCCCGTCATTTAGCGTGACCGGCAGCACCCGATTATGGGGCAACGTGAATGTGCTGGCGCGTTGCGCCAACGAAAAACGTTATTTACAGGTTGCGGTTCAGGCGACAGGCAATTATGTTGTCGCCGCCGTTCCCATTCCCCGGGGCAGCCTGCTGCAACCAGACAGCGTAACGCTGAAGCGAGGCCGTCTGGATCAGCTTCCACCGCGGACGATGCTGGATATTAACCAGGCTCAGGAGGCAGTCAGCCTGCGCGATGTCGCCCCTGGACAGGCGATACAGCTCTCTATGCTGCGCCAGGCGTGGCGGGTGAAGGCGGGACAACAGGTGATGGTGGTCGCCAATGGCGAAGGCTTTAGTATCAACAGTGAAGGAAAAGCGCTGAATAATGCCGCAGTAGCACAAAATGCCCGGGTCAGAATGTCCTCAGGCCAGGTGGTCAGCGGCACGGTCGGTCCTGATGGGAATATTCTGATTAACCTGTAATCTTTTTAAAGATTTCGCGGCGACTGCCGATAAATATTCAACAAATGATGATGTCAGGCGCAAACGCCGCGAACCCTCGATGAGGACAACACTATGAGCATTGATCGTACATCAGCCCTGAAGCCGGTTAGCACTGTACAACCTCGCGAAACGAATGAGGCTGCCCCGCAAAAAACGCGTCTGGAAAAAACCTCGACGGCTAACAGCACCAGCGTCACGCTGAGCGATGCGCAGTCGAAGCTGATGCAGCCAGGCAGCAGCGATATCAACATGGAACGAGTTGAAGCGCTGAAAACGGCTATCCGTAACGGCGAACTGAAAATGGATACCAGCAAAATCGCTGATGCGCTGATTCAGGACGCACAGAGTTTCCTCCAGAGTAACTAACCGTATGAGTCGACTGTCAGAAATACTGGATCAGATGACGGTGGTCCTGAACGACCTGAAAACGGTGATGGACGCAGAACAGCACCACCTCTCTTCTGGTCAAATCAACGGCAGCGCGTTGCAACGCATTACTGAAGATAAAAGCTCGCTGCTGGCGACCCTGGATTATCTGGAAAAACAGCGACGCGCTGAGCAAGACACGAAACGCAGCGCCAATGATGAGATCAACGAACGCTGGCAGACCATTACAGAAAAAACCCAGCATCTTCGCGATCTCAACCAGCATAACGGCTGGCTGCTGGAAGGTCAGATTATCCGTAATCAGCAGGCGCTTGAGGTGTTAAAGCCCTATAAAGAGCCGGGGCTGTACGGTGCGGATGGTCAAACGGCCACGGCACGTATCACGGGCGGGAAAAAGATTTCGATTTGACGCACTAGCGGCATGTCATGAAGCGGGGAGCACCTTCTGGTGACTCCCCTTTTGGCGTTTATACCGTGCGGCGGGTAAACTCTTTCACCTTGAAGCCAAGCACCGCCAGCGTGGCAAAGTACGCCACCACCCCGACCACCACCACGGCCATCAGACGCATCAGGCGGTAAGGCATGGTGCCCTGCGCCCATTCAGGCATGACATACAACATGCCAACCAGCGCGGCCGCCATCACTACTACCGCGATCGCCAGACGCAGCAGGAAGCTTGCCCAGCCCGGCTGCGGGGTGAAGATATCCTGCTTACGCAGCTGCCAGTACAGCAGCCCGGCGTTGAGACAGGCCGCCAGACCAATCGACAGTGACAGACCCGCGTGTTTCAGCGGACCAATAAACGCCAGGTTCATCAGCTGCGTCATGATCAGCGTCACAATGGCAATCTTAACCGGCGTTTTGATGTCCTGACGTGAATAGAAGCCGGGCGCAAGCACCTTCACGACAATCAGCCCCATCAGCCCCACCGAGTAGGCTACGAGCGCACGCTGGGTCATGGAGGCATCAAAGGCGGTGAATTTTCCATACTGGAACAACGACACCGTCAGCGGTTTCGCCAGGATCCCCAGCGCCACCGCGCTTGGCAGCGCCAGCAGAAAACAGAGACGCAGACCCCAGTCCATCAGGCGGCAGTATTCATCGTGGTTGCCGCTGGCGAAACTTTTCGACAGCGACGGCAGCAGAATAGTCCCCAGCGCCACGCCCAGCACCCCGGATGGAAACTCCATCAGCCGGTCGGCGTAGTACATCCAGGACACCGAGCCCGACACCAGGAAAGAGGCGAAGATGGTATTGATGATGAGCGAGATCTGGCTGACGGACACGCCGAGTATTGCCGGTCCCATCTGTTTGATAACGCGCATTGCGCCCGCATCTTTGAAATTAATGCGCGGCAGAACCAGCATGCCGATCTTTTTCAGGTGCGGAAGCTGGTAAGCAAGCTGTAACACCCCGCCGACGGTCACGGCCCAGGCCAACGCCAGCACCGGTGGGTTAAAATGCGGCGCGGCGAACAGCGCAAAGCCAATCATGCTGACGTTAAGGAACGTGGGGGCAAAGGCCGGCACGGAGAAGCGGTTCCAGGTATTCAGGATGGCACCCACCAGCGACGCCAGCGAAATCAGCAGAATATAGGGGAAGGTTATCCGCAGCAGTTGCGTCGTCAGGGCAAATTTATCCGCCGTGTCGGCAAAGCCCGGCGCCGTTACCATGATTACCCAGGGCGCTGCCAGCATCCCCAGTACGGTCACGATCGCCAGCGCCAGCGTCAGTAAACCGGAAACGTAAGCCACAAAGACGCGGGTGGCATCTTCGCCCTGCTTGCTTTTATATTCCGCGAGGATCGGGACAAATGCCTGTGAGAAAGCCCCTTCGGCAAAAATACGGCGCAGCAGGTTCGGCAGCTTGAACGCAACGAAAAAGGCGTCAGTCGCCATCCCTGCGCCAAAAACCCTTGCCACAATGGCATCGCGCGCAAAGCCAAGCACGCGGGAAAACATGGTCATCGAGCTGACGGCCGCCAGCGATTTTAATAAGTTCATTAACGTGAAGTTCCACAACCCTACGGATTTCCAGGACGGATAAGCGAAAGCGCCACCCGGCAAAGCCAACAAGCGGCGCTTAGTCTAACCGGATTTCAACGAATTACTATCGGCAGATGTTACAGCGAGTTATTCCGACATCGCTTCGCGCCAGAGTCGTTCCACGATGCGCTGCGCCAGAATGGCCTGCTCCCCGGACGTTTCAGGAACCGTCTGATTCTGCACGCAGGTAATGAAGTGACGCGCGCAGCCCACAAAGCCACGCTGCTCCAGGGTGCTCTGCCAGCCGGGAACGGGTAACGCGAGCACGCCATTGCCCTTCTCTTCCCGCCACTCTCGCATATCGGTGACGTCATACAGCGCGCCATCCGTAACAGCCTGCACGGACTCGCGCTGGCTGCCCGCCCGACGATGCATGCTGGTCGTCACCTGTAAATGCTCAACGGCAAAATGATGTTCGGCGTAAACCATTTCACCCTGCTCGTTGGTCAGCAGCGTGCCGCTTTGCAGCTGGGCTTTTCCGTTACTCAGCCACAGGGCCGTATCCACGACGTGGAGATAATCATCCAGCAGCGTGAACCGCAGATCGTTCGGCCCCACGCTGTCGGTACGGTGCTTATCCATACGCAGAGAGGCAAACGAGCCGGACTGCGCTTTAAGCTGCTGATAGAGCGGCGCAAAACGGCGGTTGAAGCCGACCATCAGCGTCAGCTTTTTACGCGCGGCCAGCTCAATCAGTCGTTCAGCATCCTGCACATTTTCCGCCAGCGGCTTATCAACGCAGACGTGAACGCCTGCGTTCAGCAACTCGCTCACCACCTGGAAGTGCGTCGCGGTTGAGGTATGCACAAATACCGCATCACATTCACGGGCTAAATCCTGGAGTGAGCCAGCATAAGGGATGCGCCAGGTTTTGCAGATGCGCTCTGCTTTCTCGCGAGTGGGCGACCACGCCCCTTGCAGCGTCCAGTCTGACGCGGCGCCTAAAACGGGCAGCCAGGCTTTTTGCGCAATCCCGCCCAGCCCCACCACTCCAATGCGTAATGTAGTCACGGTTAATCTCCCAGGTGTGCGAGTAAAGCATCCAGACGCTGCTTCAGCCCGGCAACCTCGTCTTCCAGGGCTGCCACGCGCGCAGTCAGGCTGTCGTTTGATGCTGGCGTGTCGGATTCGACGGCCAGCGTAGAGGTCTCCACGTCGCCGCTAAACAGGTGCATGTAGCGGCTTTCACGCTTGCCCGGCTCGCGGGCCAGACGCACCACGTAAGGACCGTCCTCGCGTGAGGCTAATCCCTCCAGCGTCTGTTCAACGTCCTGCATATCCTGAAACTCATGCATGCGGGAGGCGCGTGTGCGCAGTTCACCCGGCGTCTGCGCCCCGCGCAGCAGCAGCGTGGTGATAACCGCCACTTCTGCGGCGCTGAGTTTTAAATCGCCAAATTCGGAATTACAAAAGCGCTGTTCATATTTAGTGACGCGATTACCGAAGCCGCTGACGGTGCGCAGGTAGTGGCGCTTCACCAGCTCATCAAGGATATCCTGCACCTCGTACTCGCCAAGGTTCATCACCGGCTCACGGTTCGTCTTTTGGTTGCAGGCCATCGTGACGGCATTCACGGAAAGAGGATACTGTTCCGGCGTCGTAACCTGCTTTTCCAGCAGGCAGCCAATCACGCGCGCTTCGGCGCCATTTAACTGATATTTCATCTTTTCTCCTTAACGACCCGCGGTCCACTCCTGCGTGGTGAGCGCGGTGAGGACATGGTCCCGCCACTCGCCGTCAATCAGCAGATAATCTTTGGCATAGCCCTCTTTCTCAAACCCCAGGCGGGCCAGCAGATCGCCGCTGCGCTTATTGTGCGGCATGTAGTTCGCCATAATGCGATGGATATGTTGCGTGCGCTGCATGTAGCGAATCGCCGCCGTCAGCGCCTCAAACATGAGCCCCTGCCCCTGCCATTTCTGGCCGATGGAATACCCGAGATAGCAGGCGTGAAACGACCCGCGTACTACGTTTGAAAAATTGGCAATGCCAACGATCTCTTTCTCTTCCGGATCGAGAAGCGCGAAATAAAACGCACTTCCCTGTTTGTGAAATTCCGCAATCATACTGAGGCGCGCCTGCCAGCCAGAGGGGTAGCAATGGCTCTCGTCCCGAACGGGTTCCCAGGGTTTTAAAAACTGGCGATTCTCGGCGTAATAATCCGCCAGACGCCAGGCATCACGCTCATGCACCAGACGAACGACCAGCCTGTCCGTCGTCAGACGCACTTTTGGCACATTACTGCGATAGCCAAACATCGATACCACTCCTTCCCGTCGCTTCTGCTCTGCCTGTTAGCTTTACTATACCTGCGCCTGTGCCTTCTGTGAAAACAGTGACATACCATTTTTATCGCTTTTCACATTTTTCGATGAGAACTCTCTATCAAAGCACCTTTTTGATAAAAAAATATTGTCGCCAGCAGGTATGTGAAAAAGCGCGGCGACACCGCAGAATATTAGCGTGCTCACCTTTTATTTTCCCTGGAGGGAAAATGTCCCGCGTATCACAGGCCAGGAGCCTGGGTAAATATTTCCTGCTCGTCGATAACATGCTGGTCGTGCTCGGCTTTTTTGTCGTTTTTCCACTTATATCGATTCGTTTTGTCGATCAAATGGGCTGGGCGGCGCTAATGGTCGGGATCGCGCTGGGCTTACGCCAGTTTGTACAACAGGGTCTTGGCGTGTTTGGCGGGGCAATAGCCGACCGCTTTGGTGCGAAACCGATGATCGTCACCGGCATGCTATTACGTGCGGCGGGATTCGCCACGATGGCAATCGCTCATGACCCCTGGCTGCTGTGGTTCTCCTGTTTCCTTTCCGGGATTGGCGGCACCCTTTTCGACCCACCGCGTACCGCGCTGGTGGTTAAGCTTATCCGTCCGCAACACCGGGGTCGTTTCTTCTCAATTTTGATGATGCAGGACAGCGCTGGCGCGGTAGTGGGCGCCCTGCTGGGAAGCTGGCTGCTGCAATACGATTTCCGCCTTGTCTGCGCCACCGGCGCGGTGCTGTTTATTCTCTGCGCGCTGTTTAACGGTCTGTTTCTGCCTGCATGGAAGCTGTCGACGGTAAAAGCGCCGGTGCGGGAAGGGCTTGACCGCGTGCTGAGCGATAAACGCTTCGTCACCTATGTTTTAACGTTGACCGGCTACTACATGCTCGCCGTGCAGGTCATGCTGATGCTGCCGATTATGGTTAACGATATTGCCGGCACGCCGGCGGCGGTAAAATGGATGTATGCCATTGAGGCCTGCCTTTCTCTGACTCTGCTCTATCCGATTGCCCGGTGGAGCGAGCGCCGTTTCCGGCTTGAGCACCGTCTGATGGCCGGGCTGTTGCTGATGACGCTGAGCATGATGCCCATCGGCCTGGTGAGCTCACTCCAGCAGCTGTTTATGCTGATTTGCACCTTCTATATTGGCTCAATCATTGCCGAGCCGGCCCGTGAAACCCTGAGCGCGTCACTTGCCGACGCCCGGGCCCGTGGCAGCTACATGGGCTTCAGCCGTCTCGGACTGGCGCTTGGCGGCGCGCTGGGTTACACCGGTGGCGGCTGGCTGTTTGATGCCGGAAAAGCGCTCCATCAGCCGGAGCTGCCGTGGGTCATGCTCGGTATGGTCGGCTTTATGACGCTGATTGCCCTCTGGTGGCAGTTCAGTGATAAACGCAGCACCCGCGGGATGCTGGAACCTGGCGCCTGACCTTCTGGGGGAGGATATTTACCTCCCTTCATTATCAGTTTTTTCTGCTGGTTTCTCCAGGATCACCCTGACATACTGGCGTATCAGGACAGATGCGCCGATTTTATGTTGAGGAACACCATGAAAAAGATCGTTATTGCCGCTGCGTTAATTGTCAGTGGGCTGCTGGTGGGATGTAACCAGCTTACGCAGTACACCGTCAGTGAGCAGGAAATTAATCAGGCGCTGGAAAAACATAATAACTTTTCAAAAGATATCGGCGTGCCCGGCCTTGCGGATGCACATATCGTCCTGACGAATCTCGCCAGCCAGATTGGGCGCGAGGAGCCTAACAAAGTCACCCTGTCCGGCGATGCCAGCCTCGACATGACCTCGCTCTTCGGCAATCAGAAAGCGGATATCAAGCTGAAGCTCAAGGCGCTGCCGGTCTTCAATAAAGAGAAAGGGGCAATTTTCCTGCAAGAGATGGAAATCGTCGATGCGGTCGTCACGCCGGATAAAATGAAACCGGTGCTGCAAACGCTGATGCCTTATCTCAACCAGTCGTTACAGAACTATTTCAACCAGCAGCCCGCCTACGTTCTGAGCGAAGACAAGAGTAAGGGCGAATCTCTGGCGAAAAAATATGCCAAAGGGATAGAGGTGAAACCGGGTGAAATCATCATTCCTTTCACCGACTAAATACTCCGGGCGCTCAGGCGCCCGTTTTTTTTAACGGAATAGTGTGCAAACGAAAACGTTTCCGCTTATGATTTGTGTCCGGCAAAAACAGCCATCTTATGACTGATCCCTTTCAAGCCGGAGCTTCCATGACTGTACAATCCCAGGTTCTCAAAATCCGCCGCCCAGACGACTGGCATATCCATCTTCGTGATGGCGACATGCTGAAAACCGTCGTGCCGTATACCAGCGAAATTTATGGCCGTGCGATTGTTATGCCTAACCTGGTTCCGCCAGTCACCACCGTCGAGGCCGCGATCGCCTATCGCCAGCGTATCCTTGACGCCGTTCCGGCCGGGCACGATTTTACTCCGTTGATGACCTGCTATCTGACGGACTCGCTGGATCCCAATGAGGTTGAGCGCGGATTTAACGAAGGTGTGTTCACCGCCGCGAAGCTCTACCCGGCAAACGCCACCACCAACTCCAGCCATGGGGTGACGAGCATCGACGCCATCATGCCCGTTCTGGAGCGTATGCAAAAACTGGGGATGCCACTGCTGGTGCACGGGGAAGTGACCCACGCTGACATTGATATTTTCGATCGCGAAGCGCGTTTTATCGAAACGGTCATGGAGCCGCTGCGCCAGCGTCTTCCTGGGCTGAAGGTAGTGTTTGAACACATTACGACCAAAGATGCCGCAGAGTATGTCCGGGATGGAAACGAATTGATTGCCGCCACCATCACCCCGCAGCACCTGATGTTTAACCGTAACCACATGCTGGTGGGTGGCGTTCGTCCACATCTGTATTGTCTGCCGATCCTCAAGCGCAATATCCACCAGCAGGCGCTACGTGAGCTGGTCGCCAGCGGCTTCCCGCGCGCGTTCCTCGGCACGGATTCCGCCCCGCATGCCCGTCACCGAAAAGAGGCGAGCTGCGGCTGTGCAGGCTGCTTTAACGCCCCGACCGCCCTGGCAAGTTACGCAACCGTCTTTGACGAGATGAATGCGTTAGGCCATTTCGAAGCCTTCTGCTCCCTTAACGGCCCGCGTTTCTACGGTCTGCCGGTTAATGACACGTTCATTGAGCTGGAGCGCAAAGAAAGCCAGGTTGAAGCGTCGATTGCGCTCACCGACGATACGCTGATCCCCTTCCTGGCCGGTGAAACCGTAAGCTGGACGGTAAAAAGCTAAAAAATTGTCATCCCCCTGTTGTCAAACCGCCAATATAACTGTATAAATAAACAGTATATTACACAGGGGGCATTTATGCGTATTGAAGTCACCATTGCCAAAACCACCGTCCTGCCTGCTGGCGCACTCGACGCTCTGGCGGGTGAGCTATCCCGACGTATTAACAGCACTTTTCCTGAAAACGATGGCGCCATAACGGTACGTTATGCGACAGCAAACCATCTTTCCGTCATTGGCGGCGCGAAAGAAGACAAAGACCGCATCAGCGAAATTTTGCAGGAAACATGGGAAAGCGCCGACGACTGGTTTATCACTGATTAAAATTTGCTCCCTCATTGTGTTTTTTTGCCGGGTCGCCCCGGCTTTTTTTCGTTTCGTCTCCTGAAAGTTCAAAATATTTCAGTATCTTCTTAGAAAATCGTGAACAAGATGACGTTTTATTGTTCGAACAATCCTAAAAAGCAGAAAAATGTGTTGCTACCCGTTTATTTTTTCCTGCGGAACCCTTATTAATTGATATACTGAAAAAGCTTTCAGAAAAACATGCATTGAACCTCAAAGTCGTTGTCTTCTAACACGCATTAAGGGGGTTATAATGGAAAAGAATAATGAAGTCATCCAGACCCATCCACTCGTTGGCTGGGATATCAGCACCGTAGACAGCTACGATGCGCTGATGCTGCGTTTGCACTACCAGACCCCGAATCAGCTAAACCGTGACGAAGCGGAAGTTGGACAGACGCTGTGGCTTACAACAGACGTCGCCCGTCAGTTTATTTCTATTTTGGAAGCAGGCATCGCAAAAATAGAATCTGGCGACTACCAGGAAAATGAGTATAAACGGCATTGACCTTATGCCCCTTTTCACTCAACAGGCACCCTCGCGGTGCCTTATTTATTTCGCTCTTGTATAAGCCTACATAGTTAATTACTCTGCTAACAAAGCGTTAGTAAAGAGAAGCCTATGAAATACGATTTGATCATTATCGGAAGCGGCTCCGTTGGATCTGCAGCCGGTTATTACGCCACGCAGGCGGGTCTGAATGTGCTGATGATTGACGCCCACCTACCCCCTCATTCTGAAGGAAGCCATCACGGCGATACCCGTCTCATCCGTCACGCTTACGGCGAAGGTGAGCGCTATGTACCGCTGGTGCTTCGGGCTCAGACGCTGTGGGATGAGCTGGCCGCACTCACCGAAGAACGCATTTTTGAGCGCACCGGGGTTATTAATCTGGGGCCCGCCAACTCCACGTTTCTGGCGACGGTCGAGGAGAGCGCGAAAGCCTACCGTCTGGACGTTGAGCGTCTGGATGCGAACGACATAATGGCGCGCTGGCCGGAAATTTCTGTCCCTGAAGACTACATTGGATTGTTTGAAGCCAATCCCGGGGTACTGCACAGCGAAACGGCCATTAAGACCTGGATTGATCTCGCCGCCAAAGCGGGCTGCGCGCAGTTGTTTAACTGTCCGGTCACGGGTATCACCCACCATGCCGGGGGTTCAACCGTCACCACGTCTGAAGGTGAATATACCGCCACGCGCCTGCTGGTGAGTGCGGGAACGTGGGTGACGAAACTGCTGCCGGATCTGCCCATCCAGCCGGTACGCAAAGTCTTCTCCTGGTTCCAGTCTGACGGGCGTTACAGCAGCCAGAACAAATTCCCGGCGTTCACGGGCGAGTTACCTAATGGCGACCAGTACTACGGTTTCCCCTCGGAAAAAGACGCGCTCAAGATTGGCAAACATAACGGCGGACAGGTAATTTCCTCTGCGGAAGAACGCAAGCCGTACGGAGCCTATCCGCAGGATGGTTCCGAAGCCTTCACGTTCCTGCGTAATATTCTGCCGGGCGTAGGCGGGTTGCTTTATGGCGCAGCGTGCACCTATGACAATACGCCAGATGAAGACTTCATCATCGACACCCTGCCTGGGCACGACAACACCCTGATCGTAACCGGGCTCAGCGGTCACGGGTTTAAATTTGCCTCTGTGTTAGGTGAAATCGCCGCCCAGTTTGCTCAGGGGATTGCGCCTTCGTTTGATCTCAAACCCTTCGCGCTCTCGCGCTTTAGCCGATAATACCGCTACAGGCTCCGAATAACCGGAGCCTGATTTGCGAGAGGATCATGATGCGCAGACTGGTGAATTACCTTATCAATAACATCCGCGAGCATTTCATGCTCTACATTGTCCTTTGGTCGCTGCTGGCGATTGTTGACGTCATCTTTATTGTATTCTTCTGAAAACCATCACTGACGTTTATTGACACTCCTTTAAACTTATTTAACTTATAGTTTTTATAAAAAGTCATCTCAAATTTATTGAACGAAGCGATTGAAATACATTGCGGAAACATATTCAAATTCGCTGAAATAAAATAACTAAATAACATTATTCCTTTTTTTCAGTTGCATTATTTAATTAATCCGGCCATTTTTATTGCTCAGTCATTTGAGAACGGAAATTCATATGCAATGGCGTAACTCCTCCAGCCGCTACGGAATAATATCCATGTGTTTACACTGGCTATTTGCACTTGCTGTCTATGCCATGTTTGGTCTCGGCCTCTGGATGGTGACATTAAGCTATTATGACGGTTGGTATCATCAGGCCCCCGAATTGCACAAAAGCATTGGGGTTCTGCTGATGATGGGTCTGGTTTTTCGCGTGATCTGGCGACATCTCTCTCCGCCCCCTCCTGCCCCCAAAAGCCATGGCCGTCTTACCCGCATAAGCGCTGTTGGCGCACATATCGCACTCTATGCCCTGCTGTTCGCCATTCTGATCAGCGGTTATCTCATTTCGACCGCAGACGGCAAACCGATCAGCGTGTTTGGGCTCTTTGACGTCCCTGCCACGCTGGCTGACGCCGGTTCACAGGCTGACACCGCAGGTGTGGTTCATCTGTGGCTGGCATGGAGCGTGGTGATCCTGTCTGTTCTGCATGGCCTTGCGGCCCTGAAACACCACTTTATTGATAAAGACGATACGCTGAAGCGCATGCTTGGCCGTTCGTCAGTTGACTCTGGAGCATAAAATGAAAAAACGCCTGTTGGGTATCGCATTAGGTTCGCTGTTATTTACCACCGGTTCGGCCATTGCCGCCGACTATAAAATTGATAAAGAAGGCCAGCATGCCTTCGTCAATTTCCGTATTCAGCATCTGGGTTACAGCTGGTTATATGGTACGTTCAATGATTTCGATGGCACATTTAGTTTCGACGAGAAAAACCCTGCTGCCGATAAAGTAAACGTCACCATTAATACTAACAGCGTCGACACTAATCACGCCGAGCGTGATAAACATCTGCGCAGCGCTGAATTCCTGAACGTAGGCAAATTCCCGCAAGCTACTTTCGCGTCGACAGAAGTGAAGAAAGACGGTGATAAGCTCGCTATTACCGGTAATCTTACGCTGAACGGCGTAACAAAACCGGTAACACTGGATGCGAAATTAATCGGCCAGGGCGACGATCCGTGGGGCGGAAAACGTGCTGGCTTTGAAGCCGCCGGCAAAATTCATTTGAAAGATTTTAATATCACCACAGATTTAGGACCGGCATCGCAGGATGTAGAGCTGATTATTTCGGTGGAAGGCGTTCAGCAGAAGTCATAAAACAGGCCCGGCAGGCTTTTACGCCGCCGGGCAATGTTTTACTCCGGGTCCGGAATACCCAGTTTGGTATTCAGTCGGCCCCGGGATTTATTAAAGATCTTATTCCCGTTCTCGCGCCCGGCACGGCGACGACGTTGCTCTTCTTCAGGCAGGATACTCTCTTCACTGCACAGCTCGCTACAGCAGCCATTAAACTTCTCGGCACATGCAGGACACTGAATAAACAGAAGATGACAACCGTCGTTTTTGCAGTTGGTATGCGTGTCGCACGGCGTACCGCACTGGTGGCAGTGAGCGATTACGTCCTCTGAAATTCGCTCGCCCATACGCTCATCAAACACAAAGTTTTTACCGATAAAACGCACCGGTAACCCCTGCTCGCGGGCGCGGCGGGCATATTCAATGATCCCACCCTCAATATGCCAGACTTTATTAAAACCGTTGTGTTTCATCCAGGCACTGGCTTTTTCGCAGCGGATCCCCCCGGTGCAATACATAACGATCTTTTTGTCTTTATGCTCCTGCATCATCTCAACCGCTTTCGGCAACTGTTCACGGAAAGTGTCGGCAGGAATTTCCATCGCATTCTCGAAGTGGCCCACTTCATATTCGTAGTGGTTACGCATATCGATGAACACTGCATCCGGATCGTCGAGCATCGCGTTCACTTCAGCGGCCTTGAGGTACTCCCCCACATTAGCGGCATTGAAGTTCGGATCGTCGATGCCATCCGCCACAATACGCTCACGCACCTTCATGCGCAGCACCCAGAACGATTTGCCGTCATCATCCAGCGCAATGTTCAGGCGTAAGCCGTTAAGCGCCGGATCAAAACCATAAAGGAGATCGCGGAAGGCGCTGACTTTGCTTTCCGGCACGCTGATCTGCGCGTTAATACCCTCACGCGCCAGATAGACGCGACCAAACACGTTCAGGGCGGTGAAAGCCTGGTAAAGCGCATCGCGGGTCGCCTGTGGATCGTTGATGGTAAAATATTTATAGAAAGAGATCGTTGTGCGCGGTTCGGTTTCGGCCAACATACGCGCTTTCAACATCTCATTCGAAACGCGGTTGTGTAACACTGGCATGGTGTACAAGTCCTGCAATCGTTGAGAAATAAAAATCGGTCGGCATGATATAGCAAACAAAGACAATTTACATCCACACAATTTACGCTACATTTCAGTCAACCTGATTAATCAGACTTAACACTTGCATATTCTTTCATGTTTCGATGACAGACATTTTGGCTATGCCTCAAAAAATGAGACAATAGCCCTTCAGGACGTTAGAACACAGGACAGACATGACCCAGTTACCGAAATTTACTGCCGCGCTTTTACACCCACGCTATTGGTTAACATGGTCAGGCATTGGCTTGTTGTGGCTAATTGTACAGCTGCCTTATCCCGTAATTTTCCGCATGGGTAAAGGACTGGGCCGCATTGCTCAACAGTTTATGAAGCGTCGCGCCAGGATCGCGTATCGAAATCTTGAGCTTTGCTTTCCTCAGATGAGCGAATCTGAGCGTCACGACATGGTGGTTAAAAACTTCGAATCTGTCGGCATGGGACTGATGGAGACCGGTATGGCCTGGTTCTGGTCGGATAAGCGCATGGCGCGCTGGACGGAAGTGGCCGGAACCGGCATGGATCCGGTGCATAATCTCCAGGCCAACCAGACTGGCGTCCTGCTGATTGGCGTTCATTTCCTGACGCTCGAAATTGGCGCGCGCATGTTCGGCATGCAGGCGCCGGGTATTGGCGTTTATCGTCCCAACGATAATCCGGTGATCGATTTGATACAGACCAACGGACGCATGCGCTCGAATAAAAGCATGATCGACCGCAAAGACCTTAAAGGGATGATCCGCGCCCTCAAATCAGGTGAAGTGGTCTGGTATGCCCCGGATCATGACTATGGCCCGCAATCCAGCGTGTTTGTCCCGTTCTTTGCGGTGGAAGAGGCCGCGACGACCACCGGGACCTGGATGTTGGCGCGGATGTCCAAAGCGGCTATCGTGCCGTTTGTGCCGCGCCGTAAGCCGGACGGTTCAGGCTATCAGCTTATCATGCTGGAGCCGGAACTCGCTCCGCCGCTCGACGACGCGGAAACTACCGCGCGCTGGATGAACGGCATTGTGGAGAAATGCATTATGCTCGCTCCCGAGCAGTACATGTGGCTGCATCGCCGCTTCAAAACCCGGCCTCAGGGCGTCCCTTCTCGTTATTAATCTGCATGCGGTCTTCCGGGCCGCAAGCTGTTTTAGCTTTAAAAGCTCCCCGTCATTGCGTCAATCATACCCCAGGCGCATAATTAGCAGGCTTATTACCTCACTGGTCACGGTGCCCTGCACCTCATTATGCGGATAGTTATGTCCTCCACAGATGCTCCCATAAACTGGAAACGCAACCTGACGGTTGCATGGCTGGGTTGTTTTCTTACTGGCGCCGCCTTTAGCCTGGTAATGCCCTTCCTGCCCCTCTACGTTGAACAGCTCGGCGTCACCGGCCATAGCGCACTGAATATGTGGTCCGGCCTGGTGTTCAGCATTACGTTCCTGTTCTCCGCCATTGCGTCGCCTTTCTGGGGCGGGCTTGCGGATCGCAAAGGCCGCAAAATTATGCTGCTGCGCTCCGCGCTCGGCATGGCGATCATAATGCTGTTGATGGGGGTGGCGCAAAATGTCTGGCAGTTCCTGATATTACGCGCGCTCCTGGGTCTGCTCGGGGGATTTATCCCCAATGCCAACGCCCTGATCGCAACCCAAATCCCACGCCATAAAAGCGGCTGGGCATTGGGTACGCTCTCCACTGGCGGCGTAAGCGGCGCACTGCTGGGTCCGCTGGCGGGCGGGCTGCTGGCCGACCACTACGGACTGCGGCCGGTATTCTTCATTACCGCCAGCGTGCTGTTTCTCTGCTTCCTCGTGACGCTTATCTGCATCCGCGAGAATTTCACGCCGGTAGCCAAAAAAGAGATGCTGCACGCCCGGGATGTGCTGGCCTCGCTGAAAAACCCAAAGCTGGTGCTGAGCCTGTTTGTGACCACCATGATTATTCAGGTGGCCACCGGTTCAATCGCGCCTATTCTGACGCTCTATGTCCGCGATCTGGCGGGAAACGTCAGCAATATCGCCTTTATCAGCGGCGTGATCGCCTCTGTTCCCGGCGTGGCCGCGTTGCTGAGCGCGCCGCGGCTCGGCAAGCTGGGCGATCGCATCGGCCCGGAGAAAATTCTGATCTGCGCCCTGATCCTCTCCGTTCTGCTGCTGATCCCCATGTCGATGGTGCAGTCTCCCTGGCAGCTCGGCGTGTTGCGCTTTCTGCTGGGCGCAGCGGACGGCGCGTTGCTTCCGGCGGTGCAGACGCTGCTGGTCTATAACTCCACCAACCAGATTGCCGGACGTATTTTCAGCTACAACCAGTCGTTTCGCGATCTGGGTAACGTCACCGGGCCGCTGGTCGGCGCGGGGGTTTCGGCCAGTTTCGGTTTCCGGGCGGTCTTTATCGTGACGGCAGGCGTCGTGCTGTTCAACGCTGTTTATTCCTGGCTCAGCTTATCCCGGGCGCTACGCCCGGCGCGCATAACACAACATCGTGACGGCTAATTTACGCATTCATACTTGCACAATCATATAATCAGCTATTCTTTCCCTGAATACCTTCACGAAAAACAGGGAGACACCAATGACCATGTACGCCACGCTGGAAGCAGCGTAAAGTAAAATACATAGATGTTTTATGTCATTACATTTACGGTCATAAGTACGTACTTTAGCCTTCGGCTGTATCAGTCCGTCCTTTCAAAATCCCCGGGTTCGTTTTAAACACGCTTCACCTATAACCTTATACTTCATACGTCATTGAAAGCTCCCTATTAGGGGTGTATATTCTCACAAGCTGTTCATCCAAACAGTACGCAAAGATAAGGAAATGTAATGGCAGATAATTCAGAATCTTTTGCATCAATAGAACAAATTACCTCACGCCCTAATTTTTCTTCTGATTTAGAAATTACTGTTAAAAGTTTTCGTTCTCTTGTAGGACGCTATCATCTTAGTGAGAGTGTGAAGTGCCAGGTAAAAACCGAGCATGGGAACTGTGGTCAAAAACATCAGCATGGATATCTTGGTGTTGATGATACTGGATATGAAGGTTTAATTGGAGGCATTTGTGGGGATAAGTACTTTGGTGAGCACACGCAATATATACAGGAAAGAAATCGTATTGATGCTGAGCTTGACAGGCGTGAGAGCATAGAGAAACTAATATCTTATAAAGATAATTTTTTAGCCTTATCTTCTACGTACGCTAATTTATTGAAAGAAACTCACAACATAAAAAATAAAATCAATTATTTATATAAAGGCTTTCCTGACATAGTACTTACTTATCTTTATCAAGCCCAAAGAACACAAAATTGGGATTTATATATTGATGTGTTGCGTCATACTCGTGGTGAAAAGGGAATGACGAGTAATTGGTATATTGAAAAACTCTGTACTTTTCCACCCTTGCCGTCTCAACAAGAAATTAAAAGTTTGTTAGGGAAAATTGAGAGCTTGCAATCTATTTTCAACGAGGCCTGTTCAAAAAAAATAGATGAACTTGGAACGCCAAAATTGAAAAGTTACGTAAAAAGCATTTCCGAATTCTCAGAATTAGAGACTTCTTTTAACAAACATCACAAAAACACTGAAGACTTCATTAGAAAAGAAAACATCTTTAATCTATATTATGCCTGTGCAAATACTAAGGACAAATATAGTACTATCAAAACAATTTTATACCTTATGAAGAATTCAAATCCAACAGAAGCATCAGTTAGAAAAAAATGTGATGAGATTGAAGCTGCAACAAGAAAAAGATTTGATAATTGTGAAATCCGATACAACAAAAAAGTAATGAAGTTTAAGAAGAATAGCTTAGGTTAAGCATAAAAGCCCCTGATGGGGCTTTTTATTTTTTAGCGTTTTAAGCATTGTAATTACACGCTCAATTTTAATATCAAGCATATGTACACTATCTTCTAAGTTTTTTAATGTCTTCTTCATTTGATCTTGTTCCTGCTCAAGCGAAGTTAGAGACTGATCCATCAAAGCAACTTTCGTTTCAACGGTAGAAATACGTGCATCTAATTCGTCTGAGTCAGATGTAAAATCCCTATAAACAGTCCAGCACAATACTAAATAAAATGAGGTATTAGCGATTGGCCTGAAACTTTCTTAGTACTAAGCGTGCGACCAAGAACAGTATGGTAGCGTAGATAAGTACCATCAGGATTAAGGCGATGAACCTTACCGGATCTGCATCAGCTTCATATGAACCACTCAGGCCAGAACCGAAAGTACTATAGGTGGTATCCATAACCCATTGAGTTAGTCCATTGAGAGGCTTACCGAAACTTGATAGCCACCATGCAAAGACAATACAGATACTGTATATGGCCGCATTCTTAACGAATCCTGCACTTCGCATAGTCGCTCCCCCCTTGTACATCAACATAACCATATGCCATCACTCCAGTCCTTGATCCTGGTACTTTAACCTTTTTAGTACGGAGCAACTGACTACGTACAGTATAGAAATCGGGTCGATTGACGAATGTAATACACCCCTCTGAGAAACCAGAACCATCTGGCCTGAGTGGATGTAACCGGAAGCTACCACGAGATACACCGTTAATCATTATACTATCTGTCATGGTTTGAGCACTGAAGAGTGCAAACCATTCGGAGTGGTCATTACCTGTGATTGTATCAACGCCCCAGGCCCGGATCTTATTCAATGTAGAGCCAGTTGGCCTATCAACTAACCAGTACCGTCCAGTAGGTATTGCACTGTTTGGTAAGTACGCACAGTTTGGATCATTGGTATATGGGTTTTGCCCACTAAAAACCGAGAAAGTTCCTATTCCATAGACGTGTAATTTGGCGTAGCCATTATTATCAATATCGTCGTATGTCATCCTCATTATTTGCATTTTCTTTTCCCTGCTCTTTGCATATAACGATTCTAACATATGCTATCTAAACAAATAGCCTCCTAAATGTAGTGAGTCTAAAAATCAACTTAAATTATCTTATTTCATAAGAATGCTATGTCATTCAATCGTATTTGTTTAGCTATCTTTATTTTCGATATATTATGCATTTTTTGAAAACTTTGAAATAATATTTTTTGAGTTAGGAATGTCATGCTCTTTCCCTTCAACATCTAATACGGTAATGTTTTCTAACTCATAAGCATTGCCATCATCATCTGTAATTACTAAATCCCTGAATTCGATTTGAAACCTTTCCCTTTGCTTTTCTTTAAGTATAAAACCATTTTTTTCAAAAATATGTCTGGTATTATTCCCTTCATAATGGCATAGAATCCCTTCTAATACAGCATCACGCCTACCAACATTAAGAACGGTCACTTCAATTTTATAAGCCTTTTCGTAAACCGGTTCGTATACAACTCGCCCTGTAATTTTCAATCTTGATCTATCATGCCATGCCGTTCGACCTGAAAAAAATAAGGAAGTACATGCTATGATAAATGAAAGTACAGAAAAACAAATAGTTAACACATCTTTGTATTTAGCTGCTACTGTTAATATGCTCATTTTTTCTCAACTATTATTTTTAATCTTTCGACACTTAAGACTTCACTTCCCCTATGTATCATTGCATGACAGTTTGGACAAAGGGGAACCATATCTTCAATCGGGTTTACTACATAGTTCTCACCTACTGTATGCAGTGGTTTGATATGATGAACGTGTATAAATCCTTTACCGTGTTCGCCATAGACTTTCTCAAAGTCAAACCCACAACACTTGCAAGAAGTACCGTGATGGTCAATACACGCCTGCCGTGCTTTTGGATCACGTTCGTAGGAGTTTACTGTAACTTGCTTTTTTGCACCTTCAGCGAAGTTTTCAGGTGAGGTAATTTCATCAGGAAACAGATTAGGTAAGAAGTCTGCATACCAGACAGTACCTTCTTTTCGAAGGTAACGCTTTTCAAGTTTAGGGGTAAAACGTTTGATAACAGCTACATCTCTATCCTCATCGTTTCGCCCCTGCTCCATATCAAACGTGAAAAGATCATAACCTTCAGCTATCAACCGGATGTGTTCAATAGCTTGAATGTATCCCAGATTTTTTCTTGTCCTACCATCAACTACTTTGGTTTTCCACCGCTCCCTTAGTATAACTGATCTTTCTTGCTCTTTCTGAACATCCCAAGCACCAAAGATCACCATTTTCTTGTCGTGATTAACAAATGACCAACTCCAATTCCAGTTACTACAAGTAGCACCATGCGACTGGATAAATTGTTTTCTGTTCATGTTATCCCTCTCTTAAGTACCTCTTTGTACACAAAAATTGCACACTTGATCCAGTACTTTATGTAGTTATCAAATGGCATCATAGTAAGGGGAAATGACCGGAGCGAGAGGTGTGAAACTGGCGGGGCATTTCGTACTTACCAATTCATTTTAGGTACTTCACTTGCTGTACTAACACCTATCGAGCAAAGCGAGAAGAAACGTCTTCCGCCTTTTCGAGTACAGCGAGAAAAAAGGAACGTTTCTAACCAATACTACGAGGAGTTCACGACGAGTAGGTAACGCTGTACCTTAGCATCTTTGAATTACACTTTTCATCTTTAGTACGTTGTCTATAGCAACGTAACCACCCATTAGACATACTCTGAACGATCATAGGACTACCGCACTCATAGCATTTAGTTAGGCCGTTAAATAAATTCCGTTGTTTTGTTGTAGTGCTTCTTTGCTTTTTATTTGAAACATTCCTATCCATCAATGATTGGACTTTTAGAAAAAGATCATCATCAACAACTACCGGATAGATACGCTTAGCATTATCGTGTGCTTCTTTCTTGATCTTTAAATTCTCTAAAATTCGTTTTTCGGTTTCATTAGTAATTTCATTTATTTTTTTTGGTATGGTTTTGTACTTACCCTCAAGAAAGCCATTAAGACGACGATCACGTAATTTGTTATATACAGTGACAGTGTTCCAACCTATGCCGTTGTACCTGTTACCTTCATCATTGAGTACCTTGACGATATGAGTCACCCCGTACCCATCACGATACATCTGAAAGATTCGTTTAATAGTTTCTACTCTGTGATAGTCAATCTCATATGATAGTTTATCAGTACTGAGTGACAACCAATCTGGTGTGTTGTTGTTTAAAGCTCCCCCATTTGCTAAAGATGCTTCTTTGCGATGCTTCCATGACTTCATACTAATACGGGCTTTTCGCTTCGATTCCTGGTGAGCACGTTCAATACTTGTGGATAATGCAGATAACTTGTGATCGAGCTTATAGCTGTAGATTTGCCCCGTTTCAACTTCAACAATATCAATGTTACGTTTGATCAGAAAAGTAAACTCATCGATTGCATCATAGCCCTGCTTCTTGGAAAACCTGTCAACACTCTCGATCAGCAAACAACCTTCAGTAATTTCTTCTGATCTTACACGTTCCTTGAACCGCCCCAATGAGCCCTTCGTGAAGTTGTGTCCGGCGTAGCCTGACAAGCCTTTATCACTTTCCAGTACTTCATGATTGCCTGGATCAAGCTGATACCCTAATTCAGCGGGTAATTTAGCGTTTTCGAGGAAGTCTAATACTGTACTAATCTGGCGCTCTAAGCCAAAAGCATCAACCTGCTGCAAACTCGATACCCTACTATAGATGTAGGCTTTGACAGTTCGCATTCATGCACCTATACATTTGATAAACATAATCATTGAGGAACTCATTATGTCCGATACAGAATATGTATTCTATAGTACGCTGGAAGAAGCAATTGATGCCGCTCGCGAAGAGTTCCTCGCCGATAATCCCGGCATTGAGGAAGAAGATGCTGACGTGCAACAACTCAATATCCAAAAATACGTCCTACAGGACGGCGATATTATGTGGCAGGCCGAATTCTTTGCTGATGAAGGTGAAGACGGAGAATGTCTGCCGATACTGAGTGGTGAAGGTGCGCAGGCGGTATTCGACGGCGACTATGACGAAATTGAGTTACGTCAGGAGTGGCTGGAAGAAAATACGCTGCATGAATGGGATGAAGGTGAGTTTCAGCTCGAACCGCCGCTGGATACCGAAGAGGGTCAGGCCGCAGCGGACGAATGGGACGAGCGATAAGTCACCGCTACTCGTAGGGGCCGTGACTGGCATCGATGGGCAGCAGTAGCGTGTCGAAAATGAGTGAAAACGGCAGATCGAGCACGGTGAGATAGCGCCATGCGGAATCGCGGACATCCCACTGTACGCCGGGGTAGTACTGATTCCCGTGGCCCTGTCCGGGGATGGTGCGGCTGATAATGCTGCCGCAGCCGCTGAGCAGGCATGCCATCATGACGACGATGATTACTTTCATTTCTTACCTCTAAAAAAATACCGGCCTCACAGCCGGTATTTTATTTGGCGGGTGGCGCTTCGCTTACCCGCCCTACTTAACAACTTACTTCGTCTTCAGGGCCAGCGGATTCAGCTTCACGTCCTTGTAGTAGTTCACCCACGAAGAGTATCTCTCCGGAGAAGTCCACACGCGGTAGTGAAGCCGTGCCATCGTCACCGGATCGCTCAACAGCACCAGACGACGGTCGCGGTTAAGCTTTTCTGGCGTCTCGTTCAGCGCCTGCTCAACGTGGCGATCGCGGGCGATCTCCAGCACCTGGCTGGCGCGGTGACGCGCAGTCGCCATCGCGGTTGCCAGCGCGTTGAATGACGGGTTAAACACGGCGTGCATAAAGCCATCATCCAGCGTGCGTTTGCGGTTCTGCTCCAGATAGGTATCGGTATCCACCAGCACCTGCGGCGGAGAATACTCTTCCGGGATCAGGAACAGCTTCCAGCGTTTGGTACGCAGGCCCACCGTAGATCGGCTGGAGATCACCGACACAAATGGCGACAGGATCAGCGAGAAGACGATTGGCGCCAGCCAGAACAGGAAACGCAGATCCAGCCAGGCCATACCAACGGCCCACACCAGGCCCAGCAGTAGCTGAGAGCCGTGGCGCATAAAGGCTTCACTCCATGGCGTAGAGTCATCGTCACGCTGCGGTGAATTCCACACCACTTCCCATCCCAGGAACGCGCTCACCACGAATACCGTGTGGAACAGCATACGCACCGGTGCCAGCAGGACCGAGAACAGCACTTCCAGCAGCAGTGAAAGGGTTACGCGGCAGAAACCACCGTACTCCTTCGAACCTTTACACCAGATCAGAATGATACTGAGCAGCTTAGGCAGGAACAGCAGCACCATGGTCGACGCGAACAGCGCAATCGCCAGCTCCGGACGCCACTGCGGCCACACCGGGAACAGCTGGCGCGGTTGCAGGAAGTACTGCGGCTCCGTCAGGGCATGCACAACCTGCAACGCGGTCGAGAGTGCCAGGAACATAAACCACAGCGGCGCAGACAGATAGGACATGACGCCCGTCAGGAACACCGCACGGTGAACAGGGTGCATCCCCTTCACCAGAAACAGGCGGAAGTTCATCAGGTTACCGTGACACCAGCGGCGGTCGCGCTTAAGCTCATCCAGCAGGTTCGGCGGCAGCTCTTCATACGAGCCCGGCAGATCGTAGGCAATCCAGACGCCCCACCCTGCGCGACGCATCAGCGCGGCTTCCACAAAGTCATGCGACAGAATGGACCCGGCAAACGATCCTTCACCCGGCAGCGGCGCCAGGGCGCAGTGCTCAATGAATGGCTTCACGCGGATAATGGCGTTGTGGCCCCAGTAGTGAGATTCACCCAGCTGCCAGAAGTGCAGACCGGCAGTAAACAGCGGCCCGTAGACGCGGGTCGCAAACTGCTGGCAGCGCGCATACAGCGTGTCCATACCGGACGCTTTTGGCGAGGACTGAATAATACCCGCGTTCGGATTGGCTTCCATCAGACGGACCAGCCCGCTCAGGCAGTCGCCGCTCATCACGGAGTCCGCATCCAGTACCACCATGTAGCTGTACTGGTTACCCCAACGACGGCAGAAGTCATCGATGTTCCCGCTCTTACGCTTAACACGACGACGACGACGACGGTAGAAGATCTGCCCTTCGCCCTGCACTTCAGCAATCAGCTCCATCCAGGCTTTTTGCTCTGCCACGCAGATATCCGGGTTGTAGCTGTCGCTCAGGATGTAGACGTCGAAATGCGCCGCGTTACCGGTCGCCTTTACGGACTCCCAGGTGGCACGCAGCCCGGCGAATACGCGGTCAACATCTTCGTTACAGATAGGCATGATTAGCGCGGTACGGTGCTCAGGATTGAGGGGTTCATCCCCGACCGTCGACGCGGAAATGCTGTATTTGTCACGCCCCATCAGCAGTTGCAGGAAGCCCATCAGCGCCGTCCAGAACCCGGCGGAGACCCAACAGAACAGCACGGCAAACAGCAGAAGGATGCCGCTCTGTAAAATATACGGCAGCAGCTGCATGAAGGAGACCCAGATATCCTGGCCAATCATGTCAGCAGGGTTAATCAATGCCCAGCCCTGGTACGGCAGAATAGTTTTCATGTACCAGGTGGCGACAACCGTCTGTGCCAGCGTCAGCAGCAGCAGAATGTAACGACGAATCGTTCCCACGGTACGCCATTTCTGCTCGGACGCCTGTTGTTCTTTGGTCAGACGTGACAGATAGCGCGGCGTCACGTCACGCCCACGCAGGCGATCCCAGAAGCGACCCACCGGGTTGGTGCGCCACGGATCGGGGAACATAGAGGAACGCGTGGCCTTCGGCATCGCCTGTAGCTGGTCACGCCCTTCGTCATCCTTGATTAACTGCCCTTCTGCCAGCGAGTCTGGCCATGCCTGCTCCAGACGTGCCTTCACTGACCCCAGCGGCGTATCATCATCACGGGAAAAGTGACGATGTTCACCATCCAGCGCGGTGTGAACCGCGCGGATGTCGCTCGCAGGGAGTGCCGCTTTTTCAATGTCCGTTAGCGGCATGGCATCAATATATTCAGATGTATTATTCATTGGCAGGTAGCTGATAGCTCCAGGTTTCACTCAGCGGCTTATCGTTACTGACCAGCGCGGCGCGCATTTCAGTGGTCTGTTTCGGATCTTTCACCTTCACGCGCAGGGTCAAACGCCACCCTTTGGTGACCGGATTGTAACGCACGGCGTTCTCAACGATTTCACCGTTATCGCCAATGCTGGCCTGTGCCGTCACGGCAGTATCCGGCGCCAGTTTTTTCATATCCTGCCCGGTGAAGTCCACGATAAATGCCAGCGTGCCATCCGGCTGACGAATCAGGTTGGACTGCTTCACGTCCCCCGTAGAACGACGCGTCTGCATCACATACGCGTTATCCGGTGCGTGCAGTTTGTCTTCGTCACGGCTGAAGGTGATCGCATACTTGAAGTTCATCTCTTTACCGGCTTCAGGCAGCTGATCCGGTGTCCAGTACGCCACGATGTTATCGTTGGTTTCATCATTGGTTGGAATTTCAACCAACTCAACCTTGCCTTTACCCCAGTCGCCTTTCGGTGTAACCCAGGCGCTTGGGCGCAGATCGTAGCGGTCGTCCAGATCTTCAAAGCGGGAGAACTGACGGCCACGTTGCAGCAGACCAAAGCCCTGCGGGTTTTCCATCGCAAAGCTGCTGACGGCGAGGTGTTTCGGGTTGTTCAGCGGACGCCAGATCCACTCGCCGTTACCAGCATGAATGGAAAGGCCATTAGAATCATGCAGTTGAGGGCGGAAGTTAGTCGCCGGAGACGGCTGATTCGGCCCGAACAGGAACATGCTGGTCAGCGGCGCGACGCCCAGTTTGCCCACTTTATCGCGCAGGTAAACTTTAGACTGCACGTCAACCACCGTGTCACGCCCTGGCATGATCACGAAGCGATAAGCGCCTGTCGCACGAGGGGAGTCCAGCAGCGCATAAATTGTCAGACGTTTGTCGGTTGGTTTTGGACGTTCGATCCAGAACTCGCGAAAACGTGGAAATTCTTCACCTGATGGCAGCGCGGTATCAATTGCCAGACCGCGCGCAGAAAGCCCGTACACCTGCCCCGCGCCAATCACGCGGAAGTAGCTGGCGCCAAGCATGCTGACGATTTCGTCGTTTTTATCTTTGCTGTTAATCGGGTAAAGCACCTTGAAGCCTGCGAAGCCGAGGTCTTTCACCGTGTCTTTATCGTGTTGCACATCGCCAAAATTGAAATAATCCGGGCTGTACTTGATTTTACGTACCGCGGTCGCCGTCACTTCATTGATGGCAACCGGCGTGTCGAAGTACATACCCTGGTGGTAAAATTCAAGCTTGAACGGGGTTTTAATATTGTTCCAGTACGCTTTATCGTGATTGAACTGGATCTGCTGATAGTCCGCGTATTTCATGTCGCGGAAAACGGAGGGCAGGTTACTTTTTGGCGCTTCGTAGCTCTTGCCCGCCATCGATTTAGCCTGTTTTGCGACATCATCGATGTTAAAGGCCAGTGCAGATGAGGTATACAGTGACAACAGCACTGCTACACCCAACCAACGCATTTTCATCATTTGTGGTTTATGTTTCATAATAAGTAAGCACTTCCCCCTTTGTGTGCTTATATCGATCCGATCCATTTTAATGGAAACTCAGGCAATCCGACAACATTATCACTGCTTTGTTCAGCTCGCTGGCTCATGGATTAAGCAAATGAAAGAACCCGCTTTTCACTTTGCGTGCTTATCCTGGAGACAGGGTGTCGGTCTTGGTGTAGGGTTGGCTCCGAATGTAACCATTATGAGCCTTAGGGATAAGGCGAAAAGTCTGAGAATGCGCAAAGTTATATGAGCACAACCCCTGTACAACGTGAATATTTCCTCGACTCGATCCGCGCATGGCTCATGCTATTGGGGATCCCTTTTCATATTTCACTGATCTATTCCAGCCACACCTGGCATGTGAACAGCCAGATGCCCTCCTGGTGGCTGACGCTGTTCAATGATTTTATCCATGCCTTCCGCATGCAGGTGTTTTTCGTCATTTCAGGCTATTTCTCTTACATGCTCTTCTTGCGCTATCCCCTCAAGCGGTGGTGGAAAGTGCGCGTGGAGCGCGTGGGCATACCCATGTTGACGGCCATTCCGCTGCTGACGCTGCCGCAGTTCATCATGTTGCAGCATGTTAAAGGCAAGGCGGAAAACTGGCCTAATCTCTCGTTCTATGAGAAATACAACACCCTGGTCTGGGAGCTGATTTCCCACCTCTGGTTCCTGCTGGTACTGGTGGTGCTAACCACGGTGAGTTTGCTGATCTTCACTCAACTGCGCCAGCGCGCGAGCGCCGCAACCTCGACCTTCTTCGCCAACATCACCCTGGGCAAGCTGTCGCTGCTGTTTCTTGCCCTGGGGGTCGCGTATGCCGCCGTCAGGCGTACGCTGCTCATTGTCTACCCTCCCATTCTGAGCGATGGGCTGTTTAATTTCGTGGTGATGCAGACCCTGTTCTACATTCCCTTCTTCCTGATTGGGGCGCTGGCATTTATTCATCCCCGGCTTAAAGCGCTGTTTACCACCCCCTCCCCCTGGTGTGCGGTGGGTGCTGCGCTGGCCTTTGCCGCCTATCTTCTCAATCAGCGCTTTGGCAGCGGGGACGCGTGGATGTATGAGACAGAGAGCGTGATAACGATGCTGATGGGCCTGTGGATGGTTAACGTGGTGTTCGCCCTTGGCCATCGTCTGCTGAATTTTAAATCAAGTCGCGTCACCTATTTCGTTAATGCTTCACTGTTTATCTACCTGGTCCACCATCCGCTGACGCTGTTTTTCGGGGCGTACATTACGCCGCATATCAAATCGAATGCGCTGGGCTTCTTCACCGGTCTGGTCTTTGTGGTTGGCATTGCCATCGTGTTGTATGAAATCCACCTGCGGATCCCGCTTTTGCGTTTCCTGTTCTCAGGTAAACCTCAGGTTAAAGCGGGATAACAAAACGGCGCCTCCAGGGCGCCGTTTTTGCATTACACGCATCAAAATGCCTGGCTGCGCGCGGTCAAAATCCGCTGATACAGGTCGGCGGTGTGCTCATCGAAACAGACAAAAATGACTTTTTCCGGCATGGGTTTGAGGGAAAGGTAGTGATAAACGGTATTCACAGCGATCGTAGCTGCCGCTTCCTTTGGATAACCGTAAACCCCGGTGCTAATGGCGGGGAATGCCATGGTCTTATAGCCGTTATCTGCCGCAAGCCGCAGGCAGTTACGATAAGCCTGCTCCAGAATCTCAGCCTCATGGCGGTCGCCACCGTGCCAGACGGGTCCAACGGTATGGATCACCGCTTTGGCCGGGAGATCGCCCGCAAGCGTAATAACAGCATGCCCCGGCGGGCACTCTCCCTGCTGCTGGCGCACGGTTTTGCATGCTTCAAGGAGCTGAGGGCCCGCGGCCCGGTGAATGGCACCATCCACCCCGCCCCCACCCAAGAGGGAGGAATTGGCTGCGTTGACGATCACGTCAACGTGCACCGTCGTGATATCGCCATGAATAACGTCGATTTGCGGTCTCATAAACACCCTCTGCAACCCGCCTTTTTCATCAGTGTATCGCAGAGGGAGAAGGAGAAAAACTGTCGCGAAAAAAACGGCGGTTAACGGTAATCCACCTGAACGACCGCAAGCGTTTTCTTTTCATTCAGGTATTTCATGGTGACAGCGGCCAGCGCTGAGTGAGGATGATGGCCCCGGAGCGCCTCGTCATAACTGATGGTATGCGTTTTCATACGGTTATTTTCCGGGCAGGAAATCGCAAACTGCCGATGCCGGGGCGTGACTTCGCACGGGTCAGCGACCACCGCGCCACGAAAATGAATCACCCCACCATTCTCTATAGTTGCTGAATAAGCCGGAGAAAAAAAAGAGGACAGGATCAGTCCCAGACCAGAAATAATACACGCTGCGGATTTGAACATTATTTGTACTCCTCAATGAAATTCGTCCTTGAGGGGTAAAAACGCTCCGTTATGACGTATCAGTTTAAGCAACCCGTTTGCTGGGTTCTTGATATCAGCATAGCTTACCTGTGCAGCGCCGCCACTTTATTAAATCATTGATTTTATGAATGATTAAAGCGTACTTGCCGGTGCGTTCCACTGCTGTGATAAATGAAGCGATTTTCCATCGGAAACGGTGACGATTATTTTTACCGCATCCCCTGAGCGAATATTTAAACTGATTCGCGTTAAATCAATCGGCTGATTAGCGGGTATAAAAAGAGTATTTTTCTGCCGCGATGTACTTTGTCCCCCCTGCCCCTGCCGGACAGATAACACCTCAACCTGACATTCGCAGGCGTCTGCCAGCGTGACCTGAGGAATAATGGTTGTCACATTTGCCTGCTGTGAAGTACTGAACGTTATCTGGCTGGCAAGCGCGGCAAGGAGAATGAAGGTGCTCATGAGATCCTCCCGAAAAAAAACAGGGCGCATGCCCTGTTTTTTGGTACAGAAATGAATCAGTACTGGTGTGCGGTCGCGTTGTTGCCGAAGCCAACCTGGTGCACAGTCACCGTTGAGCCGGACGCTGTCTGGTCTACCGCCGCGCCGTTGCCGCCGCCGAACTGTTTCACGTTGATAACAGAATCTTTGCTATTCCACTGGTCGATGGTGGCGCTGTTACCAAAGCCTTTTTGCAGCAGATCGATAGAACTGTCATCAGAGCCCTGGCCAACGTCTGCGCCGTTACCGCCACCATGCTGGGTAATGGTCAATTCAGAATCTCGGGCGTCCGTCTGCAAAGCAAGCGCGGAGTTACCGCCGCCGTACTGGTAAATGCTCAGGGTTGAGTCAGGGCCGTTATTGCCGCCACCCCAGCCACCACCGTGGCCGCCGCCAAATTGTGGTACCGCACCTGCGAAAGCACTGCCAGAAACTACGATTGCTGCAATAACTGCCACTTTGAAAAGTTTCATGGTAAACCCCCATCGGATTGATTAAGGCGTCACACATCGCTAGCGTTGAATAACGCGAATAGCCATCTGCGACTGTCTCTGTACTACAACTGCTGTTTTCTGCGTACCATACTGCGTTATATTCGCCCTGTTACCCGAGCCTTTCTGGATAATCATGGCGGTGTTGCCAAAAGCGCCCTGCTTAATACTCGCATCGTTGCCGTTGCCGGTCTGATCGATATAAGCAAGGTTATACGTCCCTGACTGATCAACATTCGCGCGGTTATTCCCGCCCTCCTGGGAAATAACGGACAGCAATTTAGAACCGCCCTGGCGTACATCAGCATTATTTCCTGAACCCTGTTGACCAATAATGGCTGCCTGATTGTATGAAGCTTTACTTAATTCATTTATCGCAAAATTATATTCAGAACTGGCTAAATCTGAATCACCTGCGATTACAAACCCAGGCGCACCCAGTAATGTAAACATCATAAACAACGTTTTGTTTTTCATGCTGTCACCCTGGACCTGGCTATAAAAAAGGTATTCCTTACTCCGTTAACGCGATTCGTTTTGTTAACGCCGCGTTACGGAAAAGAGTATGTCTGCCGAAACATGTTTAATATCTCACCCGTGCGCCTTATTTTTATATTCCCCTTCACCTCAAAGTCGTAAATCTCGCCTGAAACGACGGGATACTCGCCTAAAGCAGAAACCAAAAATGTCTTCCTGCGCTTGTACAACAGCGAGACAGGCTGTCCAACCTGTACCGGCTTCTTCAGACAAAAACGACAATGCCCTTTGTCACGCGCGTGACACGAAGCAAGTTTTCTTAAGAAAAAATTCCGGCTTAGGGAAGTCTTATGTTTTTAGCAGGGTTCATACTTTTTACCGGCTGGTTTACAATAATAAAAAACCAGATAATACAACTCATTATAATATACCGTATGGTTTTTAAAATCTGTGCACGTTTATACACCTGTACAACTTTCCCCTTATCTTAAAATCTATTAACCCTGCAAAATACACAAATAAATATTGAATTTTACATTTTGTTACAGGATTAACACTTGCTTTAAAGTTTGCAATAGCTAGATTGAAAACAGCAGTACGTTATTTGTTTTTAATTTTACCGCCTCCTTTGGAGGAAGGTTTTTTAACTACACACAGCAGTGCCACACCTGTCAGTACTTCTGGTGCCCTTTTCAATAAAACGAGGGCAACTGCCGGGTGTCATAAATAACGTGGGGTTTCATCATGTTTAATGAAGTCCATAGCTTACCCGGTCATACATTATTGTTGATCACAAAACCTTCCTTACAAGCGACAGCGTTATTGCAGCATTTAAAACAATGCCTGTCACTTAACGGGAAACTTCATAACATTCAACGTTCTTTTGATGATATCGCTCCTAGCAGCATCATTCTTCTCGATATGATGGAAGCGGATAAAAAACTGATCCATTACTGGCAAGATAATTTAAGCAGGAAAAACAATAATATCCGCGTGTTGTTATTGAATACGCCTGATGAGTATCCTTTCCGCGAAATTGAGAGCTGGCCGCATATTAACGGCGTGTTTTACGTTACAGAAGAAGAAAACCGTGTCGTGGAGGGTTTGCAGGGCATATTGCGGGGGGAGTGTTATTTCTCGCAAAAACTGGCCAGCTACCTCATTACCCACTCCGGAAATTATCGCTATAACAGTTCGGAATCGGCCCTTCTGACGCACCGTGAGAAAGAGATCCTGAACAAACTGCGTATTGGTGCTTCAAATATTGAAATCGCCCGTTCGTTATTTATCAGCGAAAATACGGTTAAGACGCATCTTTATAATCTTTTCAAAAAGATAGCTGTTAAAAATCGCACGCAGGCGGTGTCGTGGGCAAACGATAACCTCAGGCGTTAATAGCATGAAACGCACCCTAAGTTGGATTGCCGCCGCAGGCATTATGCTTGCTGCCGGAAACCTTCAGGCTGTTGAGGTGGAAGTTCCTGGACTGTTGACCGACCACACCGTCACCTCTGTCGGACACGATTTTTATCGTGCCTTCAGCGATAAGTGGGAAAGCGATTATCCGGGTAATTTAACCATCAACGAACGGCCCAGTGCGCGGTGGGGAAGCTGGATCACAATAACCGCTAATCAGGACGTTATTTACCAGACTTTTTTATTCCCAACGAAAAGAGACTTCGATCAGAACGTCGCTTTCGCACTGGCACAAACAGAAGAAGCTATTAACCGCCTACAGTTAGATAAAGCCCTTTTGAGCACAGGCGATTTAGCAAAAGATGAGTTCTAGCAACGACACCTATTTCGGAGGCTGTAATGCGTCTCGCACACACAGTGATTTCGTTAATGCTCATTGCGCCGTTGAGTTGGGCCGGAAATATGACATTCCAGTTCCGCAACCCTAATTTTGGCGGCAACCCGAATAACGGAGCCTTTATGCTTAACCAGGCGCAGGCTCAAAATTCCTATAAAGACCCCAGCTATGACGATGATTTCGGTATCGAGACCCCGTCAGCTCTGGATAATTTTACTCAGGCCATCCAGTCGCAAATATTAGGTGGCTTATTAACCAACATTAATACCGGAAAACCCGGCCGGATGGTCACTAATGACTTTATCGTCGATATTGCCAATAAAGACGGGCAGCTTCAGTTAAATGTGACAGACCGAAAAACCGGTAAGACGTCGACAATCCAGGTTTCCGGTTTGCAGACCAGTTCAACTGATTTCTAAACAACCCCGAAATAAGGACAATTATTATGCAGCGCTTTTTTATTTTAGTTGCAGTGTGCTTATTAAGCGGTTGTTTAACTGCCCCGCCAAAAGAAGCCGCTAAACCCACCCTAATGCCCCGTGCCCAGAGCTATCGGGATCTGACGCATCTGCCGGGCCCTACCGGGAAGATATTCGTCTCGGTCTATAACATTCAGGATGAGACGGGCCAGTTCAAACCGTATCCGGCCAGTAACTTCTCCACGGCCGTACCGCAGAGCGCCACCGCGATGCTGGTTACCGCCCTGAAAGATTCGCGCTGGTTTATCCCGCTGGAACGCCAGGGGCTGCAAAACCTGCTTAACGAACGAAAAATCATTCGTGCTGCACAGGAGAATGGTACCGTTGGCGTCAATAACCGCATGCCGCTACAGTCTCTCACCGCAGCCAATATCATGGTGGAAGGCTCGATTATCGGCTACGAAAGTAACGTGAAATCGGGCGGCGCGGGTGCCCGTTACTTTGGTATCGGGGCCGACACGCAGTATCAGCTGGATCAGATTGCCGTCAACCTGCGCGTGGTTAACGTGAGCACGGGTGAAATTTTATCCTCCGTGACCACCAGCAAAACGATTCTCTCATATGAAGTGCAGGCGGGGGTATTCCGCTTTATCGACTACCAGCGTTTGCTGGAGGCTGAAATTGGCTATACCTCTAACGAGCCGGTCATGCTGTGTCTGATGTCGGCCATCGAAACCGGGGTGATTTTCCTGATTAATGACGGCATCGATCGCGGCTTGTGGGATCTTCAGAATAAAAGTGACGTGAGTAATGCGGTGCTGGTGAAATACCGTGAGATGTCGGTTCCGCCGGAGTCATGATTGGCGGCGTATAAAAAGGCGAGATTTTCGTCTCGCCTTTTTTTTATTTACTTACCACAGGAACGTTCTGGCTCTTCTCGCGTCGGGCTGCAAGCCAGAGACCGCTGTTCTTCATAGCGTAGCCAAACAGTAATCCCAGCATGAGCGAAGGGACCACCAGCTTCCAGTCCCCCTGGCCTGCAAAGGTCGCGCAGGCACCCATGAACGTGCCGGGCACAAAGGACAACAGCAGATGTTTTGCCTGAACGCACATCAGGAAAGCCACAATACCAGTCATGACGTACCCCAGGATTTCCACATGCGGCGCCAGCGCGCTGCCCTTCATAATGATCAGCGCCCAGACCACGCCACTCAGTAACGTGCTGCCTGAAATAAAGAGCCCTTTAAAACCACCCTGCGGACAGGCGAAATAGGCCGTGCAGCCAAGAAAACCGGCCCAGCTCAACAAACCGAGAGATACCGCCACCCAACCCCAGAGGCCGGAGAGGATGCCAGTCGTTATTGCAATACAAAGTAATATGTTCATGGTGCGCATCTTAGCAGATGCGCACCCAAGAAATGAGATCAGAAGCACGTTACGTGCAAGTTGAAATGTATCGTTGCAGGATTTTTGTGATTAAAATCACTCTTCACTCTCTTCTTCCAGCTCATCCCACATGGCAGCGATAGCGTCACGCGTCAGCGGAGCCAGCGTTCTCCAGAACGGAGAGGTGGCGTGGGCTTCAACTTTACCCAGGAAGGTTCCGACCCACGGCAGCAGATACGTTTCGAACAGGGTTTCAATCGCCTCATTCTCATCATCACCTGCTTTATCTTCAATCCATGAGGCCGCCAGCAACAGGGTACCGATATGATCGGCAGGCATATCCGTCAGCGGCATGCCGCGTTCTGAAAGAAACGCCCGAACTTCCGCTTCGGTCGCACCTTCCTGCCAGGCAGAACGATACGGCGACACGCGACACTCTTCCCCCACGAACAGCGCGTTGTAATCCGTTGAAATCTGCTGCATATCGCAACTTTTTTGCAAGCGTTCCAGCAACTCATCCTGTTCCAGCGGCCAGCTCTGCGCCAGTTTACCTTCACGAATCAGGGTAAACAGCGGAACCAGCAGCGGATCCTGCGGCTGGCGGTAATATAAGGTGCCCAGCACGCGGCAAAGGATGGAAAACTCATTCATGTTTTTATTCCGTTATTAATTAAAGATCGGCAAATTCATCAATCGGCGCCATGCCGCGCGACTCAAGGAAGTCGAGCATACGACGCGGCGTGACGTTCAGGATCTGTTCTTCCGGGAAATTCACGTCCCGCAATATTTTCAGGCACTCGCTAAAATCACCCAGCGTGAAGGCCGTGTGTGAATCAGAGCCCAGCGCCACCATTCCGCCCGCGTCACGCACGGCCGCCGCAACGTCGCGGCAGTTGGCCTCACTGCCCTTACGCGAATGCACGAACGAGGAGTTGTTGATCTCCAGCGCCACGCGGTGCTTCGCTGCGGCCTGTGCCACGGCCTGAATATCGATCGGGTATTTCGGATTTCCCGGGTGGCTGATAATGTGCACATTGCCGCTGGCAATGGTGGCAATCATCGCCGCGGTGTTGGTCTCTTTATCCTGGGGCGCAAAGACCGGCTCGTGGAAGCCGGCGAGGATCAGATCTAACGAGGTCAGCATCGGGCCGGTGCAGTCAATTTCACCGTCGGTATTTTTGATGTTCGCTTCGATGCCTCGCAGTATCCCGATACCGTCAACCAGACGTGGCCAGATACGCATATTCACAAAATGCCAGTAGTGCGGCGCATCCGCCATATCCGGACCGTGATCGGTTATCGCAAACAGCTTGATGCCTTTCAGCTTCGCCTGAGCGATATAATCATGGAGGTTACTGTAAGCGTGAGTACTGGCGACGGTGTGCATATGCAGGTCAACGGGATACATCTTTCTCTCCTCTGCGGTTTTTCCAAAGGATAGCAGTTATCAGCGGCGAATATTAGCAAAAACCCGGCGAACGCCGGGTTTCTCTCAGTAGCCTCGCTGTCTGTCGACCTGTCCGGTCACCGCGTTGCCCTTCTCTATTTCGCTGATGGTATGCGAGATATACGCCACGGCCTCCGCCGGTCGCGTCACGGCCGCAATATGGGGCGTCATCGCCACGCGTGGATGTGCCCAAAGCGGGCTGTCTGTCGGCAGCGGTTCGCGGCTATACACATCCAGCATTGCACCTTTCAGTTTACCGCTATCCAGCGCTTTCAGCAGATCGTCTTCCACAACGTGTACCCCGCGCGCCAGGTTCATTAAGTAGCTATCTTCTGCCAACTTGTTGAGGAGCGTGCCATTGATAATGCCGACCGTTTCCGCCGTATTCGGCAGCAGGTTAATGAGAACGCGTGTCCCTTTCAGGAACGCCGGGAGTTCGTCCGTTCCGGCAAAGCTCTCGACGCCCGGATAATCCTTACGGCTCCGGCTCCAGCAGCGCAGTGGGAAGCCCCACGGGGCGAGCGCTTCGGCGACTTTCGAACCCAGCACACCCGCCCCGAGGATGCCGATGGTGAAATCTTCACGCTGATAATCCGGGAGCGGTTCCCAGTGGGATTGCTGTTTAAACGCCTGATAATCGTCGAAGCGGCGGAACCAGTGCAGCACCTGGCTTACGGCGTATTCCTGCATCTGCTCCCCCATACCGGTATCTTCCAGACGAAACAGGGGAATATCTTCCGGCAGCATTTCAGGGTGAGCCTTCAGCTTACTGAGAATGGAATCCACCCCCGCACCAAGAGCAAACACCGCCTTCAAACGGCGTCCCTGAAGCATTTCGACCGGGGGATGCCAGACCAGCGCGTAGTCGGCATGTTCATTATCGCCCTGTTTCCATTCGCGAACGCGTGCGCCAGGCAATGCCGCCGTGAGCGCCTTAATCCAGTAAGCCGTATCAAAAGTGGGGTGATAGAAGATAATATCCATAGTCATTGCCTTTTAGTGCGCTGTTTTATTTTCATTTTCAACTGGCTTGTCAGCATAACAAATTTATCGCTAAACCGCGTTGCTGATAAAAGAGGCGCTTTTCGCACATTTCGAAATCAGGTTGCCTGAAGTTTGTCTAAACACGCTAAATTACTGAAAAAGTGGGTTGACGGCAGTACGGCTTTTCCTTACATTAGCGCCCGTCCCGACAACAACGGGATGACAATATGGTGAGGTGTCCGAGTGGCTGAAGGAGCACGCCTGGAAAGTGTGTATACGGCAACGTATCGGGGGTTCGAATCCCCCCCTCACCGCCATATTTGAAGAAGAGCTCGCATGAAAATGCGGGCTTTTTTTTCGCATGTTGCACGACTGCGGGGGGATGAGAACCCCCGACCGGGGTTCGACAACTGGCGCAGCCAGTTGGACAGACTGTGAGCGTAGCGAACAGGCTGCCCGCAGGGCGAGCGAAGCGAGTCAATCCCCCCTCACCGCCATATTTTAAGAAGAGCTCGCATGAAAATGCGGGCTTTTTTCTTTTATATTCTATTCGCTCCCTGCGCTCTTTATGTCGGGTGGCGCTACGCTTACCCGACCTACGAAAAGCTAGTCCTCAACCATCTTTGCATACTCTTCGGTTAGAAAATCCACCAGCGTCCTGACCGATGGCAGCAGGCCGCGCCGGGAAGGATACACCGCATGGTTCACTTCCCTTCTGGGTTCCCAGGCATTCAGCACCCGAACAAGCTCACCTGAAGCCAGCTGATCCTTCACCATCAAAATGGGCAACTGTACCACGCCCACGCCCGCCATCGCTGCCTCCCGCAGCGCCAGCATATCGGTAGTCACCAGGCGCGGCGTGAAGTGAATGTCTGCTTTCGCCCCCTCCGGCCCGCTCAGCTCCCACTTATGCAGGTGTTTACCAGCGCCCATACTTAAACCCGGCCATTCGCTGAGCTCAGAAGGCATCGCCGGGTTGCCCATCCGTTCAATCAGTGTCGGCCCGGCAACCAGACAGTGACCCCTGTCCGCCAGCACCCTTAATACCAAATCGCTGTCATCAAACGGGCGCGGACGAACGCGGATCGCCACATCCACCCCCTCCCCCACCAGATCGACCCGGCGGTTGGTGGCTTCAAGCTGGAGGTTGATCCCCGGATAGCGCGCCATAAACCTCGCCAGCATGGGCCCCACGTGAACGTGCAGTAGGGTTACGGGGCAAGTGATCCTGACCATACCGCGCGGCTCAGCCTGTAAAGCAGCCACCGCCTCCTCCGCAGCTTCAGCCTCCACCAGCATGGCTTTACAGTGCTGATAGAACGTCTGCCCCACTTCAGTCACCGCAAACTGCCGCGTGGTACGTTGTATCAACCGAACACCCAGGCGTTCTTCCAGCTGCGCAATCCGACGGCTCAGTTTCGACTTTGGCTGATCGAGCGCCCGCCCCGCCGCCGCAAAGCCGCCATGCTCCACCACCTTCACAAACCATACGAAATCATTGAGATCCTGCATACGCCCCCATTGTTCTATTTAAGGAACAGTGAATGTCATTTTTGCTATCTACCGGGATATTAACCTTGAATATAAGCTAATTACATCAACAGGACATCAGGAGTTAATCATGAAAAACGTAACAGGCGTGTATACCGCACCTCGTCCGCACTGGGTCGGTGATGGTTTTCCGGTTCGTTCGATGTTTTCTTACCAGACGCACGGCGAACCGCTGAGCCCGTTCCTGCTGCTTGACTACGCCGGACCACATACCTTCCCGGCGGATGGCGCAAAACGCGGCGTGGGCGAGCATCCTCATCGCGGTTTTGAAACGGTGACCATCGTCTACTCAGGCGAAGTTGAGCACCGTGATTCCACCGGCAGAGGCGGCGTTATTGGTCCAGGCGATGTGCAGTGGATGACGGCAGGCGCAGGCATTTTGCACGAGGAGTTCCACTCCAGCGCGTTCTCGCAGAAAGGCGGTGAACTGAAAATGATGCAGCTGTGGGTCAACCTGCCCGCCAAAGACAAAATGGCGACGCCTGGCTACCAGAGCATCACTCAGGCGGATATCCCGGTGGTCACCCTGCCGGATAACAGCGGAACAATGCGCGTGATTGCTGGCCGCTTTGGAGAGGTAACCGGCCCGGCGCATACCTTCTCACCGCTTAACGTATGGGATCTCGCGCTGCACCAGGGCAGCCACCTGACGCTCAATCAGCCCGAAGGCTGGAGCACGGCGCTGGTTGTTGTTGAGGGCAGCGTGACAGTGAACGGCACCACGCCTGCGGGTGAGGCGCAGCTGGTCGTGCTGAGTCAGAGCGGCGACAAGCTGCATCTCGAAACCAGCAGCGATGCCAAAGTGTTGCTGATGGCCGGGGAGCCACTGAATGAACCCATCGTGGGCTATGGCCCGTTTGTGATGAACAGTAAAACTGAAATCGCCGAAGCTATTCGCGATTTCAACTCCGGCCGCTTTGGCCAAATCTAAACGTAATAAAGGAGCGCATTATGTCTACCCCTGCAAACTTCAACGGTGCACGTCCCGTTATTGACGTCAATGATGCCGTTATGCTGCTTATCGATCACCAGAGCGGATTGTTCCAGACTGTTGGAGACATGCCAATGCCTGAGCTGCGCGCTCGTGCAGCAGCGCTGGCAAAGATCGCCTCGCTGGCGAAGATCCCGGTGATCACCACGGCGTCGGTTCCACAGGGACCGAACGGCCCGCTTATCCCGGAGATCCACGCCAATGCGCCGCACGCACAGTATGTGGCACGCAAGGGTGAGATCAACGCCTGGGATAATCCGGAGTTCGTGGCGGCGGTGAAAGCCACCGGACGCAAAACGCTGATTATCGCGGGGACGATTACCAGCGTTTGCATGGCCTTCCCGTCCATCAGCGCGGTGGCGGACGGATATAAAGTGTTTGCGGTGATTGATGCCTCCGGCACCTACAGCAAAATGGCGCAAGAGATCACCCTGGCGCGCGTGGTGCAGGCAGGCGTGGTACCGATGGACACAGCGGCAGTGGCCTCAGAGATCCAGCGCACGTGGAACCGTGAAGATGCGGGAGAATGGGCAGAGGTGTACACACACATCTTCCCTGCCTACCAGCTGCTGATCGAAAGTTACAGCAAAGCGCAGGACGTCGTGAAAAACAGCGAAGTGCTCGATTCGCAGCGTTGATCCTGCGCGGTGCGCCATAAGCTGATTAAGGCTTAACCGAACAGGCACGAATGGAGAAAATCTGCTTGACCGCTTTCGCGCAACTCCCTATAGTAGCGCCCCGTTGCCCCCCAAGCGGTCAGGCAGCAAAACAATATGGTGAGGTGTCCGAGTGGCTGAAGGAGCACGCCTGGAAAGTGTGTATACGGCAACGTATCGGGGGTTCGAATCCCCCCCTCACCGCCATATTTTAAGAAGAGCTCGCATGAAAATGCGGGCTTTTTTTTCGCATGTTGCACGTCTGCGGGGGGATGAGAACCCCCGACCGGGGTTCGACAACTGGCGCAGCCAGTTGGACAGACTGAGAGCGAAGCGAGTCAATCCCCGCCGGTGCGGGTGATACCGCCTCACCCATAAAAAAAGCCCGCGCATAAGCACGGGCCCGTTTTAAACTATTCCTCAGTTATTCAACTTCCCCGCCGGCTGCTTTCCTTCAGGAGAAGAAACCTGCCCCGGCAATCCCCCCTCTTCATCTCTGCGCTCCCCCAGCCAGTAATCCGCATTTTTAATCCCAAGCCGAACCGGATCAAACTGTGGATCAATTCCCTGCGCATTCTGGGTTTCATAATCCTTCAGGCTGGCAAAGGCTTTTTTATGCAAGAGGACAATGGCAATAATGTTGAGCCAGGCCATCAGCCCTACCCCGATATCCCCTAATCCCCATGCCAGATCCGCGGTGCGGATTGTGCCATATACCGTGGAAGCCATCAGACATAATTTAAGCAGGAATGTCAGCCACGGACGGTGAATTTTACGGTTGATGTAGGCGATATTGGTTTCAGCGATATAGTAATAGGCAATGATGGTGGTGAAGGCAAAGAAGAATAGCGCAATGGCGACAAAGTAATTACCAAAGCCCGGCATCATACTTTCCATCGCTGTCTGCACATAGCCAGGACCCGCCGCCACGCCTGCAATACCGGTATAAAGGGCTGCGCCGTCGACGCCCTGAACATTATAAAGCCCGGTGATCAACAGCATAAACCCGGTCGCGGAGCAGACAAACAGCGTGTCGATATATACGGAGAACGCCTGAACCAGCCCTTGTTTCACCGGATGACTTACGGCTGCTGCCGAGGATGCATGTGGCCCGGTGCCCTGCGCCGCCTCGTTGGAATAGACGCCGCGTTTAACGCCCCACATGATAGCCTGGCCCAGAATAGCGCCAAATCCCGCTTCAAGGCCAAAAGCACTTTTCCAGATCAGCAGGATAACAGCAGGCAGTTTTTCAATATTGATCGCGATAATAACGCAGGCAACAATAATATAGCCGAGCGCCATAAACGGAACGACCATACTGCTAAAGCTGGCGATCCTTTTTACACCACCGAAAATAATGAAGCTTAACAGTACAGCCAGTATTGCCGCCGTAACGTTTGGGTTAAGACCGAAGGCAATATCCAGGCTGGCGGCAATTGAGTTTGCCTGTACGCCCGGAAGTAATAAACCGCAGGAGAAAATGGTCACAATAGCAAATAACCATGCGTACCACTTCACCCCCAACCCTTTTTCAATATAAAAGGCAGGTCCCCCACGATATTCGCCGTTAATTTTTTCTTTATAAACCTGACCTAACGTGGATTCAACAAAAGCAGAGCTGGCGCCTAAAAATGCCACTACCCACATCCAGAAAAGCGCACCGGGGCCACCAAAGGTAATGGCGGTCGCCACACCGGCGATATTCCCTGTCCCTACGCGGCCCGCCAGCGTCATCGTCAACGCCTGAAAAGATGATACGCCGGCATCGGTAGCCCCGCCCTGAAACATCAGGGTAATCATATGTTTTATATGACGTAATTGCAGAAAACGACTACGCAGAGAGAAATAGAGACCGACACCCAGACATAAAAATATTAACGCAGGGCTCCAGATAACACCGTTAATTGCACTAACCAGTTCGTTCATGTATGACCCTCAGCGTGATGTTCCAGAGGAAACGATCCCCTGGTGTGTTTCTTCTTAGAATTTAATTTGAAGAAGTACGAAACATAGATAATTACCCAAAAGACACCAACTTAATTTTTACTGCTTAGTCATGTTCTGTGACAACATTCACGTTTAATTTTCACCTAACAATTAGCGCGATCATTATATTCACAGGTATTTTGTGGGTATTGTAAATACATATCACATTTTTTCTAACTGTATAAAAAGCGTTCGCAGCAAATTAACAGTAATATTATTATTACCGCAAAACGGTGCGTAAATGCCGTTGAATGCTATAGGAAATAAATATGATTTAAAAAAAGCCATGCGAGCAGAGGGAATAAAAGAAGCTTCCCGGCATGACGCCGGGAAGAAATGACTTAAAATGTGAAATGATCTTAGTCGGAGTACACTTCCAGCGTTCGTTGACACAGCGCTGAGCGGACGCAGTCCTCTTTTGTGAAGCGGACCACCCCTATCATCTCATCTTCCTCAAAACGTGACATGGCATCGCTCAGGCCAGACTTCACGCCCGACGGCAGGTCACACTGGGTAATATCGCCGTTGACGATAACCGTCACGTTCTCCCCGAGGCGCGTTAAAAACATCTTCATTTGCGCAGCGGTCACGTTCTGAGCCTCGTCAAGAATAACGACCGCATTTTCAAATGTACGTCCGCGCATATAGGCGAACGGCGCGATTTCCACCTTGCCAATCTCTGGTCGCAGGCAGTACTGCATAAAGGAAGCGCCCAACCGCTTCACCAGCACGTCATAGACGGGCCTGAAGTACGGGGCAAACTTCTCAGAAATATCGCCAGGCAGGAAGCCCAGATCTTCATCCGCTTGCAGTACCGGACGGGTAACGATGATCCTTTCCACGTCCTTATGAATCAGCGCCTCCGCCGCTTTGGCGGCACTGATCCAGGTTTTCCCGCATCCGGCTTCCCCGGTTGCAAAGATGAGCTGTTTACTCTCGATAGCATTCAGGTAGTGCGCCTGAGCTTCATTCCGCGCCACTATTGGCGATGCATCGCGGCTGTCCCGCGCCATGCCAATGGATTCTACGCCGCTCATCTGCACAAGCGAGGTGACCGATTCTTCTTCACGCTGTTTATGGCTACGTGAATCCCGTCTCAGCACACGTTTTGCTTCGCGACGAGCTTTGATCACTGCTTTCTGTCTTCCCATGGATAGCACCTTGAGTTGTTGGTATTCATCACACGCGCCAGCATCGGCACGATTATGCGCACGAACATCAGAGGGTTGGCTTCCTTGTAAGCCATTGCTTGCATTACCGGATGACGATACAGAACGGCTACGCGCACCGTTATGCACGTCGGTAGAAATCGTATTTAGAGGTGGAGGGGAGAATTTTGTGGTGAGGAAATCGCTGCCGGAGTCTGAGCCTCCGCGCCGGGTGCTGCGGTTGATGTGTTTACCTTGTCCAGTACAGGACGCAACCATTCGCGATCTCCATAGTGAGTCAATATCACTGCCGGGAACTACCGCTGTCTTATCTTAAGTACATCAGGAATTATCATAAATGCAACATTTATTTTACCTAGATGCAACCTTTAAGACTGCTCCTGCAGCGGAATCAGTCTCATATATGAATATTACAGAAATATAACAACAAGATAGTCATATGGAAAAATAATGTCCCCGCGAACTGTCGCAGGGACGATTATCAGGCTTCTATCAGACCCTGAGCGAGCCAGGTCTTCGCGTCACGCGCGCCGGGCAGGGCAAAGAAATAGCCGCCGCCGATGGGCTTGATGTACTCCTCCAGCGCTTCGCCGTTGAGCCGCTTCTGCACGGTGAGGAACCCTTTCTCCAGATCGTGCTGATAGCAGACAAACAGCAGTCCCATATCAAGCTGACCGGAATTGGTCACCCCCAACGAGTAGCTGTAGCCCCTGCGCATCATCAGGCTGGACTGGGTCTCTTTGGTGCGAGGATTGGCGAGACGAATATGGCTGTCCAGCGCGATGACATCTCCGTTCGGGTCGCGGGCGTAGTCGGGTTCATCGTGCTCGTGCTTCATGCCGAGCGGTGCGCCGGTTTGCTTATCGCGGCCGAAGATCGTCTGCTGCTCTTTCAGCGGCGTGCGGTCCCAGAACTCCACGTGGAACTGAATGATACGCACCGCCTGATAGCTGCCACCCACCGCCCAGGCCGGTTCGCCCTGATCCGCCGTCACCCAGACCACGTTTTTCATCAACACGGTATTGCTGCTGTCCGGGTTGGCGGTACCGTCTTTGAAGCCCAGCAGGTTGACCGGCGTCTCTTTCCCTTTACTGCGCGCGGCGTGGTCAGAGATAAAACCTTCCCGCTTCCAGCGCACGCTGAGCAGATCCGGGGTGTGCTTGATGATATCGCGCAGGGCGTGGATCACCGTATCCTGGGTATTGGCGCAGATCTGCAACAGCAGATCGCCGTGGCACAACGCCGCGTCGAGAGAGTCATTCGGGAATCGCGTCATTTTTTGCAGCGCTTTCGGCTTCTGCTTCGCCAGACCGTAGCGATCATCAAACAGCGATTCCCCCACCGACACGGTGATGGTCAGATTATCGGGAGCGATAAACGCCCCGAGGATCCCGGAATCCATCGGCGGCAGGCGCGGATTCGGTGTTTCCGGTGCCGGACCGCCCGCCGTAAGGAAGGCAATGCGCGTGGTCAACAGCCTGAACAGACGCTCAAGGTCTGCCTTTTCACTCGCCAGCGAATCGAAAGCCACCAGCATCATCGAGGCCTGCTGCGGCGTCAGGATTCCTGCCTGGTGCTCACCATAAAATGGCTGCGTTTCCATACGCGCATCCGGGGAGAGCGTCCCGGGGGCGCTTTGCGGTTTTGCCGCATGCGCCACCGGACAGCCGCCCGCCAGGGCAAACGCGCCGCCCAGCGCCCCTACCCCTTTTAACAACCGACGTCGGGAAGGTTCCGCCACGTCGTACTCATCATGCTTGTTCATCGCTTAGTCCAGACCCAGAACGCCACGCAGCAGGGAGAGATCTTCCGCCAGCGTCGTAATCGGGCCTTTCAGCGCGTTACGGTCAGCATCGGTCAGCTTGTCGTAGGTTTCGAACCCGTCTTTGGTACGGTATTTCGCCAGGATGGCGTCAACTTTCTTAAAGTTGGCATCCACTTTCGCCAGCAGTTCGCCGTTCTCTTTTTGCAGCTGGGGCCGCAGCAGATCGACAATTTTCTGTGCGCCGTCGACGTTTGCCTGGAAGTCCCACAGGTCGGTGTGGCTGTAGCGATCTTCTTCACCGCTGATTTTGCTCGCGGCCACTTCTTCAATCAGACCCGCTGCACCACCCACCACTTTCGACGGCGGGAAGGCCAGCTCGCTGATGCGTTTTTGCAGCTCCAGCACGTCGCTATTGAGCTGATCGGCGTATTTTTCCATCCCTTTGGTGGAGCTATCGCCAAACAGGGCTTTTTCCAGGCGGTGGAAGCCGGTGAATTTCGGATCGGCGGCCTTCTGCTCGTAGTCATCTTCGCGGGCGTCAATGCTGCCATCGAGGTCAGAGAACAGCTCGGCAATCGGCTCGATGCGCTCGTAGTGCTGACGTGTAGGCGCATACAGGGATTTCGCTTTTTCGATATCGCCCGCTTTCACCGCGTCGGTAAAGGCTTTGGTGCCTGCCACCAGGTCAGCCGTCTCTTTGGTGACGTAGGCTTTATAGGCGGTAATGGCGTCACCGAGGCTCAGCAGCGCGGTGCCATTGGCCGCGTCCGCCGTCGCTGCGCCTTTGACGATCAGCTTACCTTTCGGGTTAGTCAGCAGGCCGCAGGTCATGTCATATTCCCCCGGCTGAAGATTAGCGGTCATTTTCTGGCTGAAGCCAGGCGCGATATTTTCACGCTCTTCTACCACCATCACGCCTTTCAGGATCTCCCACTCCAGCGCCTTCTGGCTGTGGTTCTGAATAATAAACTGGGTTTTACCGCTGTTAACCGTGATGGTCATCGGCTCGCACTGTTTATCGTTGACGGTGACTTTTACCTGCGGAATATCTGCTGCCTGAGCGGCGAAGGCAGACGCGAACAGCGCTGCCACACCAACCTGTAACGCGCTACGACGGAATTGAATAGCCATGTCTCTTCCCTTTAAAGTATGTTGTAACTAAACAAAGCGCTTCACGGCGCAGTACGCGACGGCTGAGCGCTGGGGCGCGATGGCATGAAGAACAGCACCAGCGCCGGAATAAGATAGATAAAGTACATCGCCACCTCGCTGACGCTCGGCGTTTCCTGATAACCGAAGATACCTTCAAGGAGCGTGCCGGTCAGTGAGTGGGTGGAGAGAACGTTACTAAGATCAAACGCCACGTTCTGGAAGTGGTTCCACAGGCCCGCTTCATGGAAGGCGCGGATCGCCCCTGCCGCCAGCCCCGCGGCCACCAGCAAAATAAACAGGCTGGTCCACTTGAAGAACGCGCCCAGGTTAAGACGAATTCCGCCCCAGTAGAGCAGGAAGCCAAGCACAACCGCCGTGGCCAGCCCAAGCATCGCGCCCAGCGGCGGCCAGATGCCCACGTCCTGCTGAAAAGCCGCGAGCAGGAAGAACACTGACTCCAGGCCTTCACGCGCCACGGCGAAAAAAACCATCATGATCAGCGCCCAGCCGTGTTGGTTGCCTTTTTGCAAGGCGTTATCCACCGCCTGCTCCAGCTGTACCTTCACGTTACGGGAGACCTTGCGCATCCAGAACACCATCCAGGTGAGGATCACCACCGCTATTACGGCAACAATGCCTTCAAAAAGCTCTTGCTCTTTCTGAGGAAATTCTCCGGTGGTTTCGTTGATAAGAATACCCAGCCCCAGGCAGAGCGCCGCGGCCAGGAAGACGCCAACCCACATCACGCCGATCCAGCGTCCACGCTGGGTGCGCTTCAGATAACTGGCGATAAGGCTAACAATCAGGGCCGCTTCAAGGCCTTCACGTAACATAATGAGAAAAGGAACAAACATGCAGACACCTTAAATGTTTATCGCGGTCAACTGATGCAAAGAAAGGTAAATTCTTGTGATAGTGATTATCATTACGGCTACAAGAAAAACAAGCGAAATATGTGGAGTTTTGATGACCAGATGTAAACGCATTGCGGAATAATAATTGCCTGAGTAACCGTTGCGTTTATAAGGTATAACGAAAATGCCCATTTACGGTTAACCGGGGCTGTGGCTAAATGTCCGCCTCGAAAACCAACTGAAAATAAACCATGTTTAAAATTGTCCATTTCCTGCTGGCGCTGGTGATTATTCTTGCGCTTGCCTGGCTGGTGAGTTTCGACCGCCGAAAAATTCGCATTCGTTTCGTTTTACAGCTGATCGTGATTGAAATCGCGCTGGCATTCTTTTTTCTGCATGCAGAAAGCGGCCTGTTCATTATTAAACATGTCTCCGGTTTCTTTGAATCACTGCTTAAATTCGCTGCCGAAGGGACGAATTTTGTCTTTGGCGGGATGGGTGAAAAAGGGCTGGCGTTCATTTTCCTTGGCGTGCTCTGCCCCATTATTTTTATCTCGGCGCTGATTGGTATTCTGCAGCACTGGCGTATTCTGCCGATCTTTATTCGGGTTATCGGGACGCTGCTGTCTAAACTGAACGGCATGGGCAAGCTGGAATCCTTTAACGCGGTGAGCTCACTGATACTCGGTCAGTCTGAAAACTTCATTGCCTACAAGGGCGTGTTGGGCGATCTCTCCTCACGCCGCCTGTTTACGATGGCTGCAACGGCGATGTCGACGGTTTCGCTGTCGATTGTCGGTGCCTATATGACCATGCTCGACGCCAGATTTGTCGTCGCGGCACTGATCCTGAACATGTTCAGCACCTTTATTATCCTTTCGGTCATTAACCCGGCCCGCCCGGAAGCCGAATCCGATATCAAACTGGAAAAGCTGCATGAATCCCAGAGCTTCTTTGAAATGCTGGGCGAATATATTCTGGCCGGTTTTAAGGTGGCGATGATTATTCTGGCGATGCTGATTGGCTTTATCGCCCTTATTAGCGCCGTTAATGCCCTCTTCTCCAGCGTATTTGGCCTGAGCTTCCAGCAGATTCTGGGTTACGTGTTTTATCCGCTGGCGTGGCTTATTGGTATTCCGCTGAGCGATGCCTTAAGCGCGGGCAGTATTATGGCAACCAAACTGGTGGCGAATGAATTTGTGGCGATGATCGAGCTGCAAAAAATAGCCCACCAAATGTCACCGCGCGGGCTGGGCATTTTATCCGTATTTCTGGTGTCGTTCGCTAACTTTGCCTCCATTGGTATTGTGGCGGGGGCAATAAAAGGTCTGAACGAGCAACAGGGTAATGTGGTGTCGCGGTTTGGTTTACGCCTGGTATACGGGGCAACGCTGGTGAGTTTGCTGTCGGCGAGCTTTGCGGGGTTGGTGTTGTAAGTTTTGTGCGGTTAATGCCCGGCGGCGCTTCGCTTACACGGGCCTACGATACAACAACGGCGGGATTTCCCGCCGTTTTTTATTAAAACTGTACGCACACCGGCTGGTCGACCCGCATCACCGACTCCTGTGCGAAGCGGGATTTATAAATACCGCGTAAAGCCTCAATGTTTTTCTCGCTCTGCGCGTCTTTGCCGTGGATCAGCATCAGCGCCTTGCTCGGCTCGCGCGCCACCTTGCCGTCGTTGCCCAGCCACTGACCGCGGGCATCAAACACCGTTAAGCCATCGCGAAAGCGCGGCGTCACGTCCTGGTCGACAAACTGCTGCCATTCGTTGCCTGTAATTTGCGCCCCGGCAGGACGGTTTAAGCCGAAATAGAGCGTGGTTTGCTGCATCTGATTTTCGGCTTTGCAGGTTTCCACCGCCGCATGCTGCGCGGGTGCGTTACAGCCCGCCAGCATCACGCATGCTGCCACCATTAGCCCTGTTTTAATTCTCATTGATGAAGACTCACATAGGTGAAAGGACTATCCCCTCTCCCCACCGGGGAGAGGGTTAGGGTGAGGGGGAAATTACTCAGCCTGGAGCTTAGACGGCGGCGCTGAGTGGTAATGCGCATCCGCTTCCGCAAAGCGCTTCTGCATAGATGCAGACGGCGCTTTACCCAGCAGGCTAAACACCACAATACCGAGGCTGCCGAAGATGAAGCCCGGGATGATTTCGTACAGGCCCAGCCACGCGAACTGTTTCCAGACGATAACGGTAACCGCACCGATGATCATCCCCGCCAGCGCGCCGTTGCGGGTCATGCGTGACCACAGAACGGAGAACAGCACCACCGGACCAAATGCGGCGCCAAAGCCCGCCCACGCGTAGCTCACCAGCCCCAGCACGCGGTTTTCCGGGTTAGCCGCCAGCGCAATCGCCACCAGCGCCACCAGCAGCACCATAAAACGCCCTACCCACACTAACTCTTTCTGGCTCGCGCCCTTACGCAGGAACGCTTTGTAGAGGTCTTCGGTGATGGCACTGGAGCACACCAGCAGCTGACAGCTCAGGGTGGACATGACTGCCGCCAGGATCGCGGAGAGCAGGATACCGGCAATCCACGGGTTGAACAGGATCTGCGCCAGCTCGATGAACACGCGCTCGGCGTTCTGGTTCACCGCGCCCGCCTGCGCCGGGTTGTTGTTGAAGTAGGCGATACCGAAGAAACCGACCGCGCACGCCCCCGCCAGACACAGGATCATCCACGTCATGCTGATGCGACGCGCGTGAACGATGGTGTGGTGAGAATCCGCCGCCATAAAGCGCGCCAGAATGTGCGGCTGACCGAAGTAGCCCAGGCCCCATCCCATCAGGGAGACGATGGCCACGAAGTTCAGCCCTTTCAGCATATCGACGTTTTCGATGCTCTTCTGCTTGATCACTTCCAGCGATTCGCCAAAGCCGCCGACGGTAAAAATCACAATTATCGGGGTCAGGATCAGGGCGAAAATCATCAGACTCGCCTGCACGGTATCGGTCCAGCTTACCGCCAGGAATCCGCCCACGAAGGTATAGAGGATGGTCGCGGCCGCACCGGCCCACAGCGCCGTTTCATAGCTCATGCCGAAGGTGCTTTCGAACAGGCGCGCGCCCGCCACAATGCCGGAGGCACAGTAGATGGTGAAGAACAGCAGGATCACCACCGCAGAGATAATACGCAATATGCGGCTGTTATCTTCAAAGCGTCCGGTGAAGTAATCCGGCAGCGTCAGGGCGTTGTTGTTGGCTTCGGTATGCACACGCAGACGGCCTGCTACCAGCTTCCAGTTAATCCACGCGCCAACGGTCAGGCCGATGGCGATCCAGCTTTCGGAGATACCGGAGATGAAAATCGCGCCCGGCAGCCCCATCAGCAGCCAGCCACTCATGTCGGAAGCGCCCGCTGAGAGCGCGGTGACCATCGGGCCTAAGCTGCGCCCGCCGAGGATGTAGTCGTCAAAGTTTTTAGTGGAACGCCATGCCAAAAACCCTATCAGGATCATGCCAAAAATATAAACGAGAAATGTCACCAGCATCGGTGTGCTAATAGCCATTCAAATTCTCCAAAATGTCGAGCGACAACCGTCCGGGTTGCCTTGTTATGTCATCACCGGAACGTAGTGATGTGTGTATGTGTTTCCGTTGGGCGCGCTATCCTGCCGTATACGCATCCCACTGACAAACGATTTAACACTGCATTTACATGAATTTCATCCCTGGCTTTATACGTCTTTCCTATAGGTTGCACTCGCTCACGCTTTTATGGGTTGCACCTTTAAAAAGTGTTAAGCACCGCATAAAAACTGGGCTCAGAAACCGCCGTGCGTTCTTTTTCACAGCTAACTAATCGTTAACAATCCATTCATTTTCCAGCTTGCAGACCAGGTCACATTTAACACGGTTGCACAAAGTTGCAACATGGTGGATATTTCACGCTATCAACAGAACGCTATTACAGAACAACAGGAGTTTTGGCATGGGGATGACCACCATGGGGGTTAAGCTGGATGACGCTACCCGCGAACGGATTAAAACCGCTGCGACCCGTATCGACCGCACGCCGCACTGGTTAATCAAGCAGGCGATTTTTAACTATCTGGAAAGACTGGAGAGTGAAGAAGGTCTGCCGGAGCTGCCTGCCCTGCTGGCGGGCGCTGCGAACGAAGGCGAAGAGGCCGCGACGGCCGCTGATGAGAACCACCAGCCGTTCCTGGAATTTGCCGAGCAGATCCTGCCGCAGTCCGTCAGCCGCGCCGCCATTACCGGCGCCTATCGCCGTGCCGAAACCGACGCCGTGCCGATGCTGCTGGAGCAGGCGCGCCTGCCGGAAGCCGTTGCCGCTCAGGCGCACAGCCTGGCGTATCAGCTCGCCGACAAGCTGCGTAATCAGAAAACCGCCAGCGGACGCGCCGGTATGGTGCAGGGTCTGTTGCAGGAGTTCTCCCTCTCCTCGCAGGAAGGCGTGGCGCTGATGTGTCTGGCGGAAGCGCTGCTGCGTATCCCAGATAAAGCCACCCGCGATGCACTGATCCGCGACAAAATCAGCAACGGCAACTGGCACTCCCACATTGGCCGCAGCCCGTCCCTGTTTGTGAACGCCGCCACCTGGGGCCTGCTGTTTACCGGCAAGCTGGTCTCCACCCATAACGAAGCCAACCTGTCGCGCTCCCTGAACCGTATTATCGGCAAGAGCGGCGAGCCGCTGATCCGCAAGGGCGTGGACATGGCGATGCGCCTGATGGGCGAGCAGTTCGTCACCGGGGAAACCATTGCCGAAGCGCTGGCGAACGCCCGTAAGCTGGAAGACAAAGGCTTCCGCTACTCCTACGACATGCTGGGTGAAGCGGCGCTGACCGCCGCCGACGCGCAGGCCTACATGGTCTCTTACCAGCAGGCGATCCACGCCATCGGTAAAGCGTCCAACGGTCGCGGTATTTATGAAGGGCCAGGCATCTCTATCAAGCTTTCCGCCCTGCACCCGCGCTACAGCCGCGCGCAGTACGACCGGGTGATGGAAGAACTCTATCCGCGCCTGAAGTCCCTGACCCTGCTGGCGCGCCAGTATGACATCGGCATCAACATCGACGCCGAAGAGGCGGATCGTCTGGAGATCTCCCTCGATCTGCTGGAAAAACTGTGCTTCGAGCCGGAGCTGGCGGGCTGGAACGGGATTGGTTTCGTTATCCAGGCCTACCAGAAACGCTGCCCGTTCGTCATTGACTACCTGATCGACCTGGCCAGCCGTAGCCGTCGCCGCCTGATGATCCGTCTGGTGAAGGGTGCCTACTGGGACAGCGAAATCAAACGCGCCCAAATGGAAGGACTGGAAGGCTATCCGGTCTATACCCGCAAGGTCTACACCGACGTCTCTTACCTCGCCTGCGCGAAAAAACTGCTCGGCGTGCCGAACCTGATTTATCCGCAGTTCGCCACCCACAACGCCCACACCCTGGCGGCGATCTACAGCCTTGCGGGTCAGAACTACTATCCGGGCCAGTACGAGTTCCAGTGTCTGCATGGCATGGGTGAACCGCTGTACGAACAGGTGACCGGTAAAGTGGCCGACGGCAAGCTGAACCGTCCGTGCCGTATTTATGCCCCGGTAGGTACTCACGAAACCCTGCTGGCCTACCTGGTGCGTCGTCTGCTGGAGAACGGGGCGAACACCTCCTTCGTTAACCGCATCGCCGATACCACCCTGCCGCTGGACGAACTGGTGGCCGATCCGGTACAGGCCGTAGAGAAGATGGCGGCACAGGAAGGCCAGATTGGTCTGCCGCATCCGAAGATTGCCCTGCCGCGCGAGCTGTATGGTGCAGGTCGCGTCAACTCGGCGGGTCTGGATCTCGCCAACGAACACCGTCTGGCGTCGCTCTCTTCTGCCCTGCTTAACAGCGCATTGCAGAAGTGGCAGGCCAAACCGATCCTTGAGCAGTCCGTTGAAGACGGTGAAATGCAGCCGGTGATCAACCCGGCAGAGCCGAAGGATATCGTCGGCTACGTGCGCGAAGCCACAGAAGCGGAAGTGGATCAGGCTTTGGAGAGCGCGGTGAACAACGCGCCAATCTGGTTTGCCACCCCGCCGCAGGAGCGTGCCGCCATTCTGGAACGCGCGGCGGTGCTGATGGAAGATCAGATGCAGCAGCTTATCGGCATTCTGGTGCGTGAAGCGGGTAAAACCTTCAGCAACGCCATCGCCGAAGTGCGTGAGGCGGTCGACTTCCTGCACTACTACGCCGGTCAGGTGCGTGATGATTTCGACAACGAAACGCACCGTCCGCTCGGCCCGGTGGTCTGTATCAGCCCGTGGAACTTCCCGCTGGCAATCTTCACCGGCCAGATTGCCGCGGCCCTTGCCGCAGGCAACAGCGTGCTGGCAAAACCGGCAGAGCAGACTCCGCTGATTGCCGCTCAGGGCATCAACATTCTGCTGGAAGCGGGCGTACCGGCGGGCGTGGTGCAGCTGTTGCCGGGGCGCGGTGAAACGGTGGGTGCCAAACTGACCTCCGATAACCGCGTGCGCGGCGTGATGTTTACCGGTTCGACCGAAGTAGCCTCCCTGCTGCAACGCAACATCGCCACCCGTCTGGATGCGCAGGGCCGTCCAACGCCGCTGATCGCTGAAACCGGCGGCATGAACGCCATGATCGTGGACTCCTCCGCGCTCACTGAGCAGGTCGTCGTTGACGTGCTGGCCTCTGCCTTCGACAGCGCGGGTCAACGCTGTTCCGCCCTGCGCGTGCTGTGCTTACAGGATGACGTGGCTGACCACACGCTGAAGATGCTGCGCGGTGCGATGGCGGAATGCCGCATGGGCAACCCGGGCCGTCTCACCACCGATATCGGGCCGGTGATCGACGCGGAAGCCAAAGCCAACATCGAAAACCACATTCAGACCATGCGTGCCAAAGGCCGTCCGGTGTTCCAGGCGGTGCGTGAGAACAGCGAAGATGCCCGCGAGTGGCAGACCGGCACCTTCGTGCCGCCAACGCTGATTGAGCTGGCAAGCTTCGACGAGCTGAAAAAAGAGGTCTTCGGCCCGGTACTGCACGTTGTGCGCTACAACCGTAACAACCTCAACGAGCTGATCGATCAGATCAATGCCTCGGGTTACGGCCTGACGCTCGGCGTGCATACCCGTATCGACGAAACCATTGCCCAGGTGACCGGCAATGCTAAAGTCGGCAACCTGTACGTCAACCGTAATATGGTCGGCGCAGTCGTGGGCGTGCAGCCGTTCGGCGGTGAAGGCCTCTCCGGCACCGGTCCGAAAGCGGGTGGCCCGCTCTACCTGTACCGTCTGCTGGCTAACCGTCCGGAGAACGCCCTGGGCGTGACCCTGGCGCGTCAGGACGCACACTATCCGGTGGATACGCAGGTGAAAACCGTGCTGACCCAGCCGCTGGAGGCGCTGATCGCCTGGGCGGAAAAACGTCCTGAACTGCGTGCCGTCGCCCGGCAGTACGGCGAACTGGCACAGGCGGGAACACAGCGTCTGCTGCCGGGTCCAACCGGTGAGCGCAACACCTGGACGCTGATGCCGCGCGAGCGTGTGCTGTGCATGGCGGATGACGAGCAGGATGCGCTGGTGCAGCTGGCAGCCGCTACAGCAACGGGCTGTGAGGTGCTGTGGCCGGAAGATGCGCTGCATCGCGACCTCGCCAAACAGTTGCCAAAAGCGGTCTCGGCTCGCATTCGCTTTGCGAAGGCCGATGCCCTGCTGACCCAGCCGTTTGACGCGGTGATCTACCACGGTGATTCCGACCAGCTGCGCGAACTGTGTGAGCAGGTTGCGGCCCGCAGCGGTGCCATCGTTTCCGTGCAGGGCTTTGCGCGCGGGGAAACCAACCTGCTGCTGGAGCGTCTGTACGTGGAGCGCTCGCTCAGCGTCAACACCGCGGCGGCAGGCGGTAACGCCAGCCTGATGACAATCGGTTAATCGTGTAAACTTTCCCCGGTGACGCTACGCTTACCGGGGCTACAAAATAGCCCAGGCCGGATAAGCACAGCGTATCCGGCTTTTTTACATGGAGGGGATGATGAAAAGAGTATTTCTCGCAGGTGCAGCCCTGCTCATGAGCGCCAGCGCGCTGGCCGACGAGTGCGATAACGCGACCACCCAGCTTGAACTGAACACCTGTAGCGCGCAGCAGTACCAGGCCGCCGATAAAAAGCTCAACGAGACCTATCAGGCCGCCATCAAACGTGCGGCTGCACCTCAGCGCGATCTGCTGAAAAAGGCGCAGCAGGCGTGGATCAGCCTGCGCGACGCGGACTGTGCGTTTATCGGTTCGGGTACGGAAGGCGGGAGCGTTCAGCCAATGATTGTGAACCAGTGTCTGGCGGAAAAAACCGTGGAGCGCGAAGCGTTTCTGGCCACGCTGATGCAGTGTGAAGAGGGCGACTTAAGCTGTCCCCTCCCGCCGGGCTGACGCGGCACTGAGCAATCCCCTCGCCCCTCCGGGGAGAGGGTTAGGGTGAGGGGAACATACGGCGGTGGCGGTCATTCCGTTCACTTTATGTTCCTTGCTACTCTGTAACGACATGACCGGTGAACGTGCCAGGGTGGCTCAGTCGCCACCACCCTGGCGACCCGGGCT
>NZ_JBLVYK010000049.1:0-1034 GCF_048284255.1 Enterobacter cloacae complex sp.6700776 | reverse complement strand
TGCCATGGCAGAATATGACCGCTGTCATCGAGCCGTTTTATCCCAAGGCGGGCAATGGCCGACGGCCCTATCCGCTGGAGACCATGCTGCGTATTCACTGCATGCAGCATTGGTACAACCTGAGCGACGGTGCCATGGAAGATGCCCTGTACGAAATCGCCTCCATGCGCCTGTTTGCCCGATTATCCCTGGATAGCGCCCTGCCGGATCGCACCACCATCATGAATTTCCGCCACCTGCTCGAGCAGCATCAACTGGCCCGTCAATTGTTCAAGACCATCAATCGCTGGCTGGCCGAAGCAGGCGTCATGATGACCCAAGGCACTTTGGTGGATGCCACCATCATTGAGGCACCCAGCTCTAGCAAGAACAAAGAGCAGCAACGCGATCCGGAGATGCATCAGACCAAGAAAGGCAATCAGTGGCACTTTGGCATGAAGGCCCACATTGGTGTCGATGCCAAGAGTGGCCTGACCCACAGCCTAGTCACCACCGCGGCCAACGAGCATGACCTCAATCAGCTGGGTAATCTGCTTCATGGAGAGGAGCAATTTGTCTCAGCCGATGCCGGCTACCAAGGAGCGCCACAGCGCGAGGAGCTGGCCGAGGTGGATGTGGACTGGCTGATCGCCGAGCGTCCCGGCAAGGTAAAAACCTTGAAGCAGCATCCGCGCAAGAACAAAACGGCCATCAACATCGAATACATGAAAGCCAGCATCCGTGCCAAGGTGGAGCACCCGTTTCGCATCATCAAGCGGCAGTTCGGCTTCGTGAAAGCCAGATACAAGGGGCTGCTGAAAAACGATAACCAACTGGCGATGTTATTCACCCTGGCCAACCTGTTTCGGGTGGACCAAATGATACGTCAGTGGGAGAGATCTCAGTAAAAACCGGAAATAACGCCAGAAATGGTGGAAAAAATAGCCTAAATAGGCTGATTCGATGTGTTTGCGGGAAAAAAATCGGCCCAGATCCGCGAAATTTTAATCAGCGAGTCAGCTTGGGAAGAAATGACCTGCTTATTCGCACCTTCC
>NZ_JBLVYK010000048.1:0-1057 GCF_048284255.1 Enterobacter cloacae complex sp.6700776 | reverse complement strand
GGCTTTGTTGAATAAATCGAACTTTTGCTGAGTTGAAGGATCAGATCACGCATCTTCCCGACAACGCAGACCGTTCCGTGGCAAAGCAAAAGTTCAAAATCACCAACTGGCCCACCTACAATAAAGCCCTCATCAACCGTGGCTCCATAACTTTCTGGCTGGATGATGAAGCTATTCAGGCCTGGTATGAGTCAGCAACACCTTCTTCACGAGGCAGACCTCAGCGCTATTCTGACCTTGCCATCACGACTGTGCTGGTCATTAAACGCGTATTCAGGCTGACCCTGCGCGCTGCGCAGGGCTTTATTGATTCCATTTTTTCTCTGATGAACGTTCCGCTACGCTGCCCGGATTACAGCTGTGTCAGCAGGCGGGCAAAGTCGGTTAATGTCAGTTTCAAAACGCCCACCCGGGGTGAAATCGCACACCTGGTAATTGATTCCACCGGGCTGAAGGTCTTCGGTGAAGGCGAGTGGAAAGTCAAAAAGCATGGCCAGGAACGCCGTCGTATATGGCGAAAGTTGCATCTGGCAGTTGACAGCAACACACATGAAATCATCTGTGCAGACCTGTCGCTGAACAACGTTACGGACTCAGAGGCCTTCCCCGGGTTAATCCGGCAAACCCACCGGAAAATCAGGTCAGCCGCCGCCGATGGCGCTTACGATACCCGGCTATGTCACGATGAACTGCGGCGTAAGAAAATCAGCGCGCTTATCCCTCCCCGAAAAGGTGCGGGTTACTGGCCCGGTGAATATGCAGACCGTAACCGTGCAGTGGCTAATCAGCGAATGACCGGGAGTAATGCGCGGTGGAAATGGACAACAGATTACAACCGTCGCTCGATAGCGGAAACGGCGATGTACCGGGTAAAACAGCTGTTCGGGGGTTCACTGACGCTGCGTGACTACGATGGTCAGGTTGCGGAGGCTATGGCCCTGGTACGAGCGCTGAACAAAATGACGAAAGCAGGTATGCCTGAAAGCGTGCGTATTGCCTGAAAACACAACCCGCTACGGGGGAGACTTACCCGAAATCTGATTTATTCAACAAAGCC
>NZ_JBLVYK010000047.1:0-1139 GCF_048284255.1 Enterobacter cloacae complex sp.6700776 | reverse complement strand
CCCTGGGCGAAATGCGCCTGGTAAGCAGAGTTTTTGAAATGTAAGGCCTTTGAATAAGACAAAAGGCTGCCTCATCGCTAACTTTGCAACAGTGCCCCTAATCGTGTTCAGCAGAATAGCCGGAGGAAGTTTCCTACTGTCGATAAGAAAGGATTGGCACAGGGAGTGTGAATATCGAAACACCATCACAGAATAATGCCAGATAGAAATGCGATAGTAGGGTTGGATATTTAAATAAGGAGCATCCCGACTTAAAATGAATATGACTGCGTAACCAGGCGCAATAAAAAAAGCGAAAGAATCGCTTTTATTCTGGTTGTTTTTTCGAAGAGTGACCGTTTTCTGAGATGACAAGAAATAAGGAAGTCCTATGATCGCTAGCGGAATAGTTCAAAAACTGAATGCGCAAATGAATCAGGAGTTTTATACCTCAAATTTGTATCTTCAGCTCAGCCAGAGGTGCAGCGAGAATAGCCTTAATGGCACCGCACTATTTTTGCGTCATCAGGCGCAAAATACGGTGACGCAAATGATGCGCATGTACGAATACATCAAACAGAGCGGCGCCACGCCGGTGTTACAGGAGCAACACGCCCGGTGCGGTGAATTTTCCACGCTGGAAGATCTGTTTGAGCAGACGGTAAGCGATTACCAGAAGCGCATTAATGCGCTGACCTCTTTGACGGAAGACGCCCAGGCAGCAAACGATAAGTCAGCGATTAACTTCCTGAAGCGATACAGAAAAGAGGAAATCGTGGACGGGACGCTGTTGCAAATCATTCTGGATGAAGTCCGCAGCGCTAAAAAAGCGGGCATCAACATGCAGCAAACCGACCACTATCTGGTTGGCGTGATCGATCGCTATCACTAAATCAATTTCGCAGTACGAGGAGGTTTTACGCCTCCTCAGAAAATCTGTTTTACATCAGAAACAGAGGTTTATGCCAGTGAACATTTGATACCCAACACGTCATAGTGATTTTTTAACTTAGCGTTTTTATATCGTGCCAAAAATGTCTCTGCTTGTGTCTTTATATTAAGGAAGGTGCGAATAAGCAGGTCATTTCTTCCCAAGCTGACTCGCTGATTAAAATTTCGCGGATCTGGGCCGATTTTTTTCCCGCAAACACATCGAATCA
>NZ_JBLVYK010000046.1:0-1595 GCF_048284255.1 Enterobacter cloacae complex sp.6700776 | reverse complement strand
CCCCTGGGCGAAATGCGCCTGGTAAGCAGAGTTTTTGAAATGTAAGGCCTTTGAATAAGACAAAAGGCTGCCTCATCGCTAACTTTGCAACAGTGCCTTCTGAAACGAAATTACAGATTACGGTTAAAATATAAAAAAAAGCCACCAATCCTGCCGGATACGGTGGCTTAAATACAGAATTAATTAATTTATTTCAGTATGTTATCACACATCAGCTGAAGTGTATTGATAAACCTTGCTGCATGAAAACCATCACAGACTGCATGATGAACCTGTACAGAAACAGGTAATAGTACGCGGTCACCTTCCTGCTGAAACTTTGCCATTGTAAAAACCGGGGAAAAATAATCATCATTTCCGGTGATATTCAGATTAAATCCGTCAAAACTCACCCAGGGTAACGATGATATATTCAGGTGATTCTCCGGTAAATTTCCCTGCGGAAACAACCTGGTATCATGCTGATATTCTGCTGTTACCGCGTTATAACCCGCCATAAACTCACTGAGATCCGGAAAATAACGGCAGGACAGTGCGGAGAATGTTTCGGTTTCTTTATGAAAGACAGTAAAGACCGGGTCTGACTGTTCCCAGTAAATCAGTTCATTATCTTTCATTGCCATCCGGAACTCCGGAAACTGATTAACAGCCCGGGAGATCAGGTAAATCATCAGCGGATAAAACTTATAACCGGTTTTCGCCAGTGCAGTACGCAAAGCGGTAATATCGAGTTTGGTGGTCAGGCTGAATCCGCATTTAATCTGCTGACGATAAAGGGCAAAATGTTCCCTGCGATTCCAGGTATTCAGGTCAATCCGGGTAAAATTCATGGTTATTCCTTCTGATTAATAGTGAAAAATATTAATAATCAGAAGGCAGTCTGGTTGTCTCAATGGGTAACATTCCGTCCTCCGTAAGCTGTCTGGTATTCAGTAATAATACCCGATACGGGCTTAATCTGTATTAAGCCCGGTTTTATTTATTCCGGCCACTCATCCGCAAATACATAGCGGATCAGTTCTGCGGATTCACGGGGCGGTGCTCTCAGCACATCCGCCATTAAATCAATTTCCATCTGACAGGTTTGCAGCTTGTCTTCCGCCAGCACATACGGATCATCCGTCAGGAAACTATCGCCGTATTTATCCACCGACCCCTGTATTTGTGCCGAAAATAATGACTGAATTTCATCAGCGGAATAATGCGCAACCGGAGCCCCTTCACCGGCTGAATTCACCAGATCCAGCAACGCTCTGTTACCGATAATAAAGTCACGGTACCCGGCGGAAGCCTTTTTCATATCCGGCGGGCCAGACACTTCCGGATGCAGCACACGAAAGCAGAAGTCACCGGAGGTATCCTGCGCCAGTGCTTTCTGCAAAAATTCCAGCCGCATTTTCCCGTAATTAATCACCGCGTCATCCCCCGCGAGATAAAGCAGTTTTTTAATATTTTCGGTGGCCCACTGTTGCAGGCGCATATAGTACTCTAAACAGGGCACTGTTGCAAATAGTCGGTGGTGATAAACTTATCATCCCCTTTTGCTGATGGAGCTGCACATGAACCCATTCAAAGGCCGGCATTTTCAGCGTGAC
>NZ_JBLVYK010000045.1:0-2382 GCF_048284255.1 Enterobacter cloacae complex sp.6700776 | reverse complement strand
ATCCCCTGGGCGAAATGCGCCTGGTAAGCAGAGTTTTTGAAATGTAAGGCCTTTGAATAAGACAAAAGGCTGCCTCATCGCTAACTTTGCAACAGTGCCTTTAAGCGTGCATAATAAGCCCTACACAAATTGGGAGTTAGACATCATGAGCAACGCAAAAACAAAGTTAGGCATCACAAAGTACAGCATCGTGACCAACAGCAACGATTCCGTCACACTGCGCCTCATGACTGAGCATGACCTTGCGATGCTCTATGAGTGGCTAAATCGATCTCATATCGTCGAGTGGTGGGGCGGAGAAGAAGCACGCCCGACACTTGCTGACGTACAGGAACAGTACTTGCCAAGCGTTTTAGCGCAAGAGTCCGTCACTCCATACATTGCAATGCTGAATGGAGAGCCGATTGGGTATGCCCAGTCGTACGTTGCTCTTGGAAGCGGGGACGGACGGTGGGAAGAAGAAACCGATCCAGGAGTACGCGGAATAGACCAGTTACTGGCGAATGCATCACAACTGGGCAAAGGCTTGGGAACCAAGCTGGTTCGAGCTCTGGTTGAGTTGCTGTTCAATGATCCCGAGGTCACCAAGATCCAAACGGACCCGTCGCCGAGCAACTTGCGAGCGATCCGATGCTACGAGAAAGCGGGGTTTGAGAGGCAAGGTACCGTAACCACCCCATATGGTCCAGCCGTGTACATGGTTCAAACACGCCAGGCATTCGAGCGAACACGCAGTGATGCCTAACCCTTCCATCGAGGGGGACGTCCAAGGGCTGGCGCCCTTGGCCGCCCCTCATGTCAAACGTTGGGCGAACCCGGAGCCTCATTAATTGTTAGCCGTTAAAATTAAGCCCTTTACCAAACCAATACTTATTATGAAAAACACAATACATATCAACTTCGCTATTTTTTTAATAATTGCAAATATTATCTACAGCAGCGCCAGTGCATCAACAGATATCTCTACTGTTGCATCTCCATTATTTGAAGGAACTGAAGGTTGTTTTTTACTTTACGATGCATCCACAAACGCTGAAATTGCTCAATTCAATAAAGCAAAGTGTGCAACGCAAATGGCACCAGATTCAACTTTCAAGATCGCATTATCACTTATGGCATTTGATGCGGAAATAATAGATCAGAAAACCATATTCAAATGGGATAAAACCCCCAAAGGAATGGAGATCTGGAACAGCAATCATACACCAAAGACGTGGATGCAATTTTCTGTTGTTTGGGTTTCGCAAGAAATAACCCAAAAAATTGGATTAAATAAAATCAAGAATTATCTCAAAGATTTTGATTATGGAAATCAAGACTTCTCTGGAGATAAAGAAAGAAACAACGGATTAACAGAAGCATGGCTCGAAAGTAGCTTAAAAATTTCACCAGAAGAACAAATTCAATTCCTGCGTAAAATTATTAATCACAATCTCCCAGTTAAAAACTCAGCCATAGAAAACACCATAGAGAACATGTATCTACAAGATCTGGATAATAGTACAAAACTGTATGGGAAAACTGGTGCAGGATTCACAGCAAATAGAACCTTACAAAACGGATGGTTTGAAGGGTTTATTATAAGCAAATCAGGACATAAATATGTTTTTGTGTCCGCACTTACAGGAAACTTGGGGTCGAATTTAACATCAAGCATAAAAGCCAAGAAAAATGCGATCACCATTCTAAACACACTAAATTTATAAAAAATCTAATGGCAAAATCGCCCAACCCTTCAATCAAGTCGGGACGGCCAAAAGCAAGCTTTTGGCTCCCCTCGCTGGCGCTCGGCGCCCCTTATTTCAAACGTTAGACGGCAAAGTCACAGACCGCGGGATCTCTTATGACCAACTACTTTGATAGCCCCTTCAAAGGCAAGCTGCTTTCTGAGCAAGTGAAGAACCCCAATATCAAAGTTGGGCGGTACAGCTATTACTCTGGCTACTATCATGGGCACTCATTCGATGACTGCGCACGGTATCTGTTTCCGGACCGTGATGACGTTGATAAGTTGATCATCGGTAGTTTCTGCTCTATCGGGAGTGGGGCTTCCTTTATCATGGCTGGCAATCAGGGGCATCGGTACGACTGGGCATCATCTTTCCCGTTCTTTTATATGCAGGAAGAACCTGCATTCTCAAGCGCACTCGATGCCTTCCAAAAAGCAGGTAATACTGTCATTGGCAATGACGTTTGGATCGGCTCTGAGGCAATGGTCATGCCCGGAATCAAGATCGGGCACGGTGCGGTGATAGGCAGCCGCTCGTTGGTGACAAAAGATGTGGGGCACTGTTGCAAAGTTAGCGATGAGGCAGCCTTTTGTCTTATTCAAAGGCCTTACATTTCAAAAACTCTGCTTACCAGGCGCATTTCGCCCAGGGG
>NZ_JBLVYK010000044.1:0-2533 GCF_048284255.1 Enterobacter cloacae complex sp.6700776 | reverse complement strand
ATTCCTCTGTAGTTCAGTCGGTAGAACGGCGGACTGTTAATCCGTATGTCACTGGTTCGAGTCCAGTCAGAGGAGCCAAATTTGAAAAGCCTGCTTTTAAAGCAGGCTTTTTGCTTTTGTGGGTTCGGTAAATTTGCCGGGTGGCGGCTGCGCCTTACCCGGCCTACTGATTAGCGACTAAATCTGATAATCAATCGCCACTTCTTCCGGTTCCATCACCTGGCGTTTGATCTCATCCACGGACAGCCCTGCATTGCACAGCTCGATAAATCGCCACACGTAGTTGCGCTGAAGCTGCCCGCGCTTTAGCCCCAGCCAGACGGTATTCGCGTCGAAAAGATGACGCGTATCCAGGCGCACCAGATTTCCGGCTTCATATTCTCCGCCAGACTGCTCGGCCACCAGGCCAATCCCCAGCCCTAACTCGACGTAGGTTTTGATCACGTCGGAATCCTGCGCGCTCAGCACCACGTCCGGTGTGAGCCCTTTACGCTTGAACGCTTCATCAATGCGCGAGCGTCCGGTAATGCCCTGCCGGTAGGTAATCAGCGGCCATTTGACGATCTCTTCCAGCGTCAACGGCGAAACCTGATTCAGCGGGTGATCGGCGGGTAACAGCAGGCTGTGATGCCAGCGGAACCACGGGAACGCCACCAGCAGCGGGTCGTTGCTCAGCCGTTCACTGGCGATACCAATATCTGCCCCACCGTTATGCAGCAGCACTTCGATTTCCTGCGGCGTGCCCTGGATCAGTTCCAGACGTACGTCCGGGAAGATCTCACGAAATGCTTTGATAACGGTCGGAAGACTGTAGCGCGCCTGCGTATGGGTGGTGGCGATTGTCAGCACACCTGAAGCGTCGTTGGTAAAGAGATCTGCCAGCCGACGAACGTTGCTGGCCTCGTTGAGAATGCGCTCAGCGATGGTCAGCAATGCCTTGCCTGGCTCCGTCATGCCCAGCAGGCGCTTGCCGCGACGGATAAAAATCTCAATGCCTAACTCCTCCTCAAGCTCGCGGATATGTCGGCTGACGCCTGACTGGGAGGTGTAAAGCATGTTGGCGACCTCGGTCAGGTTGTAATCCCGCCTGGCCGCCTCACGAATAATTTTAAGTTGCTGGAAATTCACGATTCACTCCGGCGCATCTGACATAAGGCTATTGTTAGAGTCAGCCGGGCTGAAGAACAAATAATAAAAACCAGCATCTTATGCTTATTTGGAATATCAGCTGACCAGTTGCAGCTCGCGATTTTCCAGCGACGGCTTACTGACCAGAGACATCAGGATCTCTTTCACCGCCTGCGCCTGCGGTGACAGGGAGCCGCGCGCGGACATATTCAACGACAGCGGTAAGCTCATGGATGGCGTGGTGATGCGGGCCATCCAGCCATTCGCCGCGCTGCACAGTGAACGTGCGGCAGACTCGGGCAGTACCGTTACCCCCATGCCGCTGGCAATGGCGGCAGTCAGCGTGGAGATGGAATCAATCTCACCGATAATCTTCGCCGTCAGACGGCGCAGCGAGAACGCTTCGTCAACGCGAACACGCACGGCGCTGTAGTCGCGCGGCAGGAACAGGTTCATCTCTGCCACGGCGGTTAAATCAATGCTCTGGCCGGGGCAATCACGGGTCCCGACCAGATAAAGATCTTCCTTAAGCAGCGGCTGGCTGGTGATCCCGGCAACCGGTGAGCGATCGTACAGCACCGCCATATCCAGCTGACCGTTGAGCAGTTTGTCATTGAGCACGGAACCACTGTTCTCATGCAGATAAACCAGCACTTCCGGTAGCTCCGCGCGCACCGCCTGAAGCAGCGGCATGGTTACCGACGATGCGGCCGTTCCCGGCGCCAGGCCGATGGAGACATTCCCGCTCAGGGTCTGACCTACGTTGTGCACGGCCAGTTGCGCCTGTTCGCACTGACGCAGGATCGTACGGGCATGGGTATATAAAATTTTTCCCGCTTCGGTAGGCGTTACGCCGCGCTTGGTGCGGATCAACAGTTGCTGGTCCATTTCGCCTTCCAGAGTCGCGACCTGCTGGCTCAGCGCAGGCTGCGCGATATGCAGCACTTCAGCCGCCTGGGTCAGGCTGCCGATATCGACGATTTTTACGAAGTATTTCAGTCGTCTTAAGTTCATGTTGCCCCCTGTTCGAAAATAGCGTGCCGGTAACGGCTGTGTTGTTAAACAGGTTTTGCAATATGGATGCCAGGTTTTGGCAGCGAATCAATATCTTTGCTAAGCGGCTGAAAATAAGGAAAGCCAATCGCTGGTGCCTGTTTTCAGACAGTGACAACGGATTCCGATCTGCCCCATTCGGGGTATATCTGCACAATAATGGTGCATTCCGTTGGCAAAAACGTCAGTTTGCTGATTTTGTCAGCAAACAGTCTAAAGTCGGCGATCCATCCTTTGACAAGGCGTACGCAGGTCGATAATATGCGCCCCGTTCACACGATTCCTCTGTAGTTCAGTCGGTAGAACGGCGGACTGTTAATCCGTATGTCACTGGTTCGAGTCCAGTCAGAGG